>NZ_VKJP01000332.1 GCF_007280575.1 Streptomyces benahoarensis
ACCCGCAACAGCCCCACCACCAGGGCCCGTACACCCCACAGCACCAACAGCCGCAGCACACGCCTCAGCAGCAGCCCCAGCACCCGCAGCAGCCGCACCAGCAGGGTCCCGAGCAGGGCCACGGCCAGGTTCCGCCCCAGCATGAGCCGCCGGTGCCGCAGCCCCCGCATCTGCGCAGCCACACCGACGTACGCATCGGCCTCCACGTCAAGCCGAACGGCCTGTATTCGCCGTACGCGCACGACCAGCAGGCGCTGTTGACGAGCTTCCCACGCAATCCGGACGGGTCCCCGCGGCCGTTCAACGACCCGTTCCAGCCCTGGGCGCAGCTCCAGAACGACGGCGGCGTCAATGTCCTCGGCCGCTCCAACAACTGCGCCGACTGCACTCGTTCGTTCATGGAGTCCTGGTACGGCAACCCGCAGGTCTCCGCGGTACGCACCTACGACCCGGACGGCAACGGCGGCATCGACCGCGCCTCCGGAGAGCGCGACGGCACCGCCAACATCGAGCAGTGGGCCGGAACGACCTTCCGCAACTCCGGGCAGAACGCGAAGGACGGCTATTCCCGGATCGCCGACGAACTGCGCAAGGCCGGCCACGGCGCCTCCTCCGCGGTCCTGGTGACCTGGCCCAAGAAGCCCGACGGCAGCGGCGGTGGCGCGCACGTCTTCAACGCGGTCAACCACAACGGCCGCGTCATCTGGGTCGACAGCCAGAGCGGCGAGATCAGCCAACAGCCCATCAACACCAGCGCCGAGAACGTCTGGCACCTCACCCTTGACGCCAACCGCCGCCCCTTCGACCCCGCCGCCGCCCAGCAAAACCCTCAGCCCCAGAACCACCAGAGCCCCAACCCCCAGCAACAACCGGGCCCGTACGCACCACAGCCGGGGCCCCACGCGCAGCAGCCGCAGCCGGGGCCGCAGCAGCCCGGCCCGTACGCGCAACAGCCGAATCCCCAGAACCCGCAGCCTCAGCATCAGCAGGCCCCCGGCCCGTACGCCCAGCCCCAGCCGGGCCCGCACACCCAGCATCCCCAGCCCCAGCAGAACCCCTACGCCCAGCAGCCGGGCCCGTACGCGCAGCAGCCGCAGCCCCAGCAGAACCAACCGGGCCCGTACACCCAGCAACCGCAGCCGGGCCCGCACCAGCAGCAGGCCCAGGCGAACCCGTACCAGCAGTCCCAGCCGGGTCCCTACGCCCAGCAGCCGCAACCCCAGCAGCAGCCGGGACCGTACGCACAACAGCCCCACCCGCAGCAGCAACCCGGCCCGCACTCCCAGCAGCCCGGCCCGAACCAGCCGCACCCGCAACAGCAGCCGGGCCCCTACGCGCCGCAGCCGACCCCACAGCACCAGCAGCCCAACCCTTACGCCCAGAACCAGCAGCCCGGCCCGTACGCCCAGAACCAGCAGACGCCGTACGCCCAGCAGCCCGGGCCGCAGCAGCAGGGCCCGTACGCGCAGCAGCCGAACCCGCAACAGCCCGGTCCCTACGCGCAGCAACCCGGCCCGTACTCCCCGTCGCCGCAACAGCCGGGGCCGTACGCCCAGCAGCAGCCGGGTCCGTACTCACCGCAGCAGCCGGGCCCGCATACCCAGCAGCCCCCGCCCCAGCAGAACCCGTACGTCCAGCAGCCCCAGCAGCCGGGCCCGTACGCGCAGTCGCCGCAGCCGCAACAGCAGCCCGGCCCGTACCAACAGCAGACGCCCCCGCAGGTTCAGCAGCAGAACCCGTACACCCAACAGCCGCAGCAGCAGACGCCTCAGCAACAGGCGCCGGCCCCGCAGCAGCAATCCCAGCCCCAGCAGTCGCAGCAGACCGCGAAGGTGCCTCAGCCGAAGCAGCAAGGTCCGCAGCAGTCCCCGCAACAGCAGGTGCCCCACCAGCAGCCCCCGGTGGACGAGGCGTCCCCGCAGACGCAGCAGGAGCCGGCCCCGCAGGCCGAGCCCCACACCGAGCCGCCGAAACACGAGACCGAGCAGCCGGAGCACCAGGCCGAGCAGCCGGAGCATCAGCCCGAGCACGGGGAACAGCAGCCCGAGCAGCCGGACCAGAAGGACGACGACCAAGCCGACCAGCAGCCGGACCAGCAGGATCCGCAGCACCAGGCCGACGCGGAGCAGGACTCCGAGGCGAAGGACCCCAACAGCCTCGGGGCGATCCGCGACGATCTGGACCACCACCCCGGTGGCCTGCTCCCGCCCGACCCCAACGACCAGCAGCGCCTGGAAGATGCCATTCCGCGCAACGAGGACGGCACACCCCAGCGGTTCGCCGACCCCTTCGGTACCTGGGGGCAGTTGCAGAACGACGGCGGCCACACGGTTCCCGGCCGCAGCAACAACTGCGCCGACTGCTCCCGTTCGTTCCTGGAGTCCTGGTACGGCAACCCGCAGGTCTCCGCCGCCCGCACGCCCGACACCGACGCCAACGGGAAGCCGGACTCCTGGTCGCCCGAGAGCAACGCCAACGAGAACCAGATCCGCTGGAGCGGCGCCACCCACTCCTACGCCGGCCCCGGCAACAACCCCGCCACGGCCGCGCGGATCGCGAACGAACTCCAGCAGGCCGGACACGGCTCGGCCGCGATCGTCCAGGTCAGCTGGCCCAACGGCGGCGGCCACGCCTTCAACGCGGTCAACCACCACGGCAAGATCATCTGGATCGACACCCAGTCCGGAAAGGTCAGCCACGAGCCGCTCCACATCCCCCAGGCCGAACACGTCTGGCACATCCCCCTGGGCCCCGACCGCCAGCCCCTCCACGCGGATGACGCGGTCAACAAGACCGGCGATGACGGGGACAAGAAGGACAAGGGCAAGGAGACCGGCAACGGGGCGGACAACGGCGCCGACGCGAAGGCCGACACCAAGAACACGGCCGATGAGGGCACGTCGCCGTCCGACGCCTCATCCGGGGCCACATCCCACGCATCCGTCCCGGAGGACAGCTCCCACCCCGATGCCACGGCCGAGGGCACGCCCATCGGCCAGGCCCCGGCCAAGAGCGACGACACGCCCGTCAGCGAGCAGCCTTTCTCCAGTGCGGCGGCGGCCCGCGAGAACACGCCGGACAGCCGTGGCACGCACGTCTCGCAGTACCTCGCCGACGCGCTGCGCCACGATCAACACCCGATGCCATACGGCAAGCCGCCCCTCGCGGCACCGGACAGCCATCCGGCGTCTGAGAATGCCCATAGGCAGAACCCGTCCCCGGCCGACCCGCAGTCGAGCCAGAGCCCGGACGGTCACCAGGGCCCCCCTCGGGATACTCCGGCGACGGATGACGACCACCTGTCCACGCCCGAGGCGGAACCAGCGCAAGAACACCCGCACGACGACCACACCTCGGCCGACGACCATCCGGCACCCGAGGAACCGGGCAGCGCCCCCGCCCCGGACGATGAGCCGTCGTCCCTTGCCGAGCGCCGCAGCCAGGCCGAAGCCCTGCTCGGCCCCACCGCGGAACGTATCGTCGATCTGGATTCGTGGCTCCAGTTCCACTCCCAGAAGGCCGACGCAGAGTTTGAACAAACCCTGAACGAAATGCGCGAGGCAAGAAGGCTCCTGGAGGAGAATCCGGACCATGTGCTCCACACAGCACTGGAGTTGAACGCGCCCACCACGGAATCGAACGAGGCCCTAGCAGAATTTGACCTCGGGCTCGCAGAACCCAACGGTCCCATCACACGCCGCGTAGAAGTGACGACGGTGGAGAAGGAGATCACCAAGCCGGGCGACATCAGAAACGCGGTAGCGCATGGCTTCGATAAAATCAACAAGCGGGAGGCGTACGGCGTCCCGCTTCCGCGGCCGCGAGATGTCAGCATCTACCTCAAGGTGAAGGCCGAGGTGCGATCGAAAAAGGGGTTGACGACCGAGAGGCTCCCCGATGGAAGCGTCACCCTCCGCAGGCCGGACGGCACTCTCATCGGTGAAAGGAATCTTTTCGACGACATCCTCGAGAATCTGGGAAAGACACCCGACGCCGAAAAGCTGGACCGCATCATCTGCTCGGATCCGGACCTTGGCGTACTGGCGGAATACATGCATGACGGGGTCAAGTGGGAGCGCATCCGATGACACAGGCCAGAATTATCGACTTTCCGGGATCTTCCATCCGTCTGGAACGCGACGTCGAAGCGATGAGCGAAGACCACATCGGATTGGCCAGACTCGCGATCGCCAGCGTTTTTCAGTTCTCGCAGAGGCTGTGCATCCCACTTGCCATGGAGGTCGAAACCTCTTACTGGGACAATGAATTCGACCTCCCCATCACTTCACCATCACGCCTGCGCGAATTCGGGATACTGCGATGCAGCAACCTTCCGGAAGGTCTCACAGTAGACCCACGCGGGCGCAATTCGCCGGTGACCAATGTTCAGGAAGTCAGCGAAAGCGTGGCACTCGAGTTCGTCGAGAGCCTTCTCGCCGAAGACGCATTCGACGCTGCCGGCCTCAGCATCGGATGGCAGGAGATCGAATTCAACGGCATGATGGCCCGACTCCCGGAGAATTTCCTCCCGGAGGGTGAACAAACCGTCAGCCTGGAAGTGGCGCGAGGACACGTGGAGCATCCGGTCAAGTCCATCGGTGACACGTCCTGGATCTACGGTCCGATCGGAGCGTCTGTCGTACACGCACCGTTCGAGTATCGAATTCACAGAGATCAGGGTGAGATCGCTCTGGACATCTCTACCTACTGGTCCCTCTGGGCTCCGGGAGGCCCAGGGCGCCACGATGTCGACCGAGCCGTCGAAACCCTGCTCAAGGACGGGTGGCAGCGATCTTGATCTCTCGCGGCTTCCCTTCCCCGAGGGTCGGGTACGCCGACGGGTCGAAGAAGAAGGAAGGGCAGTCGGAGATGGGGGTGGCGGTCGGCGGGCGTGGGTGGCACCCGAACGGCCAGCTGGCAGAGCACTATGTGTTCAGCCCGGAGGGCCGGTGGAGGGTGCGCCGACGCTGGGGCAAGGAAGGGAATCCTACGGTGGACAAGACGTAGACCTCTTAGGCCGCCCGCACCGCACGAGGGAAAGATGTTTATCGCCCACGAGGACACTCATCGCGACGAAGATGCGCGCCTTTTTTGCGGGGACGATCCCGTCACGGGGGAAGTCATCCACATCGACGGAGTAGGCCGACTGATCGCCGCTATCTCTTATGTCGAAGGCGTTCCTTCCGGGACACAGACGTGCTGGTACCCGGATGGAAAAAAGAGAAGTATGGGGAACGTCAGGTACGGCATCGCCATCGGTGAATGGCGTGTCTGGCACCCAAACGGAAACCTGGCCCGATACACACTCTTCCACACTCAGGGTCACCGCGTAAGCCTTCAAAAGTGGAACAAGGAAGGGAATCTCATGAAAGACAGGTCTTACCCACAGTGAACTGAGCTGTCCTCATTCGCTGCCCGGCGTCCGCGGTCGACGCGGTTCGGTTCGCGGCGGCACGAGGCGCGGGCGATCTGCAGCCCGGACCGTACGAAGGATCCCCCGGAAGCACACCGGATTACGCCGAACAGGAGCCAAGCGGCCATGCCCCAGCACGCCGATACCCCGCCGACCACTTCCGAGGAAGCGCTCGGCCTCGTCCGTAGCCGCTACGCGGAGCCGAGGCTGCCCGACGGTACGCCGGTTCCCTTGGCGGTCGAGGAATTCGACATCGGCTACCTCGTCTACCCCCTTTTCCCCCGGGTCTCCCGGACCGATTCCGCAGGAAACCCTCTTCCCGCACCACCCGGCGGAGCGAAAATCGTGGTGTCCAAGGCGACCGGCGAATCCGTCACCGTCCCCAATCTCCCCACCGAAAGCGCCATCGCGCTCTACCGGGAGCAGAACCAGTAACTCCCGTCGGGACAGTGGGAACAGCGCCCCTGGGGAATGGGGACAGTGCCCCGCCCACCCCGGGGGAATTCCGAAGGCGCCACGCATGACCGACATCAGGCTTCTCGACTTCCCCAGCCACGTCGTCCGTCCGGAGCGGGACGTGGAGGCGAGGGCGGACGATCACCTTCGGCTGGCGCAGCTGGCGCTCGACGGTGCCTTCGCCTTCGCGGAGAACCTCTGCGTACCGCGCTCCATGGAGGTGCACGCCCCTTACCGGCACGGCGAGTTCGGCCTCCCTCCGGACTTTCTGGGCGCGCCGGCGCGACTCGCTCCAGCCCGTCGAGGCGCACGACGCCACCCGCTGGGTCCGCGGCCCTGCGGGGGCCGCCGTCGTGCACGCGCCGTTCGAGTACCAGGTGCACAGGGACCGATCCACGCTGACCTTCGACATCGCGGTCCACTGGTCGCTCTGGACTCCGGGCGGCCCGGGGTACCCCGACGTCCACCAGGGCATCACGCCCTTGCTCCGCGCCGGATGGGAACGGGCCTGAGCCGCTCGGCCGTTGCAGTCGACTCCGTACAGCCCCGATGCCGGCGCCCCTCACACCGGCCGTGCCGCCAACGCCGTCACGAGGCGCCCCGACTGCTCAACCCGCCCC
>NZ_VKJP01000333.1 GCF_007280575.1 Streptomyces benahoarensis
GCCCCGGTCCACGTCCAGCTCCTCGAAGGCCGCCGGACGCGGTGCTGGACGCGCTGGGCGGCGGGGCGTCCGCGTACGGGGCCAGCGCCTCGCGGAAGAGGGCGAACTTGGCGGTGGGGCGGCCGCGTTCGTCGATCGGCGCGGCGTAGTCGTAGGAGGTGACGGTCGGCTGGAGCGGGCCGTCGTGCAGCTCACCGGCGCGGTTGGCGCCCGCGTGACCGCCGAAGCTGGTGCCGCCGTGCGCCATGTAGAGGTTGACGGACGCCCCGCACTCCAGGGCGGCGCGCAGCTCCCGTGCCGCCCGCCCGGGATCGTCCGGCGCGGGCGGCTCGCCCCAGTGCGCGAACCAGCCGCACCACAGCTCCGCGCAGAACAGCGGACCGGACGGCCGGTGGCGGCGGAGCGCGGCGAACGCCTCCCGGGCGCCGGAGCCGAAGTTCACCGCCGCGAGCACGCCCGCCACCGAGCCGCCGGTCAGCATGTGGTCCTCGGGCCCGTCGGAGGTGAACAGCGGCACCGTCACGCCCCGTGCGCCGAGCAGCTCCGCCAGCCACGTCAGATACGCGGCGTCCGTCCCGTAGGAGCCGTACTCGTTCTCCACCTGCACCAGCACCACCGGGCCGCCGACGGTGCACTGCCGGGCGGTGATCTGCGGCAGCAGCACCGTGAACCACCGCTCCACCGCCCGCAGATACGCCGGATCGGCGGTCCGCACCCGGCGGCCCAGCGGCCCGGTCAGCCAGTGCGGCAGCCCGCCGTTCTCCCACTCGGCGCAGAGGTACGGGCCGGGCCGCACGATCGCCCGCAGCCCCGCCCGCCCGGCCGCGTCCAGGAACCGGCCCGGCGCGTCCACGTCCCGTACCTCGCCGGGCCGCGGTTCGTGGAGGTTCCACGGGACGTACGTCTCCACGCAGTTCAGGCCCAGCGCGCGCAGCGTCGCCAGCCGGTGGTCCCACTGGGCCTCGTGGACGCGGAAGTAATGCAGCGCCCCGGACAGCAGCCGCAGCGGCCGCCCGTCCAGCAGGAACTCCCGCTCGCCCACCGCGAACGTGGCCGCCTCGAATGCCCCCATGCCGCCCGCCCTCCGTCGCCGCCGTCCGTGCCGCCCACCCTCGCCCCCTGGCGGGGCGGCGGTCCATGGACAAAGATCGGCGCTGTTTGGACGGAGCGCGGCGCCCGGCGGCGGGCCGCCGCGCGGGAGCGGGAGCGGGGCCGCGGGCCTGTCGTCGCGAGGCAGACGGGAGTGTGGCGACAGGGCCGAGGTGCCGGGGAGGCCGGAGATGTACCACACCTGGATGCGCTACTTCACGCCCACGCCGGTCCACCACCGCCTCGGCCTGGTCTGCCTGGGCGTCGGCCTCCAGCACGGCACGCTCCCGCCGGTCGGCCCGCGCACCCTCCACCACCACGTCGCGCTGGTCATCAGCGCCGGGCGCGGCTGGTACGCGGGGACCGACGGCCGCATCCGGGAGATCACCGCGCCCGCCCTGCTGTGGCTGCTGCCGGGCGTCGTCCACCACTACGGCGCGGACCCCGGCAGCGGCTGGGACGAGAGTTTCGTCGGCTTCACCGGACCGGCCGCCGCCACCTACCGCGAGCTGGGCTACATCGAGGCGGACCGCTGCCTGGTGCCGCTCACCGACACCGTCGGGCCGCGCGCCGCCGTCGGCCGGATCGCCCGCGCCGCGCGCCGCGACAACCCGCTCCTGGAGGTGGAGACCTCCGCCGCCGTCCATGAACTCCTCGTCGCGCTGCGCCGGGCCCGCGCCGGTACCGGCGCGGACGGCGACCCGGTGCTGCGGGCGCTGGCCCGCGACGCCTTCGCACCGCTGACGGTGGCCGGGCACGCGGCCCGCAACGGCATGACGCCCGCCGCGCTGCGCGCCGCGGTGCGCCAGGCCGCCGGGTGCACGCCCAAGGACTATCTGCTGGGCATCCGGCTGGGCCGGGCCAAGGAGCTGCTGGCGGCGACGGATCTGCCCGTCGCCGCCGTGGCCCGCCGGGTCGGCTACGACGACCCGGCGTACTTCAGCCGTCTGTTCACCCGCCGGGTCGGCACGCCCCCGGTCCGCTTCCGCGAACGCCAGGGGCGCAGCGTGCCGGGCGGCTGGTCGGACACGGTGCCCGACCCGGACGATCCGCCGGTGCTGCGGTCAGGGGGAGACCTCCTCCAGCGGCCGGTCGCGGGTCTCCTCGGCGAAGAACCCGGCGACCAGCGCACCGGCGGCGGCGACCGCGGCGAGCACCGCGAACACCGCGGGCAGACCGGAGGCGGCGTACACCGCGCCGACGACGACGGGCCCGCCGATCACCCCCAGCCGGTTGACCGCACCGCCCGCGGCGCAGCCCAGCGCCCGCATCCGGGTCGGGTACAGCTCCGGTGTGTAGAGGTACAGGCAGACGTTGGAGCCGAAGAAGCAGACCGCGGAGAGTGACGTCCACAGCAGGACGCCGCCCGCGGAGCCGGTGCCCGTCGCGGCGAGGGCGAGCAGGGTGGCCGCGGCGCCGCCCAGGAAGAGCGGGAAGATCCGGCGGCGGCCGATCCGGTCCACGGTGAGCGCGGCGACCAGACAGCCGGCGAACCCGGCGACGGAGGTGACCGTCGAGTGGAGCAGCGCGTCCCCGAGCGAGAGGCCGAAGCGGCTGCCGTAGATGCTCGGCAGCCAGGACGTGACGCCGTAGTTCACGAAGTATCCGGTGAACCAGAGGGCGGCGAGGACGAGGGTGCGGCGGCGGTAGCGGCCGGTGAACAGGCCCCGGACGCCGGTGGCGGCGCGTTCGGCGGGGGTGGCGGGCACGACCGGGCCGTCACCGGCGGGCGCCGGGGCCGGGCCGGTGACCGGCGGCAGCGGGCGGCCCGTCGCCGCCTCGACCTTCCGCTCGATCAGCGCCATGGTCTCCTCCGCCTCCCGCAGCCGCCCGCGGTCGGCGAGCCAGCGCGGTGACTCGGGGACGGTGCGGCGTACCAGCAGCGCCAGCAGGCCGGGGAGGGCGGCGAGCAGATACATCCAGCGCCAGCCGAGGGCCGGGACGATCCAGGCGGCGCAGAGCGCGCCGACGGTGAGCCCGGCGGGGAAGACCAGTTCGTAGAGGAGGACGAAGCGGCCGCGGCCCAGGCTGCGGGTGATCTCGCTGATGAACGTGGCGGCCACGGGTACCTCACCGCCGATGGCCAGGCCCTGGACGAAGCGGAGCGCCGTGAAGGGCGTGGGGCCGGTGGCGGCGGCGAGGGCGGCGGAGACCAGCCCGGACAGGCCGATGCACGCGGCGATGACGGTGACCCGGCCGTAGCGGTCGGCGAGACGGCCGGAGAGCAGCGCGCCGAGCAGCATGCCGACCGAGCCGACGGTCATCACGAGGGTGGCGCCGCCGGTGGACAGCGCCCATTCCTGGCGGAGTTCGGGCATCGCATAGGCGATCAGCAGTTGGTCGAAGGCTTCGAAGAAGGTCACCACGCCGATGACGACGCGGACGGTGGCGTGCCAGCGGGACAGCGGAAGTCGTTCGAACCGGGCGGCGAGCGCGGCGCGGGCGGCGCCGGTCTCGCGGTCCGGGGAGGCGGCAAGGCTCATCCGGGATTCCTCCAGGCCCGCGGCGGGGCGGGAGAGGGGCAGGGCAGGGGAGGGCGAGGCGCGGCGGGCGGCGGTTGGGGGCCGTCAGGCCCCGTCGCCGCACTCCTGCCCGCCCTCCGGGCGACGACGGGAGTGTGACGACAGGCCCTGGATGTCCCGTCCGTAAGCGCAAAGCTTCTAAGCGCTTAAGTTCTACCGACCTCAGGGGCGGGGTCGTCAAGAGGTTGACCACCGAAACTTTTCCCGGCGTGAGGGGTTGCCAGGAAATAGTTAAGTGCTTAGATTTCTGCCGCTGAAGCAATCCGCCCGGCACACGCCCCGCTCAACTCCCGCTCAGGAGGCCCCGGATGACCGTCGACGCGCCGGTGAACGACCTGGTGCCCGCACCGGGCGACACCCCGGACGAGGTGCTCGTCGCAGGGGAGTGGCGCCGCGGCACGGGCGCCCCCGCCGAAACCGTCGACCCGGCGACCGGCCGCACCCTGACCACCGTGACCGGCGCGAGCGCCGCCGACGTCGACGCCGCGGCCACCGCCGCCGCCCGCGCCGCCGCCGACCCGGCCTGGCGCCACCTGCCGCCGCATCTGCGCGCCCGGCTGCTGCACCGCGTCGCCGCGCTGGTCGACACCCACGCCGACGCGCTCTCCGCGCTCCAGACCGCCGACACCGGCAAGACCCGCGCCGAAACCCTCGCCCTGGTGCGCAGCGCCGCCGCCACCTTCCGGTACGTCGCCGCCGCCGCGGAGACCGCCGAGGACGCCGTCACCCCCTCCCGCGGCGACTACCTCACCCTCAGCCGCCACGAACCGATCGGCGTCATCGGCGCCATCACCCCCTGGAACTCCCCGATAGCCAGCGACGCCCAGAAGCTCGCGCCCGCCCTCGCCGCCGGGAACGCCGTCCTGCTCAAGCCCGCCGAGTGGACCCCGCTCGTCGCCCTGGCCCTCGGCCGGATCGTGCACCGCGCCCTCGCCGACGAGGGGCTGCCACCCGCACTGCTCTCCGTCCTGCCCGGGCCCGGCACCGTCACCGGCGACGCCGTCGTACGCCATCCGGCCGTCGGGAAGATCGCGTTCACCGGCGGCACCCGCACCGGACGCGCCATCGGGCGGATCGCCGCCGACAAGATCATGCCGGTCTCGCTGGAGCTGGGCGGCAAGTCACCGACCGTCGTCTTCGCGGACGCCGACACCGAAACCGCCCTGGCCGGTGTGTTGTTCGGGATCTTCTCCTCCAGCGGCCAGAGTTGCATCGCCGGCTCCCGCCTCTTCGTCCACCGCTCCCGCTACGACGCCTTCCTCGCCGAACTCACCGACCGCGCCCGCGCGCTGCGCGTCGGCCCCGGCACCGACCCCGCCACCCAGGTCGGCCCGCTCGTCCACCACCGCCACCGCGACCACGTCGCCGCCTACGTCGACCTCGCCCGTGCGGAGGGCGCCCGCGTCCGGTGCGGCGGCGCCGCGCCCGACGGCGAGCGGTACCGCGACGGCGCCTACTACCTCCCCACCGTCCTCGACGGACTGCCGCCCACCGCCCGCGTCTGCCAGGAGGAGATCTTCGGGCCGGTCCTCGTCGCGCTGCCCTTCGACGACGAGGACGATCTCGTCGCCCAGGCCAACGGCACCGCCTACGGCCTCGCCTGCGGACTGTGGACCCGCGACGCGGCCACCGCCTGGCGGGTCGCCGACCGGATCGACGCCGCCACCGTGTGGATCAACACGTACAAGCAGTTCAGCGCGGCCACCCCGTTCGGCGGGATGAAGGACAGCGGACTGGGCCGGGAGAAGGGCCGCGACGGCATCCGCGCCTACCAGCGCCAGAAAAGCCTCTACTGGGGCACCGGCGGACCCCTGCCCTGGGCCGCCGCCTGACCCCCGGCCGTACCCGCGACGGCCCGGCCGCCCGCGCCGCGCCTGCCCGGCGCGAGGCCCCGGCCACCTCTGCGCGCCGGACCTGCTCCCGCTCGCTGTGCCTCTTCCCCGACTTGCCGACCCCGTCCGAAGGATGCCGAACCGATGCCCCACGAGCCCATAGCCCGGCTCCGCGCGCTGCGCGCCGTCGAACTCCGCACCCCCGCCGTCACCGAGGCCACCGACTTCTACCGCGAGGTGTGGGGCCTGGAGACCGTCGATGCCGAGCCCGGCGCGGCCTGGCTGCGCGGCACCGGCCCCGAGCACCACGTCCTCTCCCTCACCCGCGCCGACCGCCCCGCCCTCGGCAGGATCAGCTTCGCGGTCGCCACGCCCGCCGAGATCGACGCCGCCGCCCGCCGCCTGGAGGCCCGCGGCCTCACCCCCGTCCGCGGCCCCGGCCCGCTCGGCCAGAGGGGCGGCGGCTACGGCCTCCGCTTCACCGACCCCGAGGGGCGGCTGCTGGAGCTGAGCGCCCACGTCGAGGCCGTCGCCCCGCGCGGCCGCGACGCCGCCGTCCCCGTCGGCGTCACCCACACCGTCCTCAACACCACCGACATCGACGCCGCCGTCGCCTTCTACCGCGACGTCCTCGGCCTGCGGGTCTCCGACTGGTCCGAGCACCAGATGGCCTTCCTCCGCTGCAACGCCGACCACCACTGCCTCGCCTTCAACCAGGCCGACCGGTCCTCCCTCAACCACGTCGCGTACGAGATGACCTCCGTCGACCACTTCATGCGCGGCCTCGGACGGCTGCGCCACCACGGCATCACCCCGCAGTGGGGACCCGGCCGCCACGGGCCCGGCAACAACACCTTCGCCTACTTCACCGACCCGTCCGGCCTGGTCTGCGAATACACCTCCGAGGTCGCCCAGATCGTCGAGGACACCTGGATCGCCCGGGTCTGGCGCCGCACCCCCGAACTCTCCGACCTGTGGGGCACCGCCGGACCGCCGTCCCCCGCCATCCGCCGCCATATGGCCGGAACCCCCGACCCCGGCC
>NZ_VKJP01000334.1 GCF_007280575.1 Streptomyces benahoarensis
GCAGGGGCACGGTCCAGAAGTCCCCAGCCACCCAGGAACTGGAGGATCGTCTGGATGCAGTTTTTTTTTTCAAGCAGAAGACGGCATACTAGATTCATGAGCGTCTCGTGGGCTCGGAGATATGTATAAGAGACAGGCGGGGGCGTGCCGGGGGCTCGACAGCCGGGCCCGGACCGCGTCGACCAGGGCCTCGCGGACGCCGTCCACCGCCTGCTCCGGGGCGATTTGGGGGGCGGCGACGGCCAGGGAGGCGGCCGGTTCGTACGAGGTGGTCTCGTGGGCGCCGCCGCGCAGTACCAAGGCGTGGCCGGGCGGGACGCGGCGCACCCCTTCGTAGGGCGTGCCGGAGCCGAGCGCCTCGGGGGAGTCCGGGCAGGCCAGGAGGGCACCGAGGTGGCCGATGTCGAGTCCGGCCTCGATGAGGTCGGCGAGCGGCAGGGCGGCGGTGGCGAAGGCGGTGCCGCCCTCCCAGGGGGTGTGGAAGACGGGGCGGGCCCCGGCGAGATCGCCGGTGACGGTGAGGCGGCGGCCCATGCGGACGACGGCGGTGTAGCTGCCGGGCCAGGCGGTGAGGTGGCGCAGCGCGCCGCCGCGGGCCGCGAAGAGGCCGACGCGCAGCTGGTCGTCGGTGGCGCCGCAGACGCCGAAGACGGCGAGCGCGGTCTCCGGGTCGACGCGGACGACGCGCACCTCGTCGGGCCGCCAGTCGCCGACCGCCCACAGCGGATCCGGTCCGTCCCACAGGAGTTGGGCGCCCACAGGGAGGACCGTGCGGCTCCCCCCGGTGGCGGCCGGGCCCGTGGTGGCACTGCTCCACCCCACCAACCAGCGCATGCCGCCTCCCCGCATCCCCGTGCCGCGGGGGCGCGCCACCGTCCCGTACCGCGGATTTCAGCCGTTGTGCGGTCCATGCTGCCACGGCGGGGGCGTACAGGGGCCGAGCGAAGCGGCGGAGCGCCGCCCGGGGGCGGGGAGTTGACGTCGCGGGCGGGGCTCCTCCTAGCGGCGCGCGGTGGAGCGCGGCCGGGGCGCACGGCGGGCGTCGGGGGCGTGCTGCGGGGCGCGCCGCGCCGTTCCGGGGGACGCCGTCCGGGCCCGCGGCGCGTTTCCGCCGCCCGGCGTTATTCGGCCAAAGTCTGCTGAACTCCGTTCAGTCGGCGGCGCGCCGCGGCGCCTCGCGCGGACCGGCGGCGCGGGGCCGCGTCCGGCTCGCGCGACGGTCCGGGAAGCGGGCTGCGCCTCCCGGACCGGACCACCGCCCGCGGGGAATGGAACGGCGGTATCCCCCAGCCCACCGGATCCAGTACAGCGGGCCGACCCACGCGGCACCCATGGAAGCGGCGGCGCTCCCCGGGAGGCAGCGCGCACATGTGGGCGCACGGCAACACGTACCCGGAGCACATGCCAACTTCCGCTCCCCCGGCCCAAGATGAATCTCGCCATCCGGGACACCGGCCCTTAACGGTCGGGATCCGGCGAACTACTCTGGGTGGACGCACGCCCCGGGGCACCGGGGCTGCCGTCGCAGTGTCGAGGGGTGCGCATGTCCAGGGATATACGCGGGCCGAACGAGAAGCTCGGCACCGTTCTCGCCCTCGCGGGCATCAGCAACGCCGGTCTGGCGCGCCGGGTGAACGACCTCGGCGCACAGCGCGGGCTGACGCTTCGTTATGACAAGACGTCGGTCGCCCGCTGGGTCTCCAAGGGGATGGTGCCGCAGGGCGCCGCGCCCCATCTGATCGCGTCGGCGATCGGCAGCAAGCTCGGGAGGCCGGTCCCGCTGCACGAGATCGGCCTGGGCGACGCCGATCCGGCGCCCGAGGTCGGGCTGACATTTCCCCGCGATGTGGGCGCAGCGGTGCGTTCCGCCACCGATCTCTACCGACTGGATCTGGCCGGACGGCGGGCCGGGGGCGGGGGCATCTGGCAGAGCCTGGCCGGATCCTTCGCCGTCAGCGCGTACGCCACCCCCGCCTCCCGGTGGCTGATATCCCCGGCCGACAGCTCGGTGGCGCGGGACGCCGTCGAGGCGGGCGAGAAGGACGCCGCCTCGGCCGCCGACGCGGCGATACCCCAGCATGTCGGCCACAGCGATGTCAGCAAACTCCGCGAGGCGGCGGAGGACGCGCGCCGCTGGGACTCCAAATACGGCGGCGGCGACTGGCGTTCGTCCATGGTGCCGGAGTGCCTGCGGGTGGACGCGGCCCCGCTGCTCCTCGCCTCGTACAGCGACGATGTGGGGCGCGCCCTCTTCGGCGCGACCTCCGAACTCACCCGTCTCGCCGGGTGGATGGCCTTCGACACCGGGCAGCAGGAGGCCGCCCAGCGCTACTACATCCAGGCGCTGCGGCTGGCCCGCGCCGCGGCCGATGTTCCCCTGGGCGGCTACGTCCTCGCCTCGATGTCCCTGCAGGCGACGTACCGCGGCTTCGCCGACGAGGGCGTCGACCTCGCCCAGGCCGCGCTGGAGCGCAACCGCGGACTGGCCACCGCGCGCACCATGAGCTTCTTCCGCCTGGTGGAGGCGCGCGCGCAGGCGAAGGCCGGTGAGGCCCGCGCCTGCGAGGTGGCGCTGAAGGCCGCCGAGGGCTGGCTGGAGCGCTCCCGCGGCGGCGACGCCGACCCGCCCTGGCTGGACTTCTACTCCTACGAGCGGTTCGCCGCCGACGCCGCCGAGTGCTACCGCGACCTGCGACTGCCCCGTCAGGTGCGCCGCTTCACCGAACAGGCCCTCTCCCGGCCCACCGAGGAGTTCGTCCGCTCGCACGGCCTGCGCCTGGTGGTCTCCGCCGTGGCCGAGCTGGAGTCCGGCAACCTCGACGCCGCCTGCGCCGCGGGCACCCGCGCCGTCGAGGTCGCCGGCCGCATCTCCTCGGCCCGCACCACCGAGTACGTCCGCGACCTGCTGCACCGCCTGGAGCCGTACGGGGACGAGCCGCGGGTGGTGGAACTGCGCGAGCGGGCACGGCCGTTGCTGGCGGCGCCGGCGTAGGGGGCGTCGGGTCGCGAAGGCATGGCCGACCGGGCGCGTGCGGCTCGCGCCGGGCGCGTGGCGCCGGGCCGGACGCGGTCTCCGGGCTCCGTCGGGTGCCGCTTCGACCGGGGCCGAGAGCGGTCGGCCTGCCCGGCGGTTCCGTCGGGGTTGCCCGCTTCCGCCGCGGTTTCGCAGGCTCTGCGAGAGTTCCCGCCCTGGTCACGCCGCGTTGTCAGTACCTCGCGTCATGATGGGGTAGGTCGTCGGGCGACGGCGAGCGGGCCGCGGTCAGGGGCGGTCCGCGTCGGGGGCGGTTCCCGCGTTCTCGCGGTTGGGGAGGTGCAGTGGCGGCGTACGACTGCGACGTGCTGGTGATCGGTGCGGGCATCGTCGGACTCTCGACGGCCCATGCCCTCACCCGCGCCGTGCCGGGGCTGCGCGTGAAGGTCCTGGAGAAGGAGTCCGGCCCGGCCCGGCACCAGACCGGCCGCAACAGCGGCGTGATCCACAGCGGTATCTACTACCCGCCCGGTTCCCTCAAGGCCCACTACGCCCTCCAGGGGTCGGCCGAGATGGTCGCGTTCTGCGCCGAGCACGGCATCCCGCACGAGGTCACCGGCAAGCTGATCGTCGCCACCGACCGCGCGGAGCTGCCCCGGCTGCACGCCCTCATCCAGCGCGGGCGCGAGCACGGCCTGCCCGTACGCGAGCTGGGCCCCGCCCAGATCACCGACCACGAGCCGGAGGTCCGCGGCCTCGCCGCCATCCACGTCGGCACCACCGGCATCTGCGACTTCGGCGCCGTCGCCCGCACCTTCGCCCGCCTCGCCCAGGAGGCCGGGGCCGAGATCGCGTACGGCGCCGAGGTGACCCGCATCGGGCGCCGCGCGGGCCGGGTCGCCGTCGCCACGGCGGACGGCACGGTCCACCGCGCCCGCGCCCTGGTGAACTGCGCCGGTCTGCACAGCGACCGCATCGCGCGGCTGGCCGGCGACGACCCGGGCATGCGGATCGTGCCGTTCCGCGGCGAGTACCACCTCCTCGCCCCGGAGCGCGCCGGGCTCGTCCGGGGCCTGGTCTACCCCGTCCCCGATCCGGCGTTCCCGTTCCTCGGCGTCCATCTGACCCGCGGCATCGACGGCGCCGTCCACCTCGGCCCGAACGCCGTCCCGGCCCTGGCCCGCGAGGGCTACGACTGGCGCACCGTCCGCCCCGCCGAGCTGGCCGCCACCCTCGCCTACCGCGGCTCGTGGCGGATAGCCCGCCGCCACTGGCGGTACGGCGCGGGCGAGCTGCACCGCTCGCTCTCCCGCCGCGCCTTCACCACCGCCGTGCGCCGCCTCCTGCCCGCCGTCACCGAGGCGGACCTGCGCCCGGCCCCCGCCGGTGTCCGCGCCCAGGCCGTCCTCCCCGACGGCACCCTCGTCGACGACTTCCTCTTCGCCGAGTCCCCCGGCATCGTCCACGTCCTCAACGCCCCGTCCCCGGCGGCCACGGCGTCGCTGCCCATCGGGCGGGAGATCGCGGGGCGGGTTCGGGAGGTGCTGGGGTAAGGGGACAGCAGAACACCGGCTCCCCGGCCGCCCCCGGTGTCCGGGAGGGCTGGGGAGCCGGTGCGCGAGGGTGTGACGCTGCGGGGAGGTCAGCCGTCCAGCTCGTACGCCCGCAGGATGGGCTGGTCGTCACTCAGCCGCTTGTCCTCCAGATAGAGCGTCTGCTCGTTCTCGCTCCAGGTGAGCGACATGAGGTGCGGCGAGGCCAGTTCGTGCTTGGGGTCGTAGAGCGTCCCCTTCACCGTCTGCGTGCCGTCGCGGACGTCGAACGAGACCAGCACCGGGTCCTGCTGCGGGCCGTTGGCGACACCGATCACCTCACCGTCCCCCTCCGCGACGGGCGTGCCCTGCTTCTTCCACAGGAGCTTTCCGGTCTTGAGGTCGACCGCCGCGATGCCGCCCAGGTTCCCGTAGCCCGCCACCAGCACCTGCGCGTCCTCGTCGACGAAGGTGGTGCGCGGATGCAGGTCCAGGTCCTTGAGCGCGCCCTCGATCTTGAACGTGTGGGCCGGCTTCAGATCCTTGTCGAAGGTCTGGATGGACAGGTCGGGGTCCACGAGATTCGCCTCGGAGGCCATCAGCACCGTCAGCGGCCGGTCGGAGAGGATCTGGCTCGCCACCCGCGAGTCACCCTTGGTCCGGGAATTCAGGCTGCCGAACTGCAGGTCCTGGACCGTCAGCAGCTGCTTGGGCTTCTTGTCGTCGCACTCACTGCTCCACACCAGGTAGTCGGGGCTGAAGGCGGTCCCGTCGGTGCAGTCGTGGCCACGGGACGTCAGGTGCCAGAGTTCGGCGCCCCCGCTGATGGAGAATCCGGCGTAGGTCTGGCCGATCGCCACGGCGACAACCTTGCGGTTCACCACGACCTGCGGGTGGTCCTCCGAAGAGTCCCCCTTGAGGTTCTTGGACCAGAGGGTGTGCCCGGTGTCGGCGTCCACCACGGAGAGGTACGAGCAGTCGTCGCCGCCCGCGTCGAAGACGACGGCGCCCACACCGTCCTCACTCGTGTCCTGCGACATGGCGCAGACCTCGCCCGCGTGCTTGGGCGTTTTGACCGTCCAGGTCTTCTTCCCGGTCTTGCGGTTGTACGCGCTGACGCCGCCGGCTTCCCCGAAGACGAGCTCGTCGTCGTTGAACCACATCGACCGCAGGCCGTTGTCGTCGTCGGTCCGCCGCTGGGTGTCCGGGAGGGCCGTCTCCCACAAGCGGGCCATCGCGTTCGCCGGCTTCGCCTCGGTCGGAGTGTCGTGGTTGCCGCTCGTCAGCGCGAAGTACCCACCGACACCCAAGCCGACCAGCAGGACCAGCACGAGGGCGATGATCGCCACGACGGGCAGCCCACCACGGGACGGCCGCGCGGGCTGCCCCGGAGCGCCCGGGTACGGCACGGGGCCCCCGGCAACCGGCGGCTGCCCGGCCATGTACTGCTGCCCGAACCCCGGGCCCTGCGGCCCTCCCCCGGGCGGTGCGGGCGGATAGGCGTACCCCGGCGCCCCGGCCTGCTGGCCGTACGCCCCCGGTACGCCCTGGCCGGGGGGAAGGTACGGTCCCGGCGCTCCGGGCTGGGGGCCGGGCGCTCCGGGCTGCGGAGCGGGCCGGCCGGGCGCGGCCTGCGGTGCGCCGTACGGTCCCGGGTGGCCCTGGGGCGCCAGGGGCTGCTGCGCGCCGGGCCGGCCCTGCGGCGGCGCCGGCGGGGCGCCGGGCGCGGGCTGCTGGGGGGCCTTGGCGACGGAGAGCTGCATGGTTCCGGCGGGAGGAGCCGGGGGCTGCTGGTCCGGGGCCTGCGGCGGAGCCGCGGGGGGCTGCTGGACGGCGGCCAGCTTCATGGTCCCGGCGGGACGCGCGGGGGCGGGCTGGCCCCTGTTTCTTATACACATCTCCGAGCCCACGAGACGCTCAT
>NZ_VKJP01000335.1 GCF_007280575.1 Streptomyces benahoarensis
GGGCCCGCCCCATGGGAGGCCGCCCGGTACCCCGCCACAGGTCGTCGCGGCGACGCCAGGTCAACCGTTTTGGCGAACGGTCCCCCCATCCCATATGCTTCTCACGTCCCCGACGGCGCCGGTAACGACGCCAAGGCGGGCCATCAGCCCTCATCGTCTAGTGGCCCAGGACGCCGCCCTTTCAAGGCGGTAGCACGGGTTCGAATCCCGTTGGGGGCACGCAACACAGTGTGCGAGAATGACTCACGTCGTTCCGCACAATGCAAGGTCCTGTGGAGCAGTTTGGAGTGCTCGCCACCCTGTCAAGGTGGAGGCCGCGGGTTCAAATCCCGTCAGGACCGCTGCGGCTGGGTAGCTCAGTTGGTACGAGCGATCGCCTGAAAAGCGATAGGTCGCCGGTTCGACCCCGGCCCCAGCCACACCCATTGGAAGAAGGCCCCGATCCTCGGATCGGGGCCTTCTTCGTGTCCGGCCCCCGCCCGACGGGGCCCCGCTCACTCCGTCGCGTGCGCCGGGGGCTTCTCCGTCTCCCGGCCGCCCGGATGGCGGTGGCGCCACACCCAGAAGACCGTGCCGGACACCACCGCCCAGCCGGCGAGCACCAGATACGGGAAGAGGTGCTGGGAGCCGGCGAAGTAGACCGTGGTGTGCTGGGCATTGACCGACGCGCCCGGGGGCAGCCACCGGCCGATGTGGCCGAGCACCGACGGCAGCAGCGGCCAGGAGACCGCGCCGCCCGAGGACGGGTTGCCGAGCAGCACCATCAGGCCCCAGGTGGGGATCATCGCCCAACGGCCCATCAGGGTGTTGAACATCGTGAAGACCATGCCGGACGTGAACATCGTGAAAGCCAGGATCAGCCAGGAGTGCACGAACGGCAGACGGATCGCGCCCAGCCACCAGTCGACGACGGCGGCGATGGCGAAGCCGCCGAGCAGCGCGTACGCGGCGGTGAAGGCGATCCGTTCGGCCGGGTTGAGGGCGCGGGCGTGCACGCTGAGCTGGATCGCGCCGACAAAACCGACGACCACCGCGGCGAGCGAGATGTAGAAGAGCGCCAGACCCCGCGGGTCGCCCTTCTGGAGCGGCTTGATGTCCTGGACGCGGACCGGTACCCCGACCGCCTCGCCGACCCGCGGCCCCGTCGTGGCCAGCAGCTCCGCCACCGACGCGCCCGCGGCGCCCGCCACGTCCAGTTCCACGCCCGCCCCCCGCGGCCGTACGATCGCGAACTCCCGCTGCTCCTCGACCGCCTTCCTGGCCTGCGCATACGTCGGGTACGCGGTGAGCCGCAGCGAGGCGTTCAGCGCCTTCTCCATGCCGTCGGCGAAGACCTTCTCGCGCGAGGGCCCGCCGCCCGGAGCGGGCCCCTGCCCGACGATCGCCGTCGGCACATGGCGCGGCGTCGGATTGGCCATGGTGTACGTGTACGAACCGGCGAAGAGCCCGGCGGCCGCCGCGAGGATGACGAGGAGGACGCAGGCGGGGAAGAACGGTGACGCCTTGAAGGCGTGCCAGCGCTGCGCGCCGGTCGGGGGTCTGCCGTGGGCGCCGTGCTGATCAGCCATGCGCACACGCTAAAGCACAGAATGCGGACATACCTCTGCGGGTGGGGCGCGGCGCGGGCGGCGGCCGGGCGCCCCGGACCGGCATCCCAGGGCGTCCGCCACCCGGCCGTCGCGCAGGGCCCGCCCGTACGAACCGCCGCGCCCGCCCCGCCGCGCCCGCGCCGCGCCCCGCCCGCTCCGGCAAATCGTTCGCCAGTCGAATCGGGGAGGTGAGATCCTGGGACGCGTATGTCCAGTCAGCCTGCCTCCGCCCTGTCCGACGGCGCCTCCGCCGCGGCCGCATCCACGCTCCCCGCCCTGCTGGAGCGGCTGCCCGAACTGATGCTGCGCGACCAGCAGCGGCTGGGGCGGCGGCTCGACGGTGCCCGGCGGATCCGTAAGCCCGAGGCCCGTGCCGCCGTGCTCGCCGAGATCGCCGAAGGTGTGGCGGACGCGGAGGAGCGCGTCGCGCGGCGCCGCGCCGCCGTGCCCGCGATCAGCTATCCCGAGCAGCTGCCGGTCAGCCAGAAGAAGGACGAGATCCTGGAGGCGATCCGCGACCACCAGATCGTGATCGTCGCCGGTGAGACGGGCTCCGGCAAGACCACCCAGATCCCCAAGATCTGCCTGGAGCTGGGGCGCGGCGTCCGTGGGCTGATCGGGCACACCCAGCCGCGGCGGATCGCGGCCCGTACGGTCGCCGAGCGGGTCGCCGAGGAGCTGAACACGCCGCTGGGCGACGCGGTGGGCTGGAAGGTCCGCTTCACCGACCAGGTCGGCGGCGAGACCCTCGTCAAGCTGATGACCGACGGCATCCTGCTCGCCGAGATCCAGACCGACCGCGAGCTGCACCAATACGACACGCTCATCATCGACGAGGCGCACGAGCGCAGCCTCAACATCGACTTCCTACTCGGCTACCTCGCCCAGCTGCTGCCCAAGCGGCCGGACCTCAAGGTCGTCATCACCTCCGCGACGATCGACCCGGAACGCTTCGCCCGGCACTTCGGCAGCTTCGCGGCGGTCGGCCCGGGTGCGCGGCGCCCGGCCGGGGGCGAGGAGGCGCCGAGCGCCCCGATCGTCGAGGTCTCCGGCCGGACGTACCCGGTCGAGGTCCGCTACCGCCCGCTCCTTGAGGAGGGCGGCAGCGACGGCGACCGCGACCAGATCACCGCGATCTGCGACGCCGTCGACGAACTCCAGGCCGAGGGTCCCGGCGACATCCTGGTCTTCCTCTCCGGCGAGCGCGAGATCCGCGACACGGCGGACGCGCTCAACAAGAAGAACCTCCGCGCCACCGAGGTGCTGCCGCTCTACGCCCGCCTCTCCCACGCCGAGCAGCACCGCGTCTTCCAGCGCCACACCGGCCGCCGCATCGTCCTCGCCACCAACGTCGCCGAGACGTCCCTGACGGTGCCCGGTATCCGGTACGTCATCGACCCCGGTATGGCCCGGATCTCGCGCTACAGCTTCCGCACCAAGGTGCAGCGGCTGCCGATCGAGCCGGTTTCGCAGGCCAGCGCCAACCAGCGCAAGGGCCGCTGCGGCCGTACCAGCGACGGCATCTGCATCCGCCTCTACTCCGAGGACGATTTCCTCACCCGTCCCGAGTTCACCGATGCGGAGATCCTGCGGACCAACCTCGCCTCCGTCATCCTCCAGATGACCGCCGCCGGTCTCGGCGACATCGAGAAGTTCCCGTTCATCGACCCGCCGGACCGCCGTAACATCAAGGACGGCGTCGACCTGCTGCACGAGCTGGGCGCGCTGGAGGCCCGTACGAAGGGCGGCTCCGGCGGCGCGGCGAAGGGCGCGGGCCCCCGGCTCACCCCGATGGGCCGCCAGCTCTCCCAGCTGCCGGTCGACCCGCGGCTGGCGCGGATGGTGCTGGAGGCCGACCGGAACAACTGCGTCCGCGAGGTCATGGTCATCGCCGCGGCGCTCTCCATCCAGGACCCTCGCGAGCGGCCCGCGGACAAGCAGCAGCAGGCCGATCAGCAGCACGCCCGGTTCAAGGACGAGACCGGCGATTTCCTCGCGTATCTGCATCTCTGGCGCTATGTGCGCGAACAGCAGAAGGCCCTCTCCTCCTCGGCCTTCCGCCGCATGTGCCGCAATGAATTCCTGAACTACCTGCGTATACGCGAATGGCAGGACATCTACTCCCAGATGCGTTCGGTCGCCAAGACCATGGGAATTCATCTGAGCGAACAGGACGCGGCACCCGACCACATCCATACGTCGCTGCTGGCCGGTCTACTCTCGCACATCGGGCTGAAGGACACCGACGCGAAGAACGAATATCTGGGCGCCCGCAGCGCCAAATTCGCGGTCTTCCCGGGCTCTGCGCTGTTCAAGAAGCCACCGCGCTGGATCATGTCCGCCGAGCTGGTCGAGACCTCCCGGCTGTGGGCCCGCGTCAACGCGAAGATCGAGCCGGAGTGGATCGAGCCGCTCGCCCAGCACCTGGTCAAACGCACATACAGCGAGCCGCACTGGGAGCAGAAGCAGGCCGCGGTGGTGGCGTACGAGCGGGTGACGCTCTACGGCGTCCCGATCGTCGCGCAGCGCAAGGTCGCCTACGGCCGTATCGATCCGGAGACCTCCCGCGATCTGTTCATCCGTAACGCCCTGGTGGAGGGCGACTGGCGCACGCACCACCAGTTCTTCCACGACAACCGCAAACTCCTCGGCGAGGTCGAGGAGTTGGAACACCGCGCCCGCCGCCGCGACATCCTCGTCGACGACGAAACCCTCTTCGACTTCTACGACCAGCGCATTCCGGCGGACATCGTCTCCGGTGCGCATTTCGACGCCTGGTGGAAGAAGAAGCGCCAGGAGGAGCCGGAACTCCTCAACTTCGAGCATTCGATGCTCATCAACGAATCGGCCGAAGCCGTCACCAAGGACGACTATCCCGATTCCTGGCGGCAGGGAAAGCTGAAGTTCAAGGTCACGTACCAGTTCGAGCCCGGCGCGGACGCGGACGGCGTCACCGTCCACATCCCGCTCCAGGTGCTCAACCAGGTCGCGTCCGAGGGGTTCGACTGGCAGATCCCGGGCCTGCGCGAGCAGTTGGTGACGGAGCTGATCCGCTCGCTGCCCAAGCCGATCCGGCGCAACTACGTGCCCGCGCCGAACTTCGCGGCCCGTTTCCTCGACACCACCGTCCCGCTCCAGGGCCCGCTGACGGCGTCGCTGGCCGCGGGGTTGCAGCGGATGGTGGGCGTCCCGGTGTCCGCCGACGACTTCGACACCGCCAAGGTGCCCGACCACCTCAAGATCACCTTCCGGGTGGTGGACGAGCGGCGCCGCAAGCTGGCCGAGGCGAAGGACCTGGAGGCGCTGCGGCTGCAGCTCAAGCCGAAGACCCGCGCCGCGATCTCCAAGGCGTTCGAGCAGGCCGCCGACCGCCCCGCCCGGGACGCCAAGGGCGCCAAGGGCGACGGCCCGGCCCTGCCCGGCCTGGAGCAGCGCACGGGCCTGACGTCCTGGACGCTCGGCGCCCTGCCGCGCACTTTCGAGACGCGTCCCCCAGCTCTCAGCTCCGTTCGAGCAGGGGATGCCCCATTCGCCGGCCAGCCGCTGAAGGCGTACCCGGCGCTGGTCGACGAGGGCACCAGCGTCGCCGTACGGCTCTTCGACACCGAGGCCGAGCAGCTGACGGCGATGTGGGCCGGCACCCGCCGCCTCATCCTGCTCAACATCCCCTCGAACCCCGCCAAGTTCGCCCAGTCGAAGCTGAGCAACCAACAGAAGCTCGCCCTGTCCCGCAATCCGCACGGCTCCATCCCGGCGCTCTTCGACGACTGCGTGACCGCCGCCGCGGACCGGCTGATGGCGGCGCGCGGCGGCCCCGCTTGGGACGAGGAGTCGTTCCGGAAGCTGTTCGACGGCGTCCGGGCCGATCTGGTGGACGCGACGATGAAGACCATCGGGCAGGTCCAGGAGGTGCTGGCCGCCTGGCAGGCGTGCGAACGCCGCCTGAAGGACACCTCGTTCCCCTCGCTGCTGCCGTCGCTGACCGACATCAAGGAGCAGCTGGCGGCGCTCATCAAGCCCGGCTTCGTCACCGCGCACGGCGCGAAGCGGCTGCCGGATCTGATGCGCTATCTGGTGGCCGCCGACCGCCGCCTCCAGCAGCTCCCGACCAACGCCGAGCGCGACCGCGCGCGGATGGCGAAGGTCAAGGAGATGCAGGACGAGTACGCCTGGCTGCTGGAGCAGTTCCCCCAGGGCCGCCCGGTTCCGGCGGCGGCCCTGGAGATCCGTTGGATGATCGAGGAGCTGCGGGTCAGCTACTTCGCGCATGCGCTGGGCACGGCGTATCCGGTGTCCGACAAGCGCATCGTCAAGGCCGTGGACGCGGCGGCGCCGTAGCCCGGGCGGCCCGGTGCGCGCGGCGGTGACGCGCCGCCACCGGGCTCCCGCCGGGCCGGGGCCGGCTCCGGGACGCGCCCCGGGCGGCGCACACCGGCACATACGGGGGCGCGGGACGCACCTCGTACGCCGGGCGGGGCATCGCCCGGAGCCTGGTTCGACCGCACCCCCTGACCTGCTGTAGAGTCTTGCTTCGCAGCGACCGCGCAAGTGGAAGCGGCAGCAAGGTCCTGTGGAGCAGTTTGGAGTGCTCGCCACCCTGTCAAGGTGGAGGCCGCGGGTTCAAATCCCGTCAGGACCGCAGTCGAACGGCCCGTATCCGACAAGGATGCGGGCCGTTTCTCGTTCCCGCGCCGACGGGCCCACCGCACCGCGCGGACGCGACGCCGGACGGCACCGCCGAGGCGCCACCTCCCCACCACACGGGCAGGCCACCGGCTCTTCCACCGCGTCACCGACCCGTTCCGGTACCGCTTTCCGTACCGCGGTCGGTTTCGACGCGACCGCCGGGCTCCTTGGCCGATGACGGCGCCCGGC
>NZ_VKJP01000336.1 GCF_007280575.1 Streptomyces benahoarensis
CGACGAGGCCCTGGGCCTGGGCCTGTACGTCGTGGTGCGGCTCGCCGCCCGGCACGGCGTCCGGGTGCAGCTGCGGGCCCAGCAGCAGGGCGCCGCCACCGCCGCCGCCCGCCGCCGCTCCGGCAGACTGCCCGGCATGCGCATCGAACTCGCCGTCGCACCGGGCGATCCCCAACACCCAAACGAGGACTACGCTTCCGTCGCTCTGCCCGCGTCCGGCCAGGGCGGAACCCTGGTGCTGCTGGACGGCGTGACCCCACCCGAGGGCGACTACGGGTGCATGCATCCGGTGCCGTGGTTCACCGCGCGGCTCGGGGGCGCGATGCTCGAACTGTCGGTTTCGCACCGGGACATGACGCTCCCTGAGGTGCTCGCGGCAGCCATCTCCCGTACGGCCGCCATTCACCGGTCGGCGTGTGACCTTTCTCACCCCCGTACCCCGCAGGCCACGGTGGTCGCCGTGCGGTGGTCCGAGGAGAGCGTCGAACACCTCGTACTCTCCGACTCGGCCCTGCTGTTGACGCGCGCGGACGGTTCCGTGACACCGGTGCGCGACACCCGGCTCGACGAGCTGACCCCGGCGGTCCGCGCCGAACGCGAGGCGCTGCGGGCACTGCCACGCGGCTCGGCCGCGCGCACGGCGGCCGCCCGCCGGTACGTACGTTCCGTCGAGGCGCTGCGGAACGCCGAGGGCGGGTTCTTCACGGCGGCGGCCGATCCGTCGGTCGCCGCCCGCGCGGTCACCGGGTGCACACCACGCGCCGATGTACGGGCGCTGATGGCGCTCAGCGACGGCGCCGGGCGCTGGGTCGAGGTGTTCCGCGAGGGTTCCTGGCAGGAGTGCGCGGCGCTGGTGGCCCGCGACGGCCCGCAGGCGCTGATCGACGCGGTCCGCGCGGCGGAGGCGGCGGACCCGGAGGGCGCCGCGTACCCGCGGGGCAAGGCGCGGGACGACGCGGCGGTGGTGTACGTGGAGCCGTGAGGGCGGGGCGGCCGCCGCGCGCCCGGCCGGACCCCCGGCGGGGCATCGTGCGGCGGCGGGCCACCGGACGGTGCGGCGCCCCGCCCGGCCGCAGGACGGCTCCACGGGCATGCCCTACGCCCCGTCCTCCCCCTCCCGTTCGGCGTTGAGGCGGTGCAGCAGGCGGCTCAGTTCGGCGACCTCGGCGCGGTCCCAGGCGGCGAGGCGGCGGGCGTAGCGGGCGCGGCGGGCGAGGCGGGCCCGGCCGTAGCGGTCGTGGCCCTCGTCGGTGAGGCGGACCAGGACGGCGCGGCCGTCGGCGGGGTCGGGCTCGCGGGTGACCAGGCCGAGCCCTTCGAGAGCGTGCAGTTGACGGCTCATCGTCGCCTTGCCGACGCCGAAGTACCCGGCCAGGTCGGTGGCGCGCTGCGCCCCGGCGTCGGAGAGGCGCACCAGCAGGCCGTACGCGGCGGGCTCCATGTCGGGGTGGACCTCGCGGGCCAGCTCGCCGGAGGAGGCGCGGGCCCGGCGCAGGAACACCGCCAACTCGCGTTCCAGGGCGAGGAATACGTGGTCCACACCCGCCGCGTCGCCGTGGTCCGCCGCTCCATCGGCTCCGGTGTTGTGCACGTCAGCACCCTTTCCGGCGTTTCCGTTCGTGAAAAGTTTCCGCTCGCCGCCGCCGAAGCCGCAGCTCCGCCAGTATTTCGCAGGATTAGACCAACGGCAGCCCCGTGTCCCTCTTTTATCGCCGAGGTCTACGCGCGTACCGTCATTTCTGGCATGGCCACACCAAGTCCGTCGGGTGCCCGGCCGTCCCGGTCCGCGTACGGCGTCCGCACCGACGGGCGCCCGCGCGCACCACGCACACCGCACCTCCGCACCTCCGCACCTGCACGTCGGCACCCGCAATTCCGGCACCACGCACCACGCACCGCACTCCGCCGCGCCCCGCGGCGGTCGCCGCCGTACCCCGGCGGCGCGTGACACCGGGGCCGCGGTCCGCCGCGGCTCCGTCATCCCCCCTCAGGTCACCTCAACGAAATCCGGAGGCACGCATGCTCGTGCACAGGTCGGGCTCCCCGCACCGCACCCGCTCCCTGGCCACCGTGGCCGGCGCCCTGCTCGCGCTCTTCGCGCTGCTGCTGGGCCTGCCCGGCAGCGCGACGGCCGCCGCGACGCCCGCCAAGGACGCGCCCGAACCGTCCCACCCCGCCCAGGACTGGGCCGGATCGCAGATCGCCGCACACGAGGGCACCGGCTCGGTCCGCCCGGCGACCGGGCTGCTCGCCGGGGTCGAGGGGGTCGACGTCAGCGGTCACCAGGGCAACGTCGACTGGTCGGCGCTGTGGAACAGCGGCGTGAAGTTCGCGTACGTCAAGGCGACGGAGTCGACGACGTACACCAACCCCTCCTTCGCGCAGCAGTACAACGGCTCGTACACCATCGGCATGATCCGCGGCGCGTACCACTTCGCCACGCCGAACACCTCCAGCGGCGCCGCCCAGGCCAACTACTTCGTCGACCACGGCGGCGGCTGGTCCAAGGACGGCAAGACCCTGCCGGGCGCGCTGGACATGGAGTACAACCCGTACGGCGACACCTGCTACGGCATGACCGCCACCGGGCTCGTCAACTGGATGAAGGACTGGTTCGCGACCTACAAGTCGCGCACCGGCCGGGACGCGGTCATCTACACCTCCACCAGCTGGTGGAAGCAGTGCACCGGCAACAACACCGGCTTCGGCAGCGTCAACCCGCTGTGGGTGCCGCGCTACGGCTCCTCGGTCGGTGAACTCCCGGGCGGGTGGGGCTTCCACACCATCTGGCAGTACACCTCGACCGGCCCGAACGTCGGGGACCACAACTCCTTCAACGGCGCGTACGACCGGCTCCAGGCCCTCGCCAACGGCTGACGGCCGCAACCGTGAAACGGGCCCCTCCCGCGCTCTGCGGGAGGGGCCCCGGGGCGGCCGGGTCGCGGACCGGCGTCGCCGCGTCGGTCAGCGCCAGCTCCAGCACCGTGCGCACATCGGTGACCGGCCGCACGTCGAGGGTCTGAAGGATCTCCTCGGGGACCTCGTCCAGATCCGGTTCGTTGCGCTGCGGGATGATCACCGTGGTGATGCCCGCACGGTGCGCGGCGAGCAGCTTCTGCTTGATCCCGCCGACCGGCAGCACCCGCCCGGTCAGCGACACCTCACCGGTCATCGCCACATCCGGCCGCACCTGACGGCCGGAGAGCAGCGAGGCCAGCGCGGTCGTCATCGTCACGCCCGCGCTCGGCCCGTCCTTCGGGACGGCTCCGGCCGGTACGTGCAGATGGACGCCGCGCTCCTTGAGGTCGCCGACCGGAAGTTCCAGCTCCGCGCCGCGCGAGCGCAGGAACGACAGCGCGATGTGCGCCGATTCCTTCATCACGTCGCCGAGCTGGCCGGTGAGCGTCAGCCCCGAGGCACCGGTCTCCGGGTCGGCGAGCGACGCCTCGACGTACAGCACATCGCCACCGGCGCCGGTGACCGCGAGTCCGGTGACCACCCCGGGCACGGCGGTCCGCCGCACGGCCGGATCCTGCGCCGCCTCCGGGGTGTGGTGCGGCCGTCCGATCAGCGGGCGCAGCTCCTCGGTGCCGACGGTGAACGGCAGCTCCCGCTCGCCCAGTTCGTGCCGGGCGGCCACCTTGCGCAGCAGCCGGGCCACCGCGCGCTCCAGGTTCCGTACGCCCGCCTCGCGGGTGTACTCCCCGGCCAGGCTGCGCAGCGCGTCGTCGGTGAGGGTGACCTCGCCGGGCGCGAGTCCGGCCAGCTCCAGCTGGCGCGGGAGCAGATGGTCGCGGGCGATGACGATCTTCTCGTCCTCGGTGTAGCCGTCCAGCCGCACCAGCTCCATCCGGTCCAGCAGCGGCCCGGGGATGGCTTCGAGGACGTTGGCGGTGGCGAGGAACACCACGTCGCTGAGGTCGAGTTCGACCTCCAGGTAGTGGTCGCGGAAGGTGTGGTTCTGCGCCGGGTCCAGGACCTCCAGGAGGGCGGCCGCGGGGTCGCCGCGGTAGTCGGAGCCGACCTTGTCGATCTCGTCGAGCAGCACCACCGGGTTCATCGAACCGGCTTCCTTGATCGCCCGGACGATGCGGCCGGGCAGCGCGCCGACGTACGTCCGCCGGTGGCCGCGGATCTCCGCCTCGTCGCGTACGCCGCCGAGCGCCACCCGGACGAAGGAGCGGCCCATGGCCCGGGCGACGGACTCGCCGAGCGAGGTCTTGCCGACACCGGGCGGCCCGACCAGCGCCAGCACGGCGCCCCCGGCGCGGCGCCCGCCGCCGGTGGTGGCCTCGGCATCGGCGGCGTCGGCCCGTTCCGCGCGCCGCTTGCGGACCGCCAGGTACTCGGTGATCCGCTCCTTGACGTCCTCCAGACCGGCGTGGTCGGCGTCGAGCACGGCGCGCGCCCCGGTGATGTCGTAGGCGTCCTCGGTCCGTTCGTTCCACGGCAGTTCGAGGACGGTGTCGAGCCAATTGCGGATCCAGGGGCCCTCGGGGCTCTGGTCACCGGCGCGCTCCAGCTTGTCGACCTCCTTGAGGGCGGCCTTGCGGACGTCCTCGGGGAGCGCGGCGGCCTCGACGCGGGCGCGGTGGTCGCCGCTCTCGTCGTCGGCGTCGCCGTTCAGCTCGGACAGCTCCTTGCGGACCGCCTCCAGCTGCCGCCGCAGCAGGAATTCGCGCTGCTGCTTGTCGACGCCCTCCTGGACGTCCTTGGCGATGGACTCGGCGACGTCCTGCTCGGCCAGATGGTCGCGGAGCGTCTCGGTGGCGAACTTCAGCCGGGCGACCGGGTCGGTGGTCTCCAGCAGCCGGACCTTCTGCTCGATGGTGAGGAACGGCGAGTACCCGGCGTTGTCGGCGAGGGCGGAGACGTCCTCGATCTGCTGGACGCGGTCGACGACCTGCCAGGCGCCGCGCCTGCGCAGCCAGCTGGTGGCCAGCGCCTTGTACTCGGTGACCAGCTCGGCCACGGCGCCGGGAAGGGTGCGGCCGCCCTCGCCGTCGGCGGTGCCCGGCACCGTCTCCTCGACGGTGCTGCCCGCGACCCAGAGTGCGGCGCCCGGGCCGGTGGTCCCGGAGCCGATGCGTACCCGGCGCAGCCCGCGGATCAGCGCGCCCGGGTCGCCGTCGGACAACCGGCCGACCTGCTCGATCCGACCGAGCGTGCCGATCGCGGCGTAGGTGCCGTCGACCCGGGGCACAAGCAGCACCTCCGGTTTGTTGCCCTGGACGGCGGCGGACTGCGCGGCCTCCACAGCGGCCCGTACGTCCGCGTCCGACAGGTCCAGCGGCACGACCATCCCGGGCAGGACCACCTCGTCATCGAGGGGCAGCACCGGCAGAGTGAGCGTGTGGGACGACGAAGCCATGATCTCCCCTTCGGCAGGCAAGTTGAGCTGTTCCCACTCAATGCCGGGGAGCGGGGAGATGTTCCCCGGTCCGTGTTCGCCGTGAGCGATCAGCGGATCGCCGTCCGGCGCGACGCCCCCGTGTCCGGTCCCCCCGCCACCGCGCCCACCGGGCACCACGACCCGCCCGCCGCCGCGGAAAACCGCTTGCCCTCCCTCGTACCGTCGAACCGTGACGGACATCGACGGTTTGCTCGCGGCCTACGACGAGCGGATGCGGGGCGTCCCGCCGGACCTGCCCCGGGGCGTCACCGCGGAGCGGGACGGGCCGCTGACGCGGCTGACCGGGCAGTTCCGCGGCTTCGTCAGCGGCCCGCCGGACCTGGGCGTACGCGGCGCCGCACTGGACGCGCTGATCGCCCGGCAGTGCGCGGTGTTCGCCGCCCGGGGCGAGGCCGTGGAGTGGAAGACCCGCGACCACGACCTGCCGGAAGAGCTCCCCGAGCGGCTGCGGGCCGCCGGGTTCGTGCCCGAGGAGCGGGAGACGGTGCTCATCGGCCGCGCCCGGGAGATGGCCGGGGAGCCCGTACTCGCCGAGGGCGTCACACTGCGCCGGGTCACCGACGACGCCGATATGCGGCGCATCGCGGCCATGGAGACGGCGGTCTGGGGCGACGACCACGGCTGGCTGGCCCACGATCTGACCGCCCGGGTGGCCGCCGCCCCGGACCGTATCGCCGTCCTGGTGGCGGAGGCCGGGGGCGAGGTGGTCTCGGCGGGCTGGCTGGTGCTGCGGCCCGGCACCGGTTTCGCGAGCCTGTGGGGCGGCTCGACGCTGCCCGCCTGGCGCGGCCACGGCGTCTACCGCGCGCTGGTCGCCGCCCGCGCCACGCTCGCCGTGGCCCACGGCGCGGACCTCCTCCAGGTCGACGCCTCCGACGCCAGCGCCCCGATCCTGCGCCGCCTCGGCTTCCATGCGGTGACCACGACGACGCCTTACGTGTGGACGCCGGGGGCGGGTGAGGGCAGCGAACCGGGCGCGGGCGGGCCG
>NZ_VKJP01000337.1 GCF_007280575.1 Streptomyces benahoarensis
GCTGCGTTCCGCGCTCGCCGCGGATCCCGCCCGCCCCCTCGTGACCTTCTACGACGACGCCACCGGTGAGCGCGTGGAGCTGTCCGTCGCGACCTTCGCCAACTGGGTGGCGAAGACCGCCAACTACCTCCAGGGCGATCTGGCCGCCGGGCCGGGCGACCGTCTCGCGCTGCTGCTGCCCGCCCACTGGCAGACCGCGGTGTGGCTGGTGGCCGCCTCGTCCGTAGGGGTGCTGGCCGATGTCGACGGCGATCCGGCCGCCGCCGATGTGGTGGTCAGCGGCCCGGACCGGCTGGAGACCGCCCGCGCCTGCACCGGCGAGCGGGTGGCGCTGGCCCTGCGGCCCCTGGGCGGCCGGTTCCCCCAGGCCCCGCAGGGGTTCGCCGACTACGCGGTGGAGGTGCCCTCCCAGGGCGACCGCTTCGCGCCGTTCGCCCCGGTGGCCGCGTCCGACCCGGCGCTGTCCGTGGACGGTGAGGAGCTGACCGGCGCCGAGGTCGTGGACCGTGCGCTGGCCGACGCCCGCGCCGCCGGGATGCCGCCCGCGCCCCGGGTGCTGTCGGGCCTCGCGTACGACGGCTGGCCGGGCCTGTCCTACGGGCTGTACGCACCGCTGGCCACCGGCGGCTCGGTGGTGCTGTGCCGCCATGCGGAGCGACTGGACGAGACCGCCGCGGTGGCCCGGGCGCAGAGCGAGCAGGTCACCTTCCAGGCACCGTCCGCCGCTCTCTGAACCACGCGCCGGAGCGCACCCCGCCGCGCGCCTCCGCACGCCCCGCGCGCCCCCGGGCGGCAGACCCTGCACGGCGAAGAGGCCCTGGATTTGTGCGCGCCCGCAAGAGCCTCGGTAACGGAAGTGGCACGCAGCGTATGGAACGCCAACAGCAGTTCCTTGACGCTCTCGTGAAGAAAGTGCAGAGCAATGGTGTGCTGCTCAATCCGGCCCGGCTCTATCCGTTGCCGGACGCCGCGACGAGTTCCCTCACCACCGGCAAGGGACTCGCTTCCCTCACCGGTCTCCACGAATTGGTCCGCAGCATGCGCTCCATTCCCACCGGACACGTGCAGTTGATGACCGTGCCGCGCACCGAGTACCGCTACGACGCCCCTCGCGACCAGCTGACGCAACCCGCCGCCGACCAGCTCTTCCGTAAGCCGGCCCGGGACCTTCCGGTGCCCGCCGCCCCCGCGCCCGGCAGCACGGGCGGCTCCGGCGATTCCGGTCCCACCCCTTCACCGAACGCCTCGGATAGGGCATCCTCCGGTGAGAAGACGGCCAGTTCCCCTGCGCCGCCGACGTCTTCGCGGCCGCCCATTCCCGCAGCCACCGCAGAACGCGGGATCTGCGAATAAAAATGCCGCAAAGGTACTGCCAACGAGTCGAATGGATTGGGCGGATTGCCCAGTTGTAGGGAAGTGGAATGTGTCACGGGCGGCGTTCCACGCCGAACTGGACGGATAGTGTGAGTGATCCGGTCCGCAGACCAGCCGGACGAACGAACGTGAAACACAGGTCCGACCGTGCGCCCGAGGGGAGGCGCCGCGTGGCACCGACGGAGGATGCAGGGCACCGTGGACGCGCAAGGCCGTGGGCGGGCGGGGGACAACGTCGACCCCGCCGACCAGTGGGTACTCAACCCCAGCACCGGTAAGTACGAGCTGCGGCTCGATGCCGCACCCGAACCGGCAGCGCCGGATCCCGCACCCAGACGCTCCCGGCGCGCCCCCGCCGCCCCGCAGAGCGACACCGACACCCGCGAACTGCCCACGCAACGCAACCGCCGTGGCGCCGCCGCCTCCCCGGACGACGCACCGCGCCCCGGTGGCCGCGCCGCCGCCCGCAAGGCCGCCCGCGCCGGTACCGCCGCGGCGTCCGGCCGCCGCAAGCCCAAGCCGAAGAAGTCCGGGAAGAAGAAGGCCCTCCTGTGGACGTCCGGCGTGCTCGGCTTCGTGGTGCTGGCGGGCGGCGGCGGGGTGTTCTTCCTCTACCAGCAGCTCAACGGCAACATCGCCAAGGTCGACGTCGGCATCGAGAACGACGCGGTCTCCGACGGCCCGGTGAACATCCTCATCATCGGCACCGACGCCCGCTCCGGTAAGGGCAACGAGGGCTACGGCGACACCGGGAGCGTCGGGCACGCGGACACCACGATCCTGATGCACGTCTCCAAGGACCGTACGAACGCGACCGCGTTGAGCATTCCGCGCGACGTGATCACCTCGATCCCGCCCTGCCCCACGAAGCAGAAGGACGGCTCGACGAAGACGATCCCCGGTGAGAGCAACGTGCGGTTCAACACCAGCCTGGGGCAGGAGGGCCGGGACCCCGGCTGCACCTGGCGGACCGTCGAGAAGCTGACCGGCCTGAAGGTCAATCACTTCATGATGGCCGACTTCAACGCCGTCAAGCAGCTGTCCGAGGCGGTCAACGGCGTGGAGGTCTGCGCCGCGAAGGACATCAACGACCCCAAGTCGCACCTGAAGTTGAAGGCCGGGCGGCACATCGTCAAGGGCGAGCAGGCGCTGGCGTTCGTCCGCACCCGGCACACCATCGGCTTCGGCAGCGACCTCAGCCGTATCGAACTGCAACAGCAGTTCCTCAGCTCGATGATCCGCAAGATCAAGTCGGACGCGTTCAGCAGCCCGTCCAAGCTCTACGACATCAGTCAGGCGGCGACCAAGGCGCTGACCGTCGACACCGGAATCGGCAGCGCGAAGAAGCTGGTCGAGCTGGGCAACGACCTCAAGCAGGTCGACATCGACAAAATTACCTTCGCCACCGTGCCCGTCCTGGACAACCCACAGGACGCCGCCACCGTCATACTCGACAAGAGCAAGGCCGAACCGCTGTTCAAGATGGTCCAGGCCGACCACATGCTCGCGAAGAAGGGCAAGGGGAAGAGGAAGAAGAAGGCACCGGTGAAGAAGGCGCCGCCGGAGCTGGTCCGCGTCGACGTCACCAACGGCGGCGGGCCGCTGGGCGCGGCGCAGGAGACCGTGGACTGGCTGCAGAACACCAAGGCCGCCAAGCTCTCCACCAACGCGGGCAACGCCCCGGCGAAGTTGGCCACCACCCGCCTTGAGTACGCACCCAACCAGGCTGACCAGGCCGCCACGTTGGCGGACTGGCTGGGTCTGCCGAAGCGCGCGCTCAAGGAGTCCACCGCGGACGCCGGGGACCGGGTGCCGATGAAGCTGACCCTCGGCAAGGACTTCACCGCCCCCGGAACCCCTATTGAGGCGCCGACCGAAACCCCGGACGGTGTCCAGAACGTCAATGCAGATGACAAGAGCATCTGCGCCAAGTGACCTGAACGAGCCGCGGCCGCCCCGCACAGGCGCCGAGCGCACCATTTACCGACCCGGGGAGAGAGCCCGATGCGGCAGAGCAGTGTGCGCGGCGAGCGACCGCGCCGACGCCGGTCCGGAACACAGCAGCAGCCGGACGCAGATCAGTTGGGCTGGGACGACAGCCTCTACAAGGACGCCGGACCGCCGCCGGACGCCCCCGACCGGATACCCGGCGCCGTCGCCGTATCCGCGGACGGCGCCGGCGACGGCAAGAGCGACAAGACCACCGGCAGGAGCGACGGCAAGACCGCCAGAGGCGGCAAGGGGGGACGCGGCGGCGGTCGGCGTAAAGGCGGCGACGCCGCGGCGCACGGCGGCCGACGGCGACGCCGCAAGGGCCGCGTGCTGCGCTGGACCGCGCTGGGCCTGGGCTTCCTGCTGGTCGGCGGCGCCGGGGCGGGATACCTCTACTACGAGCACCTCAACTCCAACCTCCGCAAGGGCAAGCTGGATCTCGGCGAGGGCGGTCTGCGCAAGCCGGAGCCCAACGCGTTCGGACAGACGCCGCTGAACATCCTGCTGATCGGCTCCGACGGCCGGAACAACGAGAAGAACATCAAGCTGGGCGGCGCCGGCAAGGACCGGGACCGCAAGCCACTGGGCGACGTGCAGATGTTGCTGCACGTCTCGGCGGACCGCAGCAACATGTCGGTGATGTCGATCCCCCGCGACACCCGCGTACCGATCCCCAAGTGCACCGACCCGAACGACGGCCACGTCTACCCGCAGATCACCGCGGCCATCAACCAGTCGCTCCAGCGCGGCGGTCCGGGCTGCACCGTCGCCACCTGGAAAGAGCTGACCGGCGTCTACATCGACCACTTCATGATGGTCGACTTCGGCGGTGTGGTGGACATGGCCGACGCCATCGGCGGCGTCCCCGTCTGCGTGGACAACAACATCTACTCGCACAACAAAAGCGACGGCCACGGCAGCGGGCTGAAGCTCACCAAGGGCACCCACTCCGTCAAGGGCGTCCAGGCGCTCCAGTGGCTGCGGACCCGCTACGGCTTCGAGGACAACACCGACATCGGCCGGGCCAAGGCCCAGCACATGTACATGAATTCGATGGTCCGGCAGCTCAAGTCGGGCACCAAGCTCACCGACCCGGGCAAGCTGCGCGACCTCGCCGAGGCCGCCACCAAGGCGCTCACCGTCGACGACGACCTGGGCTCCCCCATGAAGCTCTACGACCTGGCGGGCGAGCTCCGGCGGGTGCCCACCAAGCGGATCACGATGATTACGATGCCGTGGGTGTACGGCCCCGGCGAGCGGTACGTGCTGCCCAAGCCGGGCGACGCGGAGCAGACGTTCGCGCTGCTGCGCAACGACACCGGGCTGGACGGCAAGGACACCGGCAAAAAGAAGAAGAAGGCGCCGGACCCGAAGCCGTCGACGCCCAAGGAACAGCTGAAGGTCGTCGTCCAGAACGGCACCCAGAGCACCGTCTCCGGCCCGGTCCCCGGCCGCGCCGCCGTCGTCCAGCAGCATGCCGCCCAGCTCGGCTACACCGCGGCGGGCACCGACTCCACCCTCACCAGCCAGGCGGACACGACCGTCGAGTACAGCGACGGGAAGCTGCGTGGCGACGCGCTGGCGCTGGCGAAGGCGCTCGGGCTGCCCACGAGCGCCGTGCGGGAGAGCGGTTCGGCCGAGGGGCTGCGGCTGATCGTCGGCAACGACTGGCGCACCGGCACCGTCTACCCGAAGCCCGCCGGGGGCGGCGACGACTCCGGCAAGGCGCCGGAGAACGACAGCACGCTCAACGGCGAGGACAACAAGGCCTGCATGAAGGTCAATCCGCAGTACACCTTCTGACGCCGCCACGGGCGCACACGCGAGAGGGGCGGGCCGCCGTGGCCCGCCCCTCTCGTGTACATCGCCTCCGTACGGTTACGGCGTCGCGGTCTTCACCGCCGGGCGGCGGCTGGCGATGACCTTCCGCGCCAGCGAGCGGGGGCTGGTGAGGAAGCCGACGCCCCAGGCCATGTGCATGGTGGCCAGCGCGACCGGTATCTGCGCGCGCGCCTTCAGCGGCAGGCCCTTGCCCGCCGGGACGGAACCCGCCGCGATGGCCGCCAGGTATCCGGCCGGGACGACGAAGCCCCAGGGGGTGACGGCGACGCCGACGACGACACCGGCGGCGAGGGCGCAGACCGCGGTCGGCGGGGCGAGGTAGCGCAGGTTGATCGAGCCGGAGTGGTAGCGCGCGACGACGTGCCGCCACTTGCCGTAGTCCTTGTACTGCTTGGCCAGCGCCTTGATGCTGGGCCGGGGGCGGTACTGCACCTTCAGCTCGGGCGAGAACCACACGCCGCCGCCGGCCTCGCGGATGCGGTAGTTCAGCTCCCAGTCCTGGGCGCGGATGAACTCCTCGTTGTAGCCGCCCTGTTGCTCCAGCGCCTCGCGGCGGAAGACGCCGAGGTAGACGGTCTCGGCGGGACCGGCCTGGCCGCCGGTGTGGAAGGCGGCGTTGCCGACGCCGATCTTCGAGGTCATCGCGGCGGCGACCGCGTCCTCCCAGGCGTTCTCGCCCTCGGCGTGCATGATGCCGCCGACGTTCTGCGCGCCGGTCTCCTCCAGGAGCCGAACGGCGGTGGCGATGTAGTTCGGCGAGAGCATGCCGTGGCCGTCGACGCGGACCACGACCGGGTGGCGCGACGCCTTGATCGCGGCGTTCAGCGCGGCGGGGGTGCGGCCCGTGGGGTTGGGCACGGTGTGCACCCGGGGGTCCTCCGCGACCAGCTCGGCGGCGATCTCGTCGGTCCGGTCCGTGGACGGGCCGAGGGCGATCACCACCTCCATCTCGCCGGCGTACTCCTGCTCCAGGATGTGCCGGACCGAGTTGCGCAGATGACGTTCCTCATTGAGCACCGGCATGATCACGGAGACGGCCGGGGGCTGCTGCTGGGGCATGGTTCCTCGGGGGGACGGCCCGCGGCGGAGTCGCCATCGCGGACGGCAGCGCTCGCCGGGAGAGTGCGATATCCCGGCTCACGTTACCGCTTATGGGGGACGGCGACGGACGGCAGGCGGGTGGTGG
>NZ_VKJP01000338.1 GCF_007280575.1 Streptomyces benahoarensis
GGAGGTGCCTCACTGTGTGGTGGGGGACGAGCCGGTCGGGCCCGGGGTGGGGCGGACCGCCGCGGCGAGGGCGTCGGCGAGGCGGTCGAGGATCGCTTCGGCCTGTTCGTCGGTGAGGGTCAGGGGCGGCAGCAGCCGGACGACGGACTGGTGGCGGCCGCCCAGCTCGATGATCAGGCCGCGCTCCAGACAGGCGCGCTGGACGGCGGCCGCGAGGCCGGGGGCCGCGGGCAGCTCACCGGCCGGGCCCGCCTCGCCCTCCGGGTCGACGAGTTCGACGCCGAGCATCAGGCCGCGGCCGCGGACGTCGCCGATACAGGGGTGGGCGGCGGCGAGCGCCCGGAGCCGGGCGAGCATCCGGGCGCCGAGGGCGGCGGCGTGCCGGTCGAGTCCGGCCTCGCGGACGTGGGCAAGGGTGGCGCACCCGGCGGCCATCGCGAGTTGGTTGCCGCGGAAGGTCCCGGCGTGCGCGCCGGGCCGCCAGGTGTCCAGCTCCTCGCGGTAGACGATCACGGCGAGCGGCAGGCTGCCGCCGATCGCCTTCGACAGGACGAGGACGTCGGGGACGATGCCGCTGTGCTCGATGGCCCAGAAGGCGCCGGTGCGGCCGACGCCGGTCTGGATCTCGTCGACGATCAGGGGGATGGAGCGGGCCGCGGTGATCTCCCGCATCCGCCGCAGCCAGGCGTCGGGGGCGGGGATCACGCCGCCCTCGCCCTGGACCGGCTCGACGATCAGGCCCGCAGGGTCGGGCACCCCGCTCTTGGGGTCGTCGAGGAGGGATTCCGTCCAGCGGGCGGCGAGTTCGGCGCCCCGTTCGCCGCCGGTGCCGAACGGGCAGCGGTAGTCGTACGGGTACGGCAGGCGGGTCACGGCGGCGTGCCGGGCGCCGCCGGACGCGGCGAGGGCGCCGGCGGTCATGCCGTGGTAGGCGCCGGAGAAGGCCATCAGCCCGTCCCGGCCGGTGGCCGTGCGGACGAGGGTGAGAGCGGCCTCGACGGCGTCCGTCCCGGCGGGCCCGCAGAACTGGATCCGCGCGTTTTCGGCCAACTCGGCGGGCAGGGAGGCGAACAGCTCGGTGACGAAGGCGTCCTTGACCGGGGTGGCGAGGTCGAGGACGTGCAGCGGGGCGCCGGAGTCGAGGACGGTGCGGACGGCTTCGAGGACGACGGGGTGGTTGTGTCCCAGGGCGAGGGTCCCGGCGCCCGAGAGACAGTCGAGGTAGCGGCGGCCGTCGGCCCCTTCGATGGTCAGCCCGCGGGCGCGCACCGGCACGATCGGCAGGGAGCGCGCGTAGGTGCGGGCCGCGGATTCCCGCTGGGCCTGCCGTCGCAGGATCCCCTCGTGGCCCGGCGGCGGGGCCGTCGGTACGGATTCGGTCAACGCCACGTCGGTCGTGTCCTCCGGATGAAGAGCTGCGGCGCACGGGCACGGCGGGCGGCCCGGCGTTCCCCCGTACGTACCAACGACGTTCACGGCCCGGGATCACGGTCGTGGGAAAGATCCTTCACCAGCCGGAACCGGGGGCCCGGCTAACGCCGTCCCCTTCGGCACCGGCATAGTGGGGGCTTGCGTCCGGCGGCTTGCAGTTCATGACAAGGGCCGCGGCGGGCGTGCCACAGCAGCTCAGATCGACGCCTCAGGGGGAGTTCACCCATGCGTTCCATACGTCCGCCCGCCCGCCGTGCCACGCCGCGTGCGCGCCGTTCCCCGGCTCTGGCCGCCGCGCTGACCGTCGTCGTGGCGCTGACCGCGACCGCCTGCGGGCCCGACAGCGGCGACGCGGACGCCAAGGCCAGCGCCTCCGCGGCGCAGGACGCCCCGGGCGGCACCGAGATCAAGATTCCGCAGGACGTCCAGGAGAAGCTGAAGAAGCACGGCATCGACCTGGACAAGTGGAAGAACGGCGAGTGGAAGAACTGGGACCGCGACAAGTGGCTCCGGCAGGCCGGGGAGTTCATCAACCCGATCATCAAGGACTTCTGGGACCCGGACAAGATCGAGAAGGTCAAGCCGCCGCAGGACCCGAGCAAGCCCGAGGACATCTCCGAGGACCAGGGCAAGACCGACCCGGAGCCCGCCGCGGTTCCGGCGCAGCCGGTGCGGACGCCGTACACCTCCACCGCGCCCGGTGTGGGTCTGCTGCTCTTCAGCACGCCTGAAGGGGAGTCGCGTTGCTCGGCCACGGTTGTCAAGGACCCGGCGCACCCCGGCAAGTCCAACCTGGTGTGGACGGCCGCGCACTGTGTGCACGCCGGTAAGAACGGCGGTTGGTACCGCAACATGATGTTCGTGCCGAACTTCAACCGGAACGGCGCGTCCGCCGCCGAGATGAAGACCGCGCCGTTCGAGGACCGCGTCCCGGCGGGCAAGTGGTGGGCCGACGACATGGCCACCTCCAGCGAGTGGATCAAAGACGGCGGCGCGGTACCGGGCGTGCCGATGGCGCCGTACGACTTCGCGCTGATGCACGTCAAGCCGGAGGAGGGCTCCAGCGGCAAGTCGCTGGAGGAGGCGGCCGGTGGCGCGTACTCCGTCAACTTCAACGCGCCCGCGATGAGCAAGATCCCCAGCCTGACGGCGCAGGGTTACCCGGCGGAGGCGCCGTTCGACGGTGCGCTCCAGGAGCAGTGCACCGACAAGCCGACCCGCCTGTCGATGGACGCGGTCAAGCCCACCATGTACCGCATCGGCTGCACCATGACCGGTGGTTCCTCCGGTGGTCCCTGGTTCGCGAAGGACGCCGACGGCGAGCCCGAGCTGATCTCCAACATGTCGATGGGTCCGCGTCCGGCCCGCTGGTCGGCCGGTCCGCACCTGGGCCCCGAGGCCCGGAACATGTTCCACGCGATGAGCAAGCGCTGGGCCGCCAAGGGCTGATCCGCCCCTGACGTCCCGACAGCGGTGAAGGGCCGCTCCCCCTCGGGGGAGCGGCCCTTCGGCGTGTCGTACCGGCGCCGGTCAGGCGGCGGGGACGAACGGCTGGAGCTCGGCGGCGAGTTCCTGGTGGACGCGGGCCTTGAGGACCGTGCCGTCCGCGGTGTGCTCCTCGGAGATGACCTCACCCTCGGCGTGCGCCCGGGAGACCAGAGCGCCCTGGGTGTAGGGCACCAGCGCCTCGATCTCGACCTCGGGCCGCGGGATTTCCTCGTCGAGCAGCTCCAGCAGCTCGGTCATGCCCTGGCCCGTACGGGCCGAGACCACGAGGGCGTGCTTCTCCTGGCGCAGCAGCCGCTGGAGGACCAGCGGGTCGGCGGCGTCCGCCTTGTTGACGACGACGATCTCGGGGACGTCGACCGCGCCGACGTCCCGGAACACCTCGCGGACGGCGGCGAGCTGCTCCTCGGGCGCCGGGTGCGAGCCGTCGACGACGTGCAGGATCAGGTCGGAGTCGCCGACCTCCTCCATCGTGGAGCGGAACGCCTCGACGAGGTGGTGCGGCAGGTGCCGGACGAAGCCGACGGTGTCGGCGAGGGTGTAGAGCCGTCCGCTGGGCGTCTCGGCGCGCCGGACGGTCGGGTCCAGGGTGGCGAACAGGGCGTTCTCCACCAGGACGCCGGCGCCGGTGAGGCGGTTGAGCAGTGAGGACTTCCCGGCGTTGGTGTAACCGGCGATGGCGACCGAGGGGATCTTGTTGCGTCGGCGTTCCTGCCGCTTGATGTCCCGGCCGGTCTTCATCTCCGCGAGCTCCCGGCGCATCTTCGCCATCTTCTCGCGGATCCGGCGCCGGTCCGTCTCGATCTTGGTCTCACCGGGGCCACGGGTGGCCATACCGCCGCCCGCGGAACCGGAGCCACCGCCACCCATCTGCCGGGACAGCGACTGACCCCAGCCGCGCAGCCGGGGAAGCATGTACTGCATCTGCGCCAGCGAGACCTGCGCCTTGCCCTCCCGGGACTTGGCGTGCTGGGCAAAGATGTCGAGGATCAGCGCGGTGCGGTCGACCACCTTGACCTTGACGACGTCCTCTAGGTGGATCAGCTGGCCCGGGGAGAGCTCACCGTCGCAGACCACCGTGTCGGCGCCGGATTCGAGGACGATGTCGCGCAGCTCCAGGGCCTTGCCGGAGCCGATGTAGGTGGCCGGGTCGGGCTTGTCGCGGCGCTGGATGACGCCGTCGAGCACCAGGGCACCGGCCGTTTCGGCGAGGGCGGCCAGCTCGGCGAGGGAGTTCTCCGCATCGCTCGCGGTGCCCGAGGTCCAGACGCCGATGAGCACCACGCGCTCCAGACGGAGCTGGCGGTACTCGACCTCGGTGACGTCTTCGAGCTCGGTGGACAGCCCGGCGACGCGGCGCAGTGCAGCGCGCTCCGACCTGTCGTACTGCTCGCCGTCACGTTCCTCGTCGATCGTGTGGCTCCAGGCGACGTCCTCTTCCATCAGGGCGTCGGCCCGAAGGCTCTCGGGGAGGCGCTGGCGGTCCGCAGGAAGGGAAGAGGAGGAGGTCATTTGATCCTTTGTGTCGTCGGGAAGTCCTCGGGAGGCCGGTCGGCCGCACTGGGACTGTCGGTGGTGACAACGTCCGGGCCGCGCCGGAGATTCCCGGCCGCCGGGGTCGACCCGTCGATGGTCGCACGGGCGATGGGGGCCGTCACGCGAGTTTCCCCGTGTTTCCGGCGATTCCCGGCGGACGGGCGCACGTCGGGGCGGTACGCCGCGAGTCCGCCCCGCGCGCCGTGCACGGGGCGGGCCCGTGCGGTCACGTGGGGCGACGGGAGGTCCACCGCGGGTGGCCGGGCATCGGCGGGGTCTTCGCGTCGTACAGCCAGGCGTGCAGGAAGGCGGAGAGGTCGTGGCCGGAGATCTCGGAGGCGAGGGCGCTGAAGTCGGCGGTGGAGGCGTTGCCGTCGCGGTACCGGGCGACCCAGGTGCGCTCCAGGCGGTCGAAGGCGGCCGGGCCGATCTTCTGGCGCAGCGCGTACAGGACGAGGGCGCTGCCGTCGTAGACGACGGGGCGGAAGATGCTGATCTTCTGTCCGGCGACGGGCCGCTTCGGTGCGGCGGGCGGCCCGCCCTCGGCCCGCCAGCCGTCCGACTCGGTGTACGCGTGCCGCATCCGGTCCTCCAGGGAGGCGCGCTTCTTGCCGCCCTTCTCCTGGGCGTAGAGCGCCTCGTACCAGGTGGCGTGGGCCTCGTTGAGCCAGAGGTCGGACCAGCGGCGGGGGCTGACGCTGTCGCCGAACCACTGGTGGGCCAGTTCGTGCACCATCACCGACTCGACGTACCAGGAGGGCAGGCGGTCCTCGGTGAAGAGGCCCTTCTCGAAGAGGGAGAGGGTCTGGGTCTCCAGCTCGAAGCCGGTGCGGGTGTCGGCGATGAGCAGCCCGTAGACCGGGAAGGGGAAGCGGCCGACCCGGCGCTCCATCCAGGCGAGTTGTTCCGGGGTGCGGGCGAGCCAGGGCTGCAAGGCGGTGCGGGCGGCGGCGGGCACCACGTCGCGTACCGGCAGGCCGTGCGGCCCCTGGCGGGTGAGGACGGCGGACTTCCCGAAGGAGACCTGGGCCAGTTCGGTGGCCACGGGGTGGACGGAGCGGAAGGTGTGGGTGGGGCGGGGCCCGTCGTCGGCGCCCGGGACGGGCACGCCGCCGGCGATCGCCGTGACGCCGCGGGGCGCGGTGAGGTGGAAGGCGAGGTACGCCTTGTCGGAGGGGTGGTCGTTGCAGGGGAACACCCGGTGGGCGGCATCGGCCTGGTTGGCCATGGCGAGGCCGTCGGGGGTGCGGATCCAGCCGCCGTCGGCGGCGCCCCGGGGGTCGCTGGTGTGGCGGACGACGATCCGCAGCGGCGCCCCCTCGGGCACCGGCACGGCGGGGGTGACCACGACGTCCTCACCGCGGCGCACGTGGCGGGCGGGCAGTCCGCCGACGGTGACGGAGGCGATGGTGCCGCGGGCGAAGTCGAGGTTGAGGTGGTCGAGCGCCGCGGTGGCGCGGGCGGTGATCGTGGTGACGGCGGAGAGCGGCCGGTCGTTGCGGCCGCTGTAGTCGAGGGCGATGTCGTACGCGAGGACGTCGTAGCCGGGGTTGCCGAGCTGGGGGAAGAGCCGGTCGCCGATACCCGCAGGCCCGGGGGCCGGGGGCGCGGCGGCCCCGAGGGCGGCGACGGCGGCCAGGGCGAGGGCGGTGGCGCGGCGGGCGGCGCGGCGGCCGCGGGGCGCGGTGCGCCGCCCGTCCCGGGAAGCGGGGTGCGGCCCGGAGCGCGCGGTGTACGGAGGGCGCCGGAGGTACGGGGGAAGCAGCATGGGCTACGGCTACCAGCGCCGCCCCCTCCCCCGGGGACGGCACTCCCCCACGGCACCCGAACGGGCGGTGGACGGCGCGCCGGGGCCCGTATACGCGGGCGTGCGGCGGGGGTGTGTTCGGTGGGGCGTGGGG
>NZ_VKJP01000339.1 GCF_007280575.1 Streptomyces benahoarensis
GGTGTATAAGAGACAGGCGGGGTGCCCGGGGTCGGCAAGTCGACGTTCATCGACGCGCTCGGCTCGCGGCTGACGGGCGCCGGGCACCGGGTCGCGGTGCTCGCCGTCGATCCGTCGTCGAGCCGTACCGGCGGTTCCATCCTGGGCGACAAGACCCGGATGGCGCGGCTGGCGACCGACCCGGCGGCGTTCGTCCGGCCCTCCCCCACGTCCGGGACGCTGGGCGGGGTGGCGCGGGCGACCCGGGAGTCGATCATCGTGATGGAGGCGGCGGGGTACGACGTCGTCCTGGTGGAGACGGTGGGCGTCGGGCAGTCCGAGACGACCGTGGCCGACATGGTCGACACGTTCGTGCTGCTGACGCTGGCGCGGACCGGCGATCAGCTCCAGGGCATCAAGAAGGGCGTGCTGGAGCTGGCGGATCTGGTCTCCGTCAACAAGGCCGACGGTCCGCACGAGCGGGACGCCCGCGCGGCGGCCCGGGAACTGTCCGGTGCGCTGCGGCTGTTGCAGCCGCCGGACGCGGCGTGGACGCCGCCGGTGCTCACCTGCAGCGCCCTGGAGGGCACGGGCCTCGATGAGCTGTGGGAGCGCGTGGAGCAGCACCGTGCGCTGCTGGAGTCGACCGGCGCGCTCGCCGAGCGGCGCCGTGCGCAGCAGGTGGAGTGGGTGTGGACGATGGTCCGCGATCAGCTCGTGGACCGGCTGCGCCACGATCCGGAGGTGCGGCGGATCGCCCCGGACGTCGAGCGGGAGGTCCGCTCAGGCATGCTCACCGCGACGCTGGCCGCCGAACGCCTCCTGACGGCCTTCGGGCTGCCTCCGGAGGATCGCTGAGGACAAGCTTGGGCGGCGGATGCCCGGGCGGCCGGTGACCGGCCCGCCCGGGCATCTTTGCGTCCGGGCCTCCGGGCCGTACCGGCCGCCGTACGAGGTCAGTTGCGGGGCGAGAGGGTGGCCCAGACGGTTTTGCCGGAGCGGTCGGGCAGGGTCCATCCCCAGGCGTCACTGAGCTGTTCGACGATGCGCAGGCCGCGGCCGGATTCGGCGAGCGGGTCGGGTGCGCCGATCACCGGGGTGCTCTCGCCGCCGTCGGAGACCGCGCACATGACGCCGTCGTCGCGCCGGGTCAGGGCGAGCCAGGCGGGGGTGACGACGGGACCCGCCACGCGGCCGCCTGCCGTGCCGTGGGCGTCGCGGACGCCGTAGCGCAGGGCGTTGCTGACGAGTTCGGAGACGATGAGGGTGGCGTCGTCGGCGAGGGCGGCGCATATCTGCCAGCCGCGGAGCGTGGACAGGGTGAAGCGCCGGGCGTCGGCGACGGTGCGGGCGGAGGCGCTCAACGCGCAGGCGGCGAACGAGTCGGGGCCGGGCATCCACCAGCCGTCGTCGCGCGGTTCCTTGCGCGGTGTTGCGTACACGGTCTCTGCCGGATGTGTCGTCATCACGTCTCCGCGAAGGGGCGCTTCTGGTCTGGGCTGCACTGCTCGGGACAGCTAATATGCTCGTCAGCCGCCCCCCGCTGCAAGTGCATCTGCAATTACATCGGTAAGGACGGCCACACAGGGGCTTGTTCACGCCACCGTGGATGACGGGCCCGGGAACGGTAGGAGGCCGTGCCTCCAGCAAGGGAGCGACAGTGATGGAGACGGTGCCCAACGGCATTCAGTCGACCCGTATCGAGCGGGCCCAGTGGCGCAAGAGCCGCCGCAGCAACCCGAGCGGCAACTGCGTTGAGCTGGCGGTTCTTTCGGATGGCGGGGTCGCGGTGCGCAACTCCCGGCACACCGGCGGACCGGCCCTGGTCTACACCCGCGACGAGATCGCGGCGTTCGTCCAGGGCGCCAAGGACGGCGACTTCGACGATCTGATCGGCCGTGACTGACGCATATGTCGTCCGGATAATCGCGTCGCTGTACGTATCCTTTTCGCAGTGGGACACTGGGCGCTCGCCCAACCACCCAGGGGAGTCCGCATGACCGCCGCGCAGCCGAGCCGCGAACCCTCACTGCGCCATTACCTCGACAACCCGCGGGGCGGGCCGACGGTGCTGCGCATCGTCCTCGGCACCCAGCTGCGGCGACTGCGGGAGGCCGCCGGCGTCTCCCGGGAGGCGGCGGGTGACGCGATCCGCGGCTCCCACGCCAAGATCAGCCGCCTGGAGCTGGGCCGGGTGAGCTGCAAGGAACGGGACATCTCCGATCTGCTGACGCTCTACGGCGTCACCGCCGATGCGGAGCGCGCCGACTTCCTCGCGCTCGCCCGCCGCACCAGCACCCCGGGGTGGTGGCATCGGTACAACGATGTGCTGCCCAGCTGGTTCGAGACGCACGTCGGTCTCGAAGAGGCGGCGTCGGTGATCCGGACGTACGAGGTGCAGTTCGTCCCGGGTCTGCTGCAGACACCGGAGTACGCCCGCGCGGTGGCCCGGCTCGGTCATCCGCGGGCGTCGGCCGAGGACATCGAGCGGCGGGTGGCGCTGCGCGTGGAGCGCCAGAAGCTGCTGACGGCGCCGCACGCGCCCCGGCTGTGGGCGGTGATGGACGAGGCGTCGTTGCGGCGTCCGCTGGGCAGCGCGCAGGTGATGGCCGAGCAGCTGCGCCATCTGCTGGAGATGTCGAAGCTGCCGAACGTCACGCTGCAGATCGCGCCGTTCAGCCTCGGCGGGCTCGCGGCGGCCGGTGGGCCGATCACGATCCTGCGGTTCCTGGAGCCGGATCTGCCGGACATCGTCTATCTGGAGCAGCTGACCAGCGCGCTCTACCTGGACAAGCGCGACGACGTGGACCACTACCTCGCCGTCATGGACCGGCTGAGCGCCCAGGCCGAATCGCCGCGCGGTTCGCTGGCGATCCTGGAAGGGCTGCTGCACGAGCTGAGTTGAGCCGCCGGGTGGCATCACACATGAGGGAGGCGGGGCCCCGGTGGCCCCGCCTCCCTCATGTCTGCCGGTGGGTCAGTTCTTCCGCGCCACGCCGCCGTACTCGATCCACTCCTTGGTCGTCTGCTTCGGGCCCATGCTGCCGTCCGGCTTCCAGGTGGAGACCTCGACGAGCCCCGGCTCCAGGACCTCCAACCCCTCCAGGAACGCCTCCACTTCACTCGCCCGGCGCACCCGGCCCCACTGCCCCTGGGTGGAGACCCGCATGAACTCCGTGACGAAGTCCCGGGTCGCCCGGTCCTCGCTGACCAAGTGGCAGACCACCAGGAAGCTGCCGGGGCAGAGCTTTTCGGCGACCCGGGTTATGAGCGCCCTGGGGTCGTCCTCGTCCGGGATGCAGTGCAGTACGGAGACGAAGAGCGCGGCGACGGGCTGCTCGAAGTCGATGAGCCGCTCGACCTCGGCGCTGGAGAAGATGCCGTCGGTGTCGCGCATGTCCGCCTGGATCACGGCGGTGCGGTGGTCCTCCTCCAGCATCGCCCGGCCGTGCGCGAGGACGATCGGGTCGTTGTCGACGTAGACGACGCGGGACTCCGGGTCGATGGCCTGGGCGACCTGGTGGACGTTGTCCTGCGTCGGCAGGCCGGAGCCGTGGTCGATGAACTGGCGAATGCCCTGCTCCTGGGCGAGCCAGCGCACCGCCCGCTGGAGGAAACGGCGGTTGTTGACGGCCAGCGCACGGGTGCTGGGCGCGACCTTGTCCAGCTCCTCGCACGCCTCACGGTCGACGGAGTAGTTGTCCTTGCCGCCGAGGTAATGGTCGTACATCCGGGCCACGCTCGGGATGCTGACATCGACGACAGTGGACAGCGGCTGGGGCTCTTGGCTCATGACTTACGTTCCCGTCGTTCGGCGCCACCGGCATGGTTCTGCGGCCGCCATACGAACGGGCGACCGGGCCGGGATCGCCTCCCAACATACCTACGGAAGAGCGGTTGTTGCAGTTGGGAGCCGGGATCAGTCGTCCAGTGAGCCTACGGGAGGCGGCACTTGACGGCCCCTCGGGAATCGGATGGGAAGCCGTGCGGACCCATCGGCGTCCGGGCGACGGAACGGGACGGGCCACGCGGGCAAGTCCCTCGCTCGGTGTGGCCGGGAATCGTCCCCCCGTTCGGGGGCGGGCCGTCGCCACGCCACTCAGGGGCGGCGGCCCGTTCCCTGTCCCCGGCGTCACCCTGTGCCGGGGGCGCCCCGCGGTGCGGACCGGCCCCGCGCGGGGGCAACGCCTGATCCGCACCGGCTCCCGGCGCGCCCGGTCACCCGAAGACCGGCCACCGCACGAGGGAGCGCGCACCGGGCGCCTACCACCCCCGGCGCGTCCTCCACCTGCCGCGTCCGGGCGGACGGCCGCCGGGGCGGGTCATGCCGCAGGGATGTCGAAGTAGCGGTGCAGCCCGGCGGCGAGGGCCAGATCGCCGCTGGCCGTGATCTTCCGGGTGAGGAACATCGTCACCGGATTGCCGTTGCCGGACACCAGCTTGAGGAAGGCGGCGTCCCCCATCACCAGGGTCAGCCGGGCGTCGGCGGCCGACCGGCCCTCGGTGACCGTGCACGACCCGTCGGCGATGGCGGTCTCGTAGACCGCCTCCGACTCGCCGGTGATCCGCCACCGGATCAGCGCGCGCAGCTCCCCGGCGGCCGCGGGACGGAACTGCTCACCCATCCGCCCGAAGATCTCCCCCAGCACCCGCGCGCGCAGCTCCCCGGTGGCGATCTCGGTGATCTGGCGGGCGCTGAATCCCTTGACGATCCCGGCGAACTCCTCGGGGGTGACCCCCGCGAAGTCCAGCTCCGCCAACCGGTCCCGGACGTCATCGGCCACGGAAAACTCCCTACCAATCGGTAAATTCCACTGATAAGCGAGATTACGGGGCGGGGCACACGGCAGGCAACAACACCCCTGGTCACAGCGGGTGACGCGGCCAACGGCCGCGGAATCGGCCGCCGTCCCGGAGGCTTCTGTCATCCCACCCGCCACGCCGGGTAGGTAGGTCCCATGACCACACAGATGCGCGAGCCGGAGCACAGCGGAACGCCGCCGCAGGGCGGGCCGACCGTCGCGGCCATGGTGCGGGCCAACGAGGCCAACTGGGACGCCCGCACCCCCGTCCACGTCGCCAGCGATTTCTACGGACTGGACGGCTCCCGGACCGCCGACGACTGGTTCGCCCCCTTCGAATGGCAGGACCTGGGCGACCTGCGGGGCCGCGACCTCCTCCACCTCCAGTGCCACCTCGGCACCGAAACCGCCGCCTTCGCCGACCGCGGCGCCCGCGCCGTCGGCCTCGACTTCTCCGCCGCCGCCCTGACCGAGGCCCGCCGCCTGGCCACCGCGAGCGGCCGGGACCTGACTTTCGTCCGGTCCGATGTCCACCGCGCGCCCGAAGCGCTCGGCGACCGCCGCTTCGACGTGATCTACACCGGCAAGGGCGCCCTGTGCTACCTCCCCGACCTCACCGCCTGGGCCGAGATCGTCGCCTCGCTGCTGCGCCCGGGCGGCATGCTCTACCTCGTCGAATTCCATCCACTGCTCGACGCGCTCGGCCCCACCCCGGCCCCCGACAACCAGGATCTGCTCCTCCGCCACGACTACCTGGCCGGGCGCGGCCCGCTGCGGAGCGACAGCCCGCACACGTACACCGACGGCCCGCCGCTCGCGGACGCGACGGCGAGTTACGAATGGCGGCACGGCCTCGGTGAGGTCGTCACGGCGGTGTCCTGCGCCGGGCTCCGCGTCGACGTGCTGCGGGAGACGGAGCAGGCCCCGTGGAAGCGGTTCGACACGATGGTGCCCGGCGACAACGGCTGGTGGCGGCTGCCGCCCGACGAACCGATCGTCCCCCTGCTCTACGCACTGCGCGCCACGAAGGGCTGACGCCGTGCCGGGTCCGCGCAGGTGTGCGCGCCGGGCGCCCGGTGCCGCGCCCGGCCTACCGGCGGCGGTAGACCGAGTGCAGCACCGCCTCCTTGGCGGGTCCGTCGATCCGCCACTCCAGCTCCCAGGTGTCCGCCCCGGTCACGGTGAACGTCCCGTCGTAGCGGTCGGCGGCGCACGGGTGGACGGTGTGCCAGCGTCCGGTGCGCAGATCGAGGTCGTGGAAGGGACGGCCGTCGGCGAACTCCACCGCGGCCGTACCGTCCGGCCGGGGCCGCAGCCACAGCGTCCGCCCGGCCGGATGCACCGCGTCCGCCCAGGTCAGCTCGCCCTCCTCGACGTGCAGCAGCGCACCGTCCGCGCCCTCGGGCCGGAACTCCGCGATGCCTCGGAAGCTCCCCTCGGCCCCGGCCCGAACGTCGAGGACGCGCCGCTCGATGCTCCAGCGGCCGGTGAGGTAGGCCACCACGTCGGGCACCGGCCGGCAGGGACGGGCGGCGTGGGATCTGTCTCTTATACACCTCTGACGCTGCCGACGACTCAATAGGTGTAGAG
>NZ_VKJP01000033.1 GCF_007280575.1 Streptomyces benahoarensis
CCCCGGCCCAGCCCGCCTACGGCTACCCCGGCCCGCCGCACCAGCCGGGCCCACCGCCGTACCAGCCGCAGCCCGCGTACGGCTACCCGCAGCAGCCCCCGGCGTACGGCTACCCGCAGCAACCGGCCGCGCCGGAGCCCGCCTTCGCCCTGCCGCCCCAGGGCCCGCAGTTCCAACGGCGCTGAGAGCGCCGCGCCCCGGGGTGGGCCCCACGACGGAGGCGCGCCCCGGGGCGCGGCGGACGGTGGGCGGGCCCGGCGCGGCGACCGGCCGGGCATGGCCCCGGGCTCACGTCTTCGACTTGTAGCCCCGGCCCCACTGGAGTCCCCAGCCGTAGAGCCGGTCCAGCTCCGCCTGGAAGCCGTAGACGTACTTCACCTCGCGGCGCACCGTCAGCTCGCCCTTGCTGTTCTCCAGCGTGAAGATCGCGCAGGACCGGGCCTGCGGCGCCCGCTCGTCGAGCCGGATCTGCACCCGCGGTCCGGTGGTCGGGTAGAGCGTCACCACCGCGTGCGTACGGTCGAAGGCGGGCGTGCCGTCGTAGATGTAGACGAAGATCAGCAGCCGCTTGATCTCATCGCGCTGGTCCATGTTGATGTACAGCGTCTCGCCGGACGGCGAACCGAACCGGTCGTCGCCGCTGAGCTGTACATACGGCGCGGTGTTGAGGTCGCCGAGGAAGTCGCCGAGCGGCTGCACCACACCCTTGGTGCCGTCCTTCAGCTCGTACATGCAGGCCAGGTCGAGGTCGATCTGGACGACCGCCGGGCCCTGCGACTGCACCACCTCGGGCGTGAACATCCGACTCGGGTGCCGCAGCAGGGAGCGCAGGCTCCGCCCGCTCCGGTCACCCAGATCCGTGGTCCGCATCTGCCAGTGCAGATTGACCCGCATATGGCCGTGGTCCGCGCCCTGTTTGCTGAGCGAGACCGTCGGTTTCCGCTTCGTCAGCTCGACGACGTACGACCCGCCGCCGTTGTCGAACGCCGGCGCACCGCCGCGCCAGAAGTTCCCGAGGAACGACACTTGCCCACCCCACTGCTCGGCCCGATGACAACGGGGCGGCCCGAGGTCCGCACCCCGTGGCCGCCCCGCTGAGAGCGTTCCTCAATCAGGCCGGCGTCACACGCCGGAGGATACTTCGGCCTTCGCCTCGGCGCCGTCGCCGGGCCCGGCCTCCCGGCGGTTCTTGACCACCGAGGACCAGAAGGACAGCCCGATCAGCACGACACCGATGAGACCGGTGATGACCTCGCTGATCTCGTACCTGATGGTGGCGAGCAGGATGACGGCGAGCGCGCCGATCGCGTAGTGCGCGCCGTGCTCCAGGTAGACGTAGTCGTCGAGGGTGCCCTTGCGGACCAGGAAGACCGTCAGCGACCTGATGTACATCGCGCCGATGCCCAGACCCAGCGCCATCGCGAAGATGTCGTTGGTGATGGCGAACGCGCCGATCACGCCGTCGAAGGAGAACGACGCGTCGATGACCTCCAGGTAGAGGAACATGAAGAACGCGGCCTTACCGGCCAGGCCCACGGCGGCGCCGGTGCCCTTCTTCGCGGGCGCCGCGGCGGCCTCGTCCTCGTCCTCCTCGTCATCCTCCAGCTTGTCCTCGAAGTACCCGGAGATACCGCCGACGACGAGGTAGGTGATCAGACCGCCGACACCGGCGAGCAGGACCGTGGCGGTCTTGTCACCGCCGCCGTGCGCGACGTTCGTGGCGACCGTCATGGCGGTCACCAGCAGCGCGGCCAGCGCGACGATCACGGAGAGGGTGTCGAGCTTGCCGAGGCGGGCCATCGGCTTCTCGATCCAGGCCAGCCACTTGTGGTCGCGCTCCTCGAAAAGGAATTCGAGGAAGATCATCAGCAGGAAAATGCCGCCGAAGGCCGCGATGGCCGGATGCGCGGCGGTGACCAGCTCCTGGTAATGGGCCTTGTCGTTGATGGCGAGCTTGACCGCCTCGATCGGCCCGAGTTTCGCCGTGATCGCCACGATGACGACCGGGAACACCAGCCGCATGCCGAAGACCGCGATCAGAATGCCGAGGGTCAGAAAGATCCTCTGCCAGAAGGCGTTCATCTTGCGCAGGATGCCCGCGTTGATGACCGCGTTGTCGAACGAGAGCGAGATCTCCAGGATGGAGAGGATCCCGACGATCGCGAGCCCCTGCCACCCCCAGAGCGCACCGGCCACGGCGAGGCCGACCACCGTGACGGCGAACGACCAGCCAAAGGTTTTCAGGAGCACTGCCTACCCATTTCCCTAGCTCTGCGGGCCCCCGCGCACACGGCGTGGCGCCTTTACGAAACGTTGACCCCGAAGTCTAGAGCGATGCCCCGCAGACCCGACGCGTACCCCTGCCCCACGGCCCGGAACTTCCATTCGCCGTGGTAGCGGTACACCTCACCGAAGATCATCGCCGTTTCGGCGGAGGCGTCCTCGCTCAGGTCGTAACGCGCGAGTTCGCTGCCGTCGGCCTGATTCACGATGCGGATGAAGGCGTTGCTGACCTGACCGAAGCTCTGGCCGCGCAGATCCGCCTCATGGATCGACACCGGAAAGACGATCTTGTCGACCCGGTCGGGCACGCCGGTGAGGTCGACCAGGATCGATTCATCGTCGCCCTCGCCCTCACCGGTGAGATTGTCGCCCGTGTGTTCCACGGAGCCTTCCGGGCTCTTGAGGTTGTTGTAGAAGACGAAGTACTCGTCGCCCAGCACCCGGCCCCCGGCGCAGAGCAGCGCGCTGGCGTCGAGGTCGAAAGGGGCCCCTGTGGTGGACCGTGCGTCCCAGCCGAGACCGACCATGATCTGCGTGAGGTCCGGCGCGGCCTTGGACAGGGAGACATTGCCTCCCTTGGCGAGTGTGACGCTCATGGTGTTCGGATCCTCCCCGGTGTCGTGACAGGCCGCGGCGCACCCTGGGCCGCCGCCCCTCTGTGCGCGCGTGCGGCGCCGCACCCCCTTGCGGGGCGTACGGCGCCGCACGTGGTCGAGCGGTGCCGCGGGCGTCGTGCCTCGGGGGCGCGGGCCCGCGAGCGGTCAGACGTTGACGCCGAAGTCCTGCGCGATGCCGCGCAGCCCCGAGGCGTACCCCTGGCCGATGGCGCGGAACTTCCACTCCGCGCCGTTGCGGTACAGCTCGCCGAAGACCATGGCGGTCTCGGTCGAGGCGTCCTCGCTGAGGTCGTAGCGCGCCAGCTCGTTGCCGTCGGCCTGGTTGACGACGCGGATGTACGCGTTGCGGACCTGGCCGAAGCTCTGCTGGCGGGTCTCGGCGTCGTAGATCGACACCGGGAAGACGATCTTCGCGACATCGGCGGGGACACCGGCGAGATTGACCTTGATGGCCTCGTCGTCGCCCTCGCCCTCACCGGTGGTGTTGTCGCCGGTGTGCTCGACCGAACCGTCGGGGCTCTTCAGATTGTTGAAGAACACGAAGTTCTGGTCGCCGGCCACCTTGCCCTGGTCGTTCGTCAGCAGAGCGCTGGCGTCCAGGTCGAAGTCCGTACCGGTGGTGGTACGCGCGTCCCAGCCCAGACCGACGAGCACGGCGGTCAGATTGGGGGCTTCCTTCGTCAGCGAGACGTTGCCGCCCTTGCTGAGGCTGACTCCCACGAGTCCTCCCATAGATTCGAGGGGTACGTCAAGATTTTTTGCGCCCCCATCGTGCATGGCATCGGATCAACGAATCGATCCTAGTGACCGGTTCCCGCCGATCGCAGATATCACCGGTGAATGTCGGCTGCGGCGGGAACCGGCGCCACCCACGGCGTCGCTCAGAGGGCGTCGAGCGCCTTGACGTACTCGTTCAGGTCGCGGGCGTCGGGCAGACCGTTGACCACCGACCAGCGGACCACGCCCTCCTTGTCGATGACGAAGGTGCCGCGCACCGCGCAGCCCTTCTCCTCATCGAAGACGCCGTACGCGCGCGACGCCTCACCGTGCGGCCAGAAGTCCGACAGCATCGGGTACTCAAGGCCCTCCTGCTCGGCGAAGACGCGCAGCGAGAACGGGGAGTCGTTGGAGACGGCCAGCAGCTGCACGTCGTCGTTGACGAACTTGGGCAGCTCATCGCGGAGCGCGCACAGCTCGCCCGTGCAGACGCCGGTGAAGGCGAAGGGGTAGAAGAGGAGAACGACGGCCTTCTCACCCCGGAACTGGGAGAGCGTGACCAGCTCGCCGTGCTGGTTCTTCAGCTCGAAATCCGGAGCCTTCGTGCCGACCTCGATCGCCATGGGGTGCATCCCTTCGCTCACGTTCAAACGGGTATCGGCCCAACCCTACGCGCCCGCCCGCGCGCGCCGGAGGCCGTCCCCGGACGGCACCGAGCCCCCTCCGGACGGATCCGGAGGGGGCTCGGGTGCGGCTGGCGGAAAAGGCCGCTCAGCGCTTGCCGGACTTCGGCGTGACCAGCCGGCTGCCCGACCAGTCCTTGCCCGCGTTGATGCTCTTGGTCTGGGACAGACCCGCGGTCTGCGCGGCCTCATTGATGTCGCTCGGCTCGATGTAGCCCTCGCGCCCGGTCTTGGGCGTCATCAGCCACACAGGGGCGCCCTCGTCGATCAGGCTGATGGCATCCACCAGCGCGTCCGTGAGGTCACCGTCGTCGTCCCGGAACCACAGCACGACGGCGTCTGCCACGTCGTCGTAGTCCTCGTCGACGAGGTCCTGGCCGATAACGGCCTCAATACCTTCGCGGAGCTCTTGCTCGACATCGTCGTCGAAGCCGATCTCCTGGACCACCTGTCCGGGCTCGAACCCCAGCCTGGCGGCATGGTTGGTCCGCTCCTCCGCGTGGTCCGCGGTCGCGCTCACGGATTGCCTCCTGTCGTGTTTCGGAAATGCTCTGAAACGCCCCGCGCGTGCGCGGAGCATTGGGCGTAGTCCACACGGGCGGGACGGATCGCGCAAGTACCCGGCCGCGGAGACCGCCTAAACGGTGACGATTGGCGGCGTCTCGCCGCAACTGCGACCCCGCCCGGACGGGCCGAAGTGATGCACCTCACGACGATCTGCCGGGTTTGCGGTGTGGACAGTCGCGGCGATCCCTCCTAGATGTTCTACCCGCCCCTCGGACACCCATGCGGATTCCGTACCTCAGTACGTCACCCTCTGTCGACATGGGCGTATGGTTGCGATTTGGCCGACCTGTCACCGCGGCCCGCGCCGCCATCGGCTCCGGCCTGGGGTTACCCCTCGGTAGAGATGACGTATCGCGATGCCTCGGTACACGATGGAAGGCGGCGCGACCATCGACAGGCACCACAGAGAGACACCATCCGACCGCGTGCGCAGCAGCTATCGCGTGCAGAGCACGACATGACCCGAACACGAAGGAACAGCGTGGCTTCCGGATCCGATCGAAACCCGATCATCATTGGCGGCCTTCCCAGCCAGGTCCCGGACTTCGATCCCGAAGAGACCCAGGAATGGCTCGACTCGCTCGACGCAGCCGTCGATGAGCGAGGCCGGGAACGAGCTCGCTACCTCATGCTTCGACTGATCGAGCGTGCCCGCGAGAAGCGCGTGGCCGTGCCCGAGATGCGCAGCACGGACTACGTCAACACCATCGCCACCAAGGACGAGCCGTTCTTCCCCGGCAACGAGGAGATCGAGCGCAAGGTCCTGAACGCGACCCGGTGGAACGCGGCCGTCATGGTCTCCCGGGCGCAGCGCCCCGGTATCGGCGTCGGCGGTCACATCGCCACGTTCGCCTCCTCCGCCTCCCTGTACGACGTGGGCTTCAACCACTTCTTCCGGGGCAAGGACGACGGCAAGGGCGGCGACCAGATCTTCTTCCAGGGCCACGCCTCCCCCGGCGTGTACGCCCGCGCGTATCTGCTGGACCGGCTCTCCAACGCGCAGCTGGACGCGTTTCGCCAGGAGAAGTCCAAGGCCCCCAACGGTCTGTCGAGCTACCCGCACCCGCGGCTGATGCCGGACTTCTGGGAGTTCCCGACCGTCTCGATGGGCCTGGGCCCGCTCGGCGCGATCTACCAGGCGCGGATGAACCGCTACATGGAGGCGCGCGGCATCGCCGACACCTCCGACAGTCACGTCTGGGCCTTCCTGGGCGACGGCGAGATGGACGAGCCGGAGTCGCTGGGCCAGCTCTCCATCGCCGCGCGCGAGGGGCTGGACAACCTCACCTTCGTCGTCAACTGCAACCTGCAGCGCCTGGACGGCCCGGTCCGCGGTAACGGCAAGATCATGCAGGAGCTGGAGTCGCAGTTCCGCGGCGCCGGGTGGAACGTCATCAAGCTGGTCTGGGACCGCAGCTGGGATCCGCTGCTGGCGCAGGACCGCGACGGCGTCCTGGTCAACAAGCTCAACACCACGCCCGACGGTCAGTTCCAGACGTACGCCACCGAGACCGGCGCGTACATCCGTGACCACTTCTTCGGCGGCGACCACCGGCTGCGCGCCATGGTCGAGAACATGACCGACGACCAGATCCTGCACCTGGGACGCGGCGGTCACGACCACAAGAAGATCTACGCAGCGTACGCGGCGGCCAAGGCCCACAAGGGCCAGCCGACGGTGATCCTCGCGCAGACCGTCAAGGGCTGGACGCTCGGCCCGAACTTCGAGGGCCGCAACGCGACCCACCAGATGAAGAAGCTGACGGTCGAGGACCTCAAGGGCTTCCGCGACCGGCTGCGGCTGCCGATCCCGGACAAGGACCTGGAGGACGGCCTGCCGCCGTACTACCACCCGGGCCGCGATTCCGAAGAGATCCAGTACATGCACGACCGCCGCACGGCGCTGGGCGGCTATGTGCCGACCCGTGTCGTGCGCGCCAAGCCGCTGCCGCTGCCGGACGACAAGGCGTACGCCGGTGCCAAGAAGGGCTCCGGCCACCAGAAGATCGCCACGACCATGGCGTTCGTCCGGGTGCTGAAGGACCTCATGCGGGACAAGGAGATCGGCAAGCGCTTCGTGCCGATCGCGCCCGACGAGTACCGCACCTTCGGCATGGACGCGTTCTTCCCGTCGGCGAAGATCTACAACCCGCTGGGCCAGATCTACGAGTCGGTCGACCGCGAGCTGCTGCTGGCCTACAAGGAGTCGCCGACCGGCCAGATGCTGCACGACGGCATCACCGAGGCCGGTTGCACCGCCTCGCTGATCGCCGCGGGCTCCGCCTACGCCACCCATGGCGAGCCGCTGATCCCGGTCTACGTCTTCTACTCGATGTTCGGTTTCCAGCGGACCGGCGACCAGTTCTGGCAGATGGCCGACCAGCTGGCGCGCGGTTTCGTGCTCGGCGCGACCGCCGGCCGTACGACGCTGACCGGCGAGGGCCTGCAGCACGCCGACGGCCACTCCCAGCTGCTGGCCTCGACCAACCCGGCGTGTGTCGCCTACGACCCGGCGTACGGCTACGAGATCGCGCACATCGTCAAGGACGGTCTGCGCCGGATGTACGGCGAGAACTCCGAGGACGTCTTCTACTACCTGACCGTCTACAACGAGCCGATCCAGCACCCGGCCGAGCCCGCCGATGTGGACGTCGAGGGCATCCTCAAGGGTCTGCACCGGATCAAGGCCGGGGAGAAGGGCGAGCACGCGGCCCAGATCCTCGCCTCGGGTGTCGCGGTGCCGTGGGCCGAGGAGGCCCAGCGGATCCTCGCGGACGAGTGGAACGTCAAGGCGGACGTCTGGTCGGCGACCTCCTGGAACGAGCTGCGCCGCGAGGCCGTGGACGTCGAGCGCCACAACCTGCTCCACCCCGAGGAGGAGCAGCAGGTCCCGTACGTCACCCGCAAGCTGGCGGACGCGCCCGGCCCGAAGGTCGCGGTGTCGGACTGGATGCGTTCGGTGCCGGACCAGATCGCGCGCTGGGTGCCCGGTGCGTACCAGTCGCTGGGCGCCGACGGCTTCGGCTTCGCGGACACCCGAGGCGCCGCCCGCCGCTTCTTCCACATCGACGCGCAGTCGATCGTGCTCGGTGTGCTGACCGAGCTGGCGAAGGAGGGCAAGGTCGACCGCTCGCTGCTGAAGCAGGCCATCGACCGCTACGAGCTGCTGGACGTCACGGCCGCCGACGCCGGGGAGGCGGGCGGCGACGCCTGATCCGCCGCACGGCCCCTGCCGCGCCCCCGACCGGTCCGCCGGTCGGGGGCGCGGTGCGTTTCCGGGCACGGCCGTGTCCGATGCGCGGGTCATCGGCCGGTCAGTGCTCCCAGATCTTCACGGCCCGGAAGCGGTACGGCGAGCTGGGCACCCAGCTGCCGCCGCCCGGGTAGGTGTCGAACTCGCCGGTCTCGGCGCATTCGGCGCTCTGGTACGTGGTGACCGGGCGGCCGGTGCGGTTGGCGAGCGAGGCGGCCGTGGTGCCCTTGGGCAGCGGGATACAGCTGTCGATGTCGGTGTCGGCCAGTTCGAAGGTCTGGCGCTTGCCGCCGAACTCCGCCCCGGGCCAGACGCAGAGCTGGCCGTTGGAGCAGTCGCCGGAGGTGGCGCTCTTCCCGCCGGGCGCCGCGTGGGCGGCCGGTGCGGTGAGGACGGTGGGTGCGGCGAGGGTGGCGGCCAGCGCGGCGAGGCCGGTGACGAGCGCGGTGCTGCGGTACGTACGCATAAGGAATCTCCCCCGTGTATACGGCGATGGGTCTCCGCAGGCCGGTTGCCCGCGGCGGTTCACTGCCGAGCTTCGGCGTCGGCCGGGGCGGCTGCCAAGGCCCTGGCGACAGCACCACCCGGTGGGGCGATGTGGACGGAGCGTAGGGCTCGGGGCCAGGCTTCGCGGCGCCGGGTTGACGCGCCGACAGCGGCCGTGCGGGGCCGCGGAAACCGTTCCTCCCGCCTGTACCAAGGGGCCCGCGCGCAGACCGTGCGGGAGGCGCCGCGGCGAGTTCCCGTGCGGGACTCACCCGAAGGAGCGAAACGGGGCGGAGGCGGGGGCCGGACGCGGCAAGGCGTCGACGGTTGGGGCTCGAAGTGGCGCGTACGGCAGGGAGTTGACGCGTAAGGCAGGGGGAAATGCGTGGGGCGGCCCCGTAGCTACGGGGCCGCCCCGCACGGGAGCGGCGCGAGGGCCGGCGAGGGGCAACCGTGGGCCCGGGCAGCGCAACGGCGCGCGGGCGGACCGGAGTTGACCGGTCCGACCGCGCACCATCGGGAATGCGGTGGCTCAGATGTGGCCGACGCCCGCGCCCGCCTCCGCGTTCTCGCCGCGCTTGGTGAACAGCGCGACCACGGCGGCGACGACCGCGACGCCGCAGGCCACGGCGAAGGCGAGGCCCATGCCGGAGATGAAGGTGTCATGGGCGACGGCGACGATCTTCTGGCCGATCACCGGCGGGGTGTTCGGCGGCACCGGCGCGAAGCCCGCCGAGACCGCGTCGGACGCCTGCGACAGCTGCTTCGGGTCGACCGCGGGCAGCCCCGCGTCCTTCCAATTGCCCGGCAGGTCGTTCTCCACGCGGGACGCCATCACCGCGCCCAGGACAGCCGTACCGAGGCTGCCGCCGACCTGCATCGCGGCCTGCTGGAGACCGCCTGCCACGCCGGACAGCTCCAGCGGGGCGTTGCCGACGATGACCTCGGTGGCGCCGACCATGACCGGGGCGAGGCCCAGACCGAGCAGGGCGAACCAGATCGACATCAGGACCGTGCCGGTCTCCGTGTCCAGACCGGACATGCCGTACATCGCGACGGCGGTCAGGACCATGCCGCCGACCAGCGGGATACGCGGGCCGAACTTGGTGATCAGGGCACCGGCCAGCGGCGAGCCGACGATCATCATGCCGGTGAGCGGCAGGAGGTGCAGACCGCTGTCGACGGGGCTCATGCCGTGAACGTTCTGGAGGTAGAACGTCACGAAGAACAGGCCGCCCATGAACGCGAAGGCCATCAGGACCATCAGGACCGTGCCCGCGGTGAGCGGCACGGAGCGGAACATCCGCAGCGGGATGAGCGGCTCGCGCACCTTCGTCTCCAGGAGTGCGAAGAGCGCGAAGAGCACCACCGAGCCGATCAGGAAGCCCCAGGTCTGCATCGAGCCCCAGCCCCACTCGGACGCCTTGATCAGCGGCCAGATGAGGCAGAACATCGCGCCGGACAGCAGCACGATGCCGGGAATGTCGAAGGAACGCGGGGCGTTGGCCGCGCGGTGGTCCTTGAGGATCACCAGGCCCAGGACAAGGGCCAGCACGCCCACGGGGACGTTGATGAAGAACACCGACTGCCAGCTGACGTGCTCGACGAGGAGACCGCCGACGATCGGGCCACCGGCGGTGGAGGCGCCGATGACCATGCCCCAGATGCCGATCGCCATGTTGAGCTTCTCGGCGGGGAAGGTCGCGCGCAGCAGACCGAGCGCCGCGGGCATCAGCAGCGCGCCGAACAGTCCCTGGAGCACGCGGAAGACGACGACGAAGGTGACTTCCTTGGAGAAGCCGATGGCCCCGGAGGCGGCGGCGAAACCGACGATGCCTATCAGGAACGTCTGACGGTGGCCGAAGCGGTCACCGAGCTTTCCGGCGGTGATCAGCGCGATGGCCAGCGCGAGCATGTAGCCGTTGGTGATCCACTGCACGTCGGCCAGCGAGGCGTTCAGGTCCTGCTTGATGGCCGGGTTGGCGATGGCCACGATCGTGCCGTCGAGGGCGACCATCATGACGCCGATCGCGACGGAGAAGAGAGTCAGCCACGGATGGCCGCGCAACCCCTTACGGGGCTCCGGTACGGGAAGTTCCGGCGCGCTCTGGGCAACCGGGGTCTGGGAACTCATACTCAGACATTAATGTCAGCCACTGACAGTTGACAAAGTAATTCATGAGTCGGTAACTGTCATTTCGCTCACAGCTATCCTGAGCAGCGAGAACACCATGGAAAGGCGGCGCAGCATGGACCCGTCGACGCCGCACGAAGCGGCTCTGTGCGGACTGCGCGCCCGCAAGAAACAACGCACCCGGGACTCCCTGATCCGCGCGGCGCTCGAACTGTTCACGGCCCAGGGCTACGAGGCGACGACCGTGGACGAGATCGCCGCCGCCGTCGACGTCTCGCAGCGCACCTTCTTCCGGTACTTCAGCAACAAGGAAGAGGTCGCCTTCGCCGTCCAGGAGATGGTCGAGGCGCGCTTCCTGGAGGAGCTGCGCCACCGGCCCGCCGACGAGGCGCCGCTGACCGCGCTGCGCAGCTCGGTGATGGCAGCCTGGGACGGCATCGCCGCCTCGATCGAGCCGATCGTCCCGGTGGAGCTGCACATGCGCGCCTACCAGATGATCGAGTCGACGCCCGCGCTGATCGCCGCGCACATGCGGCGCTCCTGCGATCTGGAGGAGGAGATCGCCCGGCTGCTCGCCCGGCGGGAGGGGCTCGACGCGGACCGGGACCCGCGCCCCCGGGTGCTGGTCGGGGCGTTCAACGGCGTGATGCGCGCTGCCGGGAAGGCGTGGAGCGAGGGCGATGAGGTCACCGTCGCATCGATCCGTGAGCTGACCCACTCGTACCTCGATCACATCGGGCCCGCCCTCGACGACAACTGGCGCGAGGAGCGGTGACGCGCACCCGGCGCGTAGGGTCCGCCCGCGCGCCGGGGACGTACGCCGACCCGCCCCGGGACGCACCGTCACCTGGCATCGACTGGGTGTGACGCGCCGATTCCGGATGAGTCCGGTGCCGCACTCCTGAGCGCGGAAACGCGGCTTCCGGCGTCCACTTTGTTCGAATTACCTGCCGTGAAACGTGACATGACTCACCCGTGGAGCAGGCATGCCGTCGCGTCTCCTAGGGTGGCCAGCGGTGACTTCTTTCTCTGGGCTCGGCCCCTCCTTCGGTTCCTTCGGATTCCTGCAGTCCACCGCCTGGCGTGCGGCACTCGCCCTGGTGGTGGTGTTCGTCATGCTCACCCTCACCGGCTGGACGGCGATCAGAGGCCACCAGGAGGACGCCGACCCGCTGGCCACGGCGAAGACCGACTGGCGGCACAGCACGTTCCACGGTGACCGGCTGCCCGACCCGGACGCCGCACCAGCCCGGCTCCGCGCCTTCTTCGCCACCTTGGACCGCGCCGGTCGCCGCGACCTCGCCGACCGGTATCCGCTGGTCGTCGGCAACATGAACGGCGCGCCGGTGGATCTGCGCTACCGCGCCAACCGCACCGCGCTCGACCAGGCGCGCGCCATCGAGGAGCGGCGCTCCACCGACCGCCGCCTCACACCCGTCGGCCGCCAGGACGCGGGCCGTCTGATGCACCGCTTCGAGTCGATGATGTCCAAGGGCCGCCAGATCCTGGCGTTCGACCCGGCGGGCGGCGGCCGCGCCGCGGAGGTCTTCGGCGACCTCGACACGGCCCGCCGGGTCTCCGTGGTCGTCCCCGGGGTGGACACCAACCTGACGAACTTCGAACGCACCACCCGCGCCACCAGCGCCCCCGTGGGCATGGCTGACGCGCTCTACGGCGCCGAGCGTGCCGTGCGTCCGCACACCAGGACCGCCGTGATCGCCTGGGCCGACTACACCGCCCCGGCCGGTCTCGGGGTGGAGGCCGCCACCGGGCAGCTCGCCGAGGCGGGCGCCGTCCGCCTGCGGGCGCTGACCCGGGCACTGCCCTCCGCCGACGCCGTCGCGCTGTTCTGCCACAGCTACGGCTCGGTGGTCTGCGGCCTGGCCGCGCGCGATCTGCCGTCGAACGTGCGGGACATCGCGGTGGCCGGCAGCCCCGGCATGCGCGCGGCCAACAAGGCGGCGCTCGACACCCGGGCCCGGCTCTGGGCCATGCGGGACTCCGACGACTGGATCCAGGACGTGCCGTACCTGGAGGTCGGCGGGCTGGGGCACGGTCCCGACCCGGTCGACCCGGCGTTCGGCAGCCGTCTGCTGTCGGCCGAGGGGGCCGTCGGCCACGCCGGGTATTTCACGCCCGGCGCGGAGAGCCTGCGCAACTTCGCGAAGGTCGGTGTGGGCGCGCTCTCGGACGTGCGCTGCGCGGCCGACGACGCCGGCTGCGTCGCCGGGCTCGCCTGATCCGCTGCGACGGCCGGGGGCCGTCGGCCGCGGACGGTACAAGGTGTCCATAAGGGGGACGGGCGGGCAACCGCCACATACGATGAGCCGCATGGGTGATGTGCTGGCCGGTTTTCACGCCGTCTGGGAGTTCGGAACGGACTCCGTACTCATCCGCTTCGAACGGGGGATCCGCAGGCCGAAGCTGTTCCAGGCGCTCGGCGAGCGGCGCATTCCGTACGAGGCGCTGAGCGCCGTCGAGCTGTCCGAGGGCAGACGCGGCACCGTCGTGCTGCACGCCGTGCCGCGCCCGGGCGCCGACCCCCTGATGGAGGCGGCCGCCGGGCAGCTCAAGGAGGACGCCGACCCGTACCGTCTGGTGCTGCCCGCCGAGCACGGGACCCCGGCGGCGCGGTACGCCGACGAGCTGCGCCGTCTGCTGGGCCCGGGCGCCGGGGAGCCCGCCGACCGTCATCTGGTCGCGCCGCCCGAGGGCCCGCTGCACTTCAAGGCGTACGACGGCAAGGCGTCGTTCGACGGGAGCGCGGTGACGTTCCACTGGTTCTGGACGGGTGCGTCGTCCGCGAAGTGGAAGCGCGGCGACCAGAGCTTCGGCATCGGCGAGTTGAGCGGTGTGGAGTGGCGTTCGCCGGAGCTGGTCACCGGCCATCTGCGGCTCCTGGAGCGCACCGCCCTGGACGAGGCGCCCGGGGAGGCCGATCAGAACCCGGCGGCCGTGGTCTTCGGCCTCGGGTACGGGCCCGTCCACGAGTCGCTGCCGTTCGCCGCGGCGGTGCTCGCGGCGGTGCGGACGGCACAGTCGGGGCCGGAGCCGACGGCGTGTGAGCCGGTGCGCCGGGCCGGGGACGCCGGGCGGAATCCGGCTGATATCGCCGACCGGATCCGCCGGCTCGGCGAGTTGCACGGCGCCGGGCTGCTGACGGACGGCGAGTTCAGCGCGAAGAAGGCCGAACTCCTCGCGGAGTTGTAGCCGCGGAGCGAACGGCCGTGGGTCATACCGTGGTAGGGGGTGCAGCTCCGCACTGCGGTATGACGTTCGGTTCATCGCAGTCCGCTTACATTGACTGCGCGATGACCCGAGATCTTTCCTCTTCCTCGACCGGCACCGGCGCGGCGCGCGCACCGGCCCGGGAGCGCGCCCTGCACACGGCCCGCCGGGTCCTGGCCGCGCTCATCGGGCTGGGGGACCGGCCCGGCGCGCCGCTGCTCGGGTCGGCCCGCAGCACCTGGGTCCGCCGCCTCCCGTACGTCCTCGCCGTCCTCCTCACCACCGTGCTGATGCCCGTCGCCGCGCGCAACCTCGGGGAGAACTACGGCATGAGCGGTGCTCCCGCCGGGCTCCTGGGGGCGGCGCAGACGCTGCCGTTGCTGATGGCGGTGGTCCGGCCGCTGTCGGCGTGGTGGGTGATCTTCGGCTCCGACGTGCTGTGCGCGCTGCTGCTCTCCGCATCCCCGCAGACGCAGCCCTGGCCGTGGCCACCGGCGGCGATCATCGGCTATCTGGCGCTGATGGTGCCGCTGTCCCAGCGGGAGAGCCGCCGCACCCTGGGCTCGGTCTGGGCGGCAACGGGCGTGGTGGGCGTTTTCCTGGAGCCGCTGACGCCCCGCGGCAGCGACAACACCTGGATGCTGCTGTTCGTGCTGGCGGGCGTGTTGCTGCTGGTCGGCCTCGTGGTGCGGGAACGCGGCGACGCCAGACGGAAGTTGCGGGAGCAGGAGACGATCAGCGAGGCGGAGCGGGCCCACCGCACCCTGCTGGAGGAGCGGGCCCGGATCGCGCGCGAGCTGCACGACGTGGTCGCCCACCACATGTCGGTGATCACCGTCCAGGCGGACAGCGCGCCGTACCGCATCGAGGGCATACCCCCGCAGGCGCGGGAGGAGTTCGCCGCCATCGCGACGACGGCGCGGGAGTCGCTGACGGAGATGCGACGGCTGCTCGGGGTGTTGCGCAGCGCGGAGGCGGCGCGGGACGCGGGTCCGGAGAAGGCCCCACAGCCGGGTCTGGACGAGCTGCCACGGCTGGTCGAGGCCACCATACGGGCCGGCGTGCCGGTCGAGTTGGCGCTGCCCGAGGAGCCGGTGGCGCCGGAGCCCGCGGTGGCTCTCTCGGCCTACCGCATCGTGCAGGAAGCCCTGGCCAACGTGGTGCGGCACGCCCCCGGGGCCCCCACCCAGGTGTCGGTGGCGCGGTCCCCGGACGGCACCCTGCTCACGGTGGTGATCCTCAACGGCCCGCCCCCGACGCCGTCCACCGCCTGGGAGACCTCCGGCACCGGGCACGGTCTGGTGGGGATGCGGGAGCGGGTGCGGCTGGTGGAGGGTTCGCTGAAGACCGTGCCGCTACCGGGCGGCGGCTTCATGGTCGCCGCCCAACTCCCTTTGCCGTTGCCGTTTCCGATCGATAAGGACGCCGACTCCTCATGACCACACGGGTGATCATCGTCGATGACCAGGCCATGGTGCGGGCGGGTTTCGCCGCGCTGCTCGCCGCGCAGAGCGATATCGACGTGGTCGGCGACGCTCCGGACGGCGTCCAGGGCGTCGAGCTGAGCCGCCGGACACACCCGGACGTGGTGCTGATGGACGTACGGATGCCGGAGATGGACGGATTGGAGGCGGCACGGCAGTTGCTGTCCCCGCCGCAGGGCGTCACGCATCGCCCGAAGGTGCTGATGCTGACCACCTTCGACGTCGACGACTACGTCTACGAGGCGCTGCGTGCCGGTGCCTCGGGGTTTCTCCTCAAGGACGCACCGCCCGCCGATCTGATCGCGGCGGTGCGGATCGTCGCCGCGGGTGAGGCCCTGCTCGCGCCGTCCGTGACGCGTCGGCTGATCGCGGATTTCGCACGCCAGGGTCCGGCGCCCCGCAAGGAGACCACCGTGCTGCGACTCAACGGCCTCACCCCGCGGGAGACGGAGGTGCTGAAGCTGATCGCCCGCGGCCTCTCCAACCAGGAGATCGCGGACGCGCTGATCCTCGCCGAGCAGACCGTGAAGACCCATATCGGGCGCGTACTGGCCAAGTTGGGGCTGCGCGACCGCGCCCAGGCGGTCATCTTCGCGTACGAGTCGGGGCTGGTCACGCCCGGCGAACGCTGAGGCGCCACAGAGTTCGCGCCCTTGGCGGGGCAGGGGGACGGTCTCGCCCGATACGGGTTCCGTGACGTCGGCATGCGGCGGGGTGTTCCGGCGTGCCGACGCAGCCCGCGGTCCGGTTTCCGGTGAACTCTGCGAGCGGTCGGGGCGCCGCCGCCCCGGCCGGGCCGCGCCGCGCCGCGATACGACCGCAGGTCAGCCCGCCACTCCCCCGCCATGGTGAGGCCGGGCGGTACTCAGGTGGGACCCGGCGTCACCATCTCCTACTGCGGTATCACTCGGGAGTTGGCTCCGAGGGGGGACGCCGTCTCACCCGACGCCTTTCTACGTTTCCTTCCATCGCACCACTGCACGAGGGAGACACCATGGCACTGCTACGAGCCGCCACCCGGCGCGGCCGACGCGCGCTGATCACCGCCGCGCTCGTCGCGCTCGTCGCCGGGGGCACGGGCGGCTGGGCCGCCGGCTCCGCGGAGACCGCCGTGACCGGGCCCGCGCCGGGCGCCGCCGCCTGGCGCGCGGACCACTCCTTGGGCACCCGGCTGCCGGATCCGGCGACGGCGCCCCCGGCCGAGGTGGCCCACTTCTTCGACGGGCTGACCGCGGCCCAGCGGTACGCCCTCGCGGTGCGGCACCCTCTGACCGTCGGCAATCTCGACGGTGCTCCCATAGCACTGCGGTACCAGGCCAACTCCCTTGCGCTGACGGCCGAGCGGGACCGTCAGCGGGCGCTGTCGACCGACCCCGGCGGCACCCTTGAGGACCATCGGACGGCGCGCCGGGCGGCCGACCGCTACACCGAACTGCTCGCGCCCGGACGCCACATCCTCGCCTTCGACGCACGTGGTCGCGGTCAGATCGCGGAGGTGCACGGCGACTTGGCAAGGGCGGAGCGCACCGCCGTCGTCGTCCCCGGCTCCGACATCGATCTGACCACCTTCGACCGCGACCTCGATCCGTACGGCACCCCGACGGGGATGGCGACGTCGCTGCGCGCCCGGATGGCCGCCGACGCCCCCGGTGTCCGGACGGCCGTGATCGCCTGGACGGGGTACACCACCCCGGTCGGTCTGGGGCCGGACGCCGCGACCGGGAGGCTCGCCGAGGCCGGTGCTCCCCGGCTGGTGCGCTTCCTGTCCGGGCTGGCAGCGGTCGGCTCCCCCGCACCGGCGCTGCTGTGCCATAGCTACGGCTCGGTCGTCTGCGGTCTCGCCGGGCCGGTTCTGGGCCACACCGCGAGGGATCTGATCATCTTCGGCTCCCCCGGCATACGTCGGCCGTCGGCCGCCGCGGTGGACGGCTACGCCCAGGTGTGGGCCGCGCGGGATGCCACGGACTGGATAGGCAACGTTCCCCACGTCGACGTGCTGGGGCTGGGCCATGGCGAGGACCCCACCGACCCGGCGTTCGGGGCACGGCAGGTCTCCGCGATACGGGCCGAGGGCCACACCGGCTATCTCGCCCCGGGCACCGACTCACTACGCAACTTCGCCGCCATCACGCTCGGGCGCTACGCAGCCGTCAGCTGAACCGGGCCCGGCAAGTGGGCGGTTCAGGGCCCGGCGCCGCCTGGTTCGGGCCGGGTCGCCGGCTGGCCGAAGGCTCGGCGACGGGCTCGGGCCACCGGCTCGCTGAGTGCCCGGACCGGCTCGGCAACGGCCCGCCCGGCGAGGGCGGCCCAGCTCCGGCGGGCGGCCTTCCCCCCGCCGTCCCGGAGGGTCCGGGCACCCGCCCCGCCCGCAGCTCCCGTCCGTCACTCCCGTCCGGCAGAGGTGAACGTCATGTCCGCGTACCGGCCCCCCGCGACCTTCCCCGCGATGGGTTCCAGCAGTGCCAGCTCGTCCCCGGTCAGCCGGATGCGGGTGGCGGCGGTGTTCTCCTCGATACGGGTGCGGCTGCGGGTGCCGGGGATCGGCACCACGCTCAGGCCGTGGGTCTCGGCCCGCTGCTGGACCCAGGCCAGCGCGATCTGTCCGGGCGTCGCGTCGTGCGCGGCGGCGAGAGCGCGGACGGGTTCCAGCAGCGCGGCGTTGGCGGCGGCGTTGTCCCCGGTGAAGCGCGGCTGCTGGCGGCGGAAGTCGTCGCTGCTCAGCTCCTTCTCCGCGTGGACGAAGGAGCCGGTCAGGAATCCCCGGCCGAGCGGCGAGTACGGGACGAAGCCCACGCCCAGCTCGGCCGCGGCCGCGACCACGCCGTTCTCCACGTCACGGCTGAAGAGCGACCACTCGGACTGGACGGCGGCGATCGGGTGCACGCCTTGGGCGGCGCGCAGTTCGGAGGCGGTCACCTCGCTGAGCCCCAGGTGCTTGACCTTGCCCTCGGCGACCAACGCGGCCATCGCGCCGACGGTTTCCTCGATCGGGACGGACGGGGCGCGGCGATGCATGTAGTAGAGGTCGATCGTGTCCACGCCGAGTCGCCGCAGACTGCCCTCGACGGCCTGCCGGATGTAGGGCGGGTCGTTGCGGATGACGCGCTTGTTCGGGTAGGCAGGGTCGATGGCCAGCGCGAACTTGGTGGCCAGCACGACCTCGTCGCGGTGGTCGCGGAGGAAGGGCCCGAGGAACTTCTCGTTCTCGCCGTTGCCGTAGAGGTCGGCGGTGTCGTAGAGGGTCACGCCCAGTTCCAGGGCGCGTTCCAGGGTGGCGCGTGCCTCGTCGGCGTCGGTCGGGCCGTAGGCGAAGCTCATGCCCATGCAGCCCAGGCCCTGGACTCCGACGCGCGGGCCGCCGGTGCCCAGCTCCACGGTGTCGATCTTTTCGCTGCCCATGTCGGCTCAGCCCCTCTCGGACGCCCGGCGTCGGGCGTCGGCGTAGATGTCGATCTTGTAGTCGAGTACGGCGAGGGTGCTCTGCAGTTCCGCGATCCGGTGCCGTACGTTCTCGCGGTGCACGGTCAGCAGCCGTTCCCGCTCGGCGAACGTCGCGTCGCCGGCCCTGACCAGTTCGGCGAAGCGCACCATGTCAGCGACCGGCATACCGGTCAGCCGCAGCTTGCCGACAAGCGCCAGCCAGTCCAGGTCACGGTTGGTGAAGCGCCGTTGTCCGGTGTGGCTGCGGTCGACGTGCGGCATCAGGCCGATCCGCTCGTACCAGCGCAGGGTGTGGGCGCTGAGCCCGGTGTGTGCCGCCACCTCGCTGATCGAGTAGCGGTCCCGGCCGGTCGGGCGCGGGTGGAACACCTCCTGGGCGCAGCTCCGCGCCGCCCACTGCGGACCGTCCGGTGTCCGTTGCGTGGACACCGCTCCGCCACACGTCATCACCGTTTCCTCGATCACCGGCTCGCTCCGGGTCACCGTCATGCCGCGTCTCCCCTGTTCGGCTGTCGACCCCGTCGACGTCACTCAACGCTAGAGAGTTGGAGCGCACTCCAAGCAAGCGCGATCTTGACCGGGATTTGGCAAGCACCCCACGCGGCCCGGAGCTCCGCCGGCCCGTCTCCCGATGCTGCCCCGACCGCCGCCCCGTCTCCGGCCCGGCTCCCGGCGCGACCGGCCCGATCCAGTCCGAGCGAGCACCCCGTACCGGGCAGGAACCCTGCACCGACCGGCCTGCGGCCCCCGGGCAGGCGGCCTTTAGGCTCGTCCCATGCAGAGCCTGCGGATGATCGAGAACTGGCCGGTGCCGACCGCTGCGGCCGCCGTCGTACGAGCCGACGGCAGCGTGGCCGGAGCCTACGGGCCCCAGGAGCACCGTTTCCCGCTGGCCTCGGTGACCAAGCCGCTGGCCGCGTACGCCGCGCTGGTGGCGATCGAGGAGGGCGCGGTCGAGCTGGACGAACCGGCCGGGCCCGAGGGCTCCACCGTGCGCCATCTCCTCGCCCACACCTCCGGCCTCGCCTTCGACGAGCGGCGCGTGATGGCCGCCCCGGGCACCCGCCGGATCTACTCCAACGCCGGTTTCGAGGCGTTGGGCGACCACATCGCCGAGGCCACCGAGATCCCCTTCCCGCAGTATCTGCGGGAGGCGGTGCTGGAGCCGCTCGGGATGGCCGCGACGGAGCTGGCCGGTTCCCCCGCCAAGGACGGCGTTTCGACCGTCGCCGACCTGATCCGGTTCGCCACCGAACTGCAGGCGCCACGGCTGCTCGCGCCCGAGACCGTCGCTGCCGCGACCTCCGTGGCCTTCCCCGGGCTCACCGGCGTACTGCCCGGCTACGGTCACCAGAAGCCGAACGACTGGGGTCTCGGGTTCGAGATCCGCGACGGGAAGTCGCCCCACTGGACGGGCTCCTCGTCGTCGGCGCGGACGTTCGGGCACTTCGGTCAGTCCGGGACGTTCCTGTGGGTGGACCCGGAGGCGGCGGGCGGCACCGGTGCCGCCTGCGTCGCGCTCACCGACCGCGCCTTCGGCCCCTGGGCCATCGACGCCTGGCCGCCGCTGACCGACGCGGTCCTGGCCGAGCTCCACTCCGCCTGACCCCCGGCGGCCGGGCCCACACGGATCCCGGCCGCCCACCACCCGGCCCACCACCCGGCTCCGACCGGCACCCGCGGCGCACCACCCGGCCCTCACGCCGCACCGGCGGGCCCGCCCACCACCACGGCGCCGGGCCACCAGGCCACACCACCACGGCTTTCACGCCGCACCGGCGAGCCCGCCCACCACGAGGCCAGGCCACCAGGCCACCGATGTCCGCCGCCCCGGCGCCCACCGCAGCCCTCACCCGCGCACCGTCCTCACACGTACCGCGGCTCCGCGCCCATCTCCCAAACCAGGCACTCGGCAGGCCTCTCCGCCCGCAACAGCGCACCACGTTCCTCGGTGAGCCGCACGGCATCACCAGGTACCAACACGTCCTCACCGAGCCGCAGTTCACCACGTACCACCTGCACATACACCCGCGGCGCGGCCGGGACCTCGGTGCTCTCGCCGGCGGCGAGGCGGCGGACGTGCAGCGTCGCGCCGGCGCGCGGGACGGCGTACGGGGCGTTGTCGGTGAGGCCGCGCACCACGTCGTACGAGGGGGTGCCGCCGAATTCCGTCGGTGCGAGCCACATCTGGACGAAGCGCAGCGGTTCGGGGCCGTCGTTGCGTTCGATGTGCCGGACGCCGTCAGCGGCGGTCAGCCGGGCCAGGTCGCCGGGCCCTACCGTCGTCTCGTGGCCCGTGGAGTCGCGGTGGGTCAGTTCACCCTCGACGACCCAGGTGACGATCTCCGTGTCGCGGTGCGGGTGCTCGTCGAAACCGGCGCCCGGTGCGAGCCGCTCCTCGTTGCAGGCGATCAGCGCGCCGAACCGCAGATTGGCGGGGTCGTAATGGGGGCCGAAGGAGAACGCGTGCAACGTCTCGATCCCGGCTTCCGGATCGCCGCCCCGATAGCGTTCCGCGCCCGCGTGCACCTGAATCATGCAGTCACCGTAGCCCCGCCGCGCCACCTGCCCGCCCCGATAAGGCAGTCTTGTCCCGTGTCTGAACCCGCATCGCGCGCCCCTCATCCGCACCAGGCGACCCTCCGCAGGCTGGAGCAGTCGTCCGGGAAACTCGCCGCGGCAGCCATCGCCCGCATGGACGCGCAGCTGCCGTGGTACCGCGCAATGCCACCGGAGAACCGCTCCTGGATCGGCCTCGTGGCGCAGGCCGGTATCGCGGCGTTCACCGAGTGGTTCCGGCATCCCGAGACCCCGCAGGCGATCAGCACCGACGTCTTCGGCACCGCGCCGCGCGAGCTGACCCGGGCGATCACGCTGCGCCAGACCGTGGAGATGGTCCGGACGACCATCGAGGTCATGGAGTCGGCGATCGACGAGGTCGCGGCTCCCGGTGACGAATCGGTCCTGCGGGAGGCGCTGCTCGTCTACGCCCGCGAGATCGCCTTCGCCACCGCGCAGGTCTACGCCCAGGCCGCCGAGGCCCGCGGCGCCTGGGACGCCCGCCTTGAATCGCTGGTCGTCAACGCGGTGCTCTCCGGAGAGGCCGACGAGGGCGCGGTCTCCCGGGCCGCGGCCCTGGGCTGGAACTCCCCCGAGCACGTCTGCGTCGTCCTGGGCACCGCCCCCGACGGCGACAGCGAACTGACCGTGGAGGCGATCCGCCGAGCCGCCCGGCACGCCAAGCTCCAGGTGCTGACCGGCGTCCTGGGCAGCCGCCTGGTGGTGATCGCCGGTGGCTCCGACAACCCGCTCAAGGCGGCGAAGGCGCTGATCGGGCCGTACGCGGCGGGCCCGGTGGTGGCCGGTCCGGTCGTCGCCGACCTGCTGGCCGCGACGCGGTCGGCGCAGGCCGCCGCCGCGGGTCTGCGGGCCTGCGCCGCCTGGCCCGACGCACCGCGGCCGGTGCTCGCCGACGATCTGCTGCCGGAGCGCGCGATGGCGTCGGACCCGGTGGCGCGCGACCAGCTGGTGGAGGAGATCTACAGGCCGCTGGAGGAGGCGGGCTCCGCGCTCCTGGAAACACTGAGCGTCTATCTGGAGCAGGCCAGCAGTCTGGAGGGCGCGGCGCGGATGCTGTTCGTGCACCCGAACACCGTGCGCTATCGGCTCCGACGCGTGACGGACGTCACGGGATGGTCCCCGTCCGATGTCCGCTCGGCCTTCACCCTGCGTATCGCACTGATCCTGGGGCGTCTGGCTGACGGAGAATCGCAGCTCTAGACTTTTGTCGGACACCAACAATTCCCCCGATGGTTCTTCGTCCCTGTCCCCACGGGCGGGCGGGACCTCCCACAAGAGAGAGTGTGAGGGTGCTCGTATTCGTCGCTCCTGGCCAAGGCGCTCAGACGCCCGGCTTCCTGACCCCCTGGCTCGACCTCCCTGGTGTCGAAGACCGGCTCCGTGAGTGGTCCGCGGCCATCGATCTGGACCTGATCCACTACGGCACGCAGGCCGACGCGGACGCGATCCGCGACACCGCGGTGGCGCAGCCGCTGCTGGTGGCGTCCGCGCTGATCTCCTCCCGGCAGCTGTTCGCCACGCCCGAGGAGTTCACCGCGCACGTCGGCGCCGCGGCCGGTCACAGCGTCGGCGAGCTGGCGGCCGCCGCGCTGACCGGCACGCTCACCGACGCGTCGGCGATGACGCTGGTCCGGCGGCGCGGCCAGGCGATGGCCGAGGCCGCCGCCGTTACCGAGACCGGTATGGCGGCGCTGCTCGGCGGCGAGGAGTCCGTCGTCGTCCCGCATCTGGAGAAGCTGGGGCTGACCCCGGCGAACGTCAACGGCGCCGGGCAGATCGTCGCGGCGGGCACCACCGAGCAGATCGCGGCGCTCGTCGCGGACAAGCCGGAGGGCACCCGGCGGGTCGTCCCGCTGAAGGTGGCCGGCGCGTTCCACACCCACCACATGGCCCCCGCCGTGGCGGCGCTGGAGTTCGCGGTCGGCGAGCTGACCGCCACCGACCCGCACACCCGCTACGTCTCCAACAGGGACGGGCGGATCGTGACCACCGGCGATGAGCTGGTGCGGCTTCTGGTGGGCCAGGTGGCGAACCCGGTGCGCTGGGACCTGTGCATGGAGACGTTCAAGGAGCTGGGCGTCACCGCGCTCATCGAGGCGGCGCCGGGCGGCACGCTCGTCGGCTTGGCCAAGCGCGCCCTGCCCGGTGTGAAGACGCTCGCCCTGAAGACCCCCGACGACCTCGACGCAGCCCGTACCCTGATCGCCGAGCACAGCTCTCCGGTCGCCGATCCGTCGGCCGAAGAAGGAGCCCGCGCATGACCGCGAAGATCAAGCCCACGAAGGGTGCCCCGTACGCACGGATCATGGGTGTCGGCGGCTACCGCCCGACCCGTGTGGTGCCCAACGAGGAAATCCTCAAGCACATCGACTCCTCCGACGAGTGGATCCGCTCGCGGTCGGGCATCGCCACCCGTCACTGGGCGGGCCCGGAGGAGACCGTCGCCGTCATGTCGGTCGAGGCGGCGGGCAAGGCCATCGCCGACGCGGGCATCTCGCCCGAGCAGATCGGCGCGGTCGTCGTCTCCACCGTCTCGCACTTCAAGCAGACCCCGGCCGTCGCGACCGAGATCGCGCACCGCATCGGCGCGGGCCGTCCGGCCGCGTTCGACATCTCGGCCGGCTGCGCGGGCTTCGGCTACGGCCTGACCCTGGCCAAGGGCATGGTCACCGACGGTTCCGCCGAGTATGTGCTGGTCATCGGCGTGGAGCGGCTGTCGGACCTCACCGATCTGGAGGACCGTGCGACGGCCTTCCTGTTCGGTGACGGTGCGGGCGCGGTCATCGTCGGCCCCGCCAAGGAGCCCTCGATCGGCCCGACCGTCTGGGGCTCCGAGGGCGACAAAGCGGAAACGATCAAGCAGACCATCGCCTGGGACGCGTACCGCACGACGCCGGTGCCCGGTGGCGACGGCCCCGAGGAGCGGACGGCCCCCGAGGCGATCCGCTACCCCGCCATCACCCAGGAGGGCCAGGCGGTCTTCCGGTGGGCGGTGTTCGAGATGGCGAAGGTCGCCCAGCAGGCGCTGGACGCGGCCGGTGTCAGCCCGGACGACCTGGATGTCTTCATTCCGCACCAGGCGAATATGCGGATCATCGACTCGATGGTGAAGACACTGAAACTGCCGGAGAACGTCACGGTCGCCCGTGACGTGGAGACCACCGGCAACACCTCCGCCGCCTCCATCCCGCTCGCCATGGAGCGGCTGTTGGCGACCGGTCAGGCCAAGAGCGGCGACACCGCGCTGGTCATCGGCTTCGGGGCGGGTCTCGTTTACGCGGCTACGGTCGTTACCCTCCCCTAGGCAAGATCTGCGCAGCGCCGTCCGTCCCCCTGATGTGCCGGTCGCTGCGCCTAGCTTCACCCCGTCAGTTACCACTAGAGCACCAAGGAGCGCCATCATGGCCGCCACCAAGGAAGAGATCGTCGCCGGTCTCGCCGAGATCGTGAACGAGATCGCCGGGATCCCCACCGAGGACGTCCAGGTGGAAAAGTCCTTCACCGACGACCTCGACGTCGACTCGCTGTCCATGGTCGAGGTCGTCGTCGCCGCTGAAGAGCGCTTCGACGTGAAGATCCCCGACGACGACGTCAAGAACCTCAAGACCGTCGGCGACGCGACCGAATACATCCTCAAGCACCAGAGCTGATCCAGCTCCTGCGCATGTCGCCACCCCGCGGTGGCGCCGTATTCAGACCCCTCTACCCGTGGAGTAAGAATTCCCGTGAACGCGACCAATCGCACCGTGGTCGTCACCGGTATCGGCGCAACCACACCGCTGGGTGGCGACAGCGCTTCGACCTGGGAGGCCCTGCTCGCCGGCCGGTCCGGTGTACGCGCCCTGGAAGAAGACTGGGCGGCCGACCTCCCGGTCCGCATCGCCGCCCGTGCGGCGGTCGACCCCGGTGAGGTCATCCCCAAGCCGCAGGCCCGCAAGCTGGACCGCTCGGCGCAGTTCGCGCTGATCGCGGCCCGCGAGGCGTGGGCCGACGCCGGTTTCACCGCCAAGGCGGGCGAGGACACCACCGTCGACCCCGACCGGCTCGGCACGGTCATCGCCTCCGGCATCGGCGGCGTGACGACCCTGCTCGACCAGTACGACGTGCTGAAGGAGAAGGGCGTACGCCGCGTCTCCCCGCACACCGTGCCGATGCTGATGCCCAACGGCCCGTCCGCCAACGTCGGCCTGGCCGTGAACGCCCGCGCGGGTGTGCACACCCCGGTCAGCGCCTGCGCGTCCGGCTCCGAGGCCATCGGCTACGGCATCGAGATGATCCGCACCGGCCGTGCGGACATCGTCGTCGCGGGCGGTACGGAGGCGGCGATCCACCCGCTGCCGATCGCCGCGTTCGGCAACATGATGGCGATGTCGAAGTCGAACGACGACCCGCAGGGTGCCTCGCGCCCCTTCGACACCGCACGCAACGGCTTCGTCATGGGTGAGGGCGCCGGCGTCATCGTCCTGGAGTCCGCGGAGCACGCCGCCAGGCGTGGCGCGCGGGTCTACGCCGAGGCCGTCGGCCAGGGCATCTCCGCCGACAGTCACGACATCGTGCAGCCCGAGCCGTCCGGCAACGGCATCGCGCACGCGCTGCAGAGCCTCCTCGACAACAGTGATCTGGACCCGGCCGAGATCGTGCACGTCAACGCGCACGCGACGTCGACGCCGCAGGGTGACCTCGCCGAGCTGAAGGCGCTGCGCAAGGTCTTCGGCGACGACACCGACCACATCGCCGTCGCCAGCACCAAGTCGATGACCGGTCACCTCCTGGGTGGCGCCGGCGGTATCGAGTCCGTCGCGTCGATCCTGGCGGTGTACCACCGGGTGGCCCCGCCGACGATCAACGTCGAGAACCTCGACCCCGAGGTCGATGTGGACATCATCCGCGGCGAGGCCCGCAAGCTGCCCGCCGAGGGCCGTATCGCGGCGCTGAACGACTCGTTCGGCTTCGGCGGTCACAACGTCGTGCTGGCGTTCCGCACGGTCTGAACGCACCGCTGACGTACGAGGGCCCGCCCGGTCATGACGACCGGGCGGGCCCTCGGCGTACGTGGCCGGGTCAGTCGCCGAAGGAGGCGTGGTAGGCGGCGGCCGCGTCCTCGTCGCCGTGCCCCTGTTCCTCCGCCCGGCGCAGCCGTTCGGCGGCGGCCGCGGCCAGGTCGGTGCGGACACCGGACGCCGCGGCGGCCTCCGCGATCAGCCGGGCGTCCTTGCGGGCGGCGGAGACAGTGAAGCTGGGCCGAAGGTCGCCGGAGAGGATGGCCTCGGCCTTCATGCGCAGGTAGGGCAGGTCCAGCGGGCCGCCGTCGACGGCGGCGAGGAAGTCGCGCGGGTCGACGTCCAGCCCTTCGGCGAGCGCCACGGCCTCGCCGACGCCGTTGATGACGGTCAGCACCCAGCTGTTGAGGACGAGCTTGAGGCGGCTGGCGCGGCCGTCCGTGCCGTCATCGCCGACCCAGCGGGTGGTCCGCCCGATGACGTCGAAGACGGCGGCGGCCCGCTCCCGTACGTCGGCAGGTCCGGCGGCCAGGACGGTCAGTTGGCCCTGTTCCGCGGGGTCCTTGGTGCCCAGGACGGGGGCGTCGACGTAGCGCAGGCCGTGGGCGGCGGCGAAGGCGGCCAGTGGGGCGGTGCCCTCGATTCCGACGGTGCTCATCTGGAGCCAGAGGGTGCCGGGGGCGAGGCGCGGGGCCGCCGCCGTCATCGCGTCGAGGACGGCGGGTCCGTCGAGGAGCATGGTGAGGACGGTGTCCGCGCCGTCGACGGCCTCGCCCGGGGTGTCCATGACGCGGATGCCGTCGGCGGTGAGGGGTTCGGCCCGGGCGCGAGTGCGGTTCCAGGCGCGGACGTCGTATCCGGCGCGGGCGAGGTTGCGGGCCATCGCCGTGCCCATGATGCCGGTGCCGAGCACCGCCACAGAGATGTGATCAGCCATGTCCGCACGCTAAGACTTCGAGCGCGCTCGAAGTCAAGGCGCGGCGGGGCGGTCAGACGACTTGATGCAGCCAGCGGACGGGGGCGCCTTCCCCGGCGTGACGGAAGGGCTCCAGTTCGTCGTCCCAGGGTTTGCCGAGGAGACGTGCGACCTCGGCGGCGAGTTCGCTCTCGCCGCCCTCGGCGCGGACGACGGCGGCGCGCAGCCGGTCCTCGGGGATGAGGATGTCGCCGTGGATTCCGGTGACGGCATGGAAGATGCCCAGGTCAGGGGTGGAGCTGTAGCGCTCGCCCTCGGCCGTGGCGCAGGGTTCGGCGGTGACCTCGAAGCGCAGCAGATGCCAGCCGCGCAGCGCGGAGGCGAGCTTGGAGGCGGTGCCGACGGCGCCCTGCCAGGAGAATTCGGCTCTCCAGGTGCCGGGGGCGACGGGCTGGGCGATCCAGTCGAGGGTGACGCGTACGCCGAGGACGCCCGCGACGGCCCATTCGACGTGGGGGCAGAGCGCGCGCGGTGCGGAGTGGACGTAGAGAACTCCACGGGTCGTCACCGGGACCTCCAGTGCGGTTCGAGGTTCGCCTTCCCCGGCGGCCTCGTGCCCGCCCCGTCGGCGGCCGGGACGAGTGCCGGCGGTCCGCCCCGGTGAGCGTTTCGGCACCGGCCTGCCAGGTGACCTACAGTAAACACCATTGGGCCCAATATGCCGCAATCTGCCGTAAAAAGGACGGGAAATGACGGGTTGCCAGAGGTTTACGCCGACTGTGCGTACCCGTTCGGGTCATGGCGCGGCGACCCCGGAACGGGGCTGTCCCGCGGTCCCGGTTGAGGGGTGACGTACCGTCGGTACCTCGAAGAGATATCACCCACGCGCCGGAGGGGACAGGGGATGACAGAGATCGACCGGTCGTTCCCCTCTCGGCGTACGACTTCGTTCCGGATGTGGTCCGCGGAGGCGGCTCCTCCAGGGCGGAACGGCGCGTCGGGGGGCGTGCGGCGTCGCACGGGCGCCGCCCTCGTCGCCGGCGCGCTGCTGCTGTCCGTGACGGCGTGCAGCGAGGACGGCGCCGACGCACCGTCGGCGCGGCCGAGCCCGAAGGTCTCCGCGCCGTCCGTCAAGCCCGTCCCGGTATGGCGCACCGCCCCGGCGTCGATCGCGGCGCTCGGCGACTCCATCAGCGTCGGCTTCGACGCCTGCACGGTGCTGTCCGACTGCCCCGAGGTGTCCTGGTCGACGGGCACCTCGCCCAAGGTCGACAGCCTCGCGAGGCGGCTGCTGGACCACCCTGCGGGGCACAGTTGGAACCACGCCCGCACCGGCGCGCTGATGAGCGATCTGCCGGATCAGGTCGACGCGGCCAAGGCCCACCGGCCCGAGCTGGTGACGGTGCTGATCGGCGCCAACGACGCCTGCCGCAGCGAGGTCCGCGCGATGACCCCGGCCGCCGCCTTCCGCGCCGACTTCACCCGGGCGATGAAGAAGCTGCGGCGGTCGCTGCCCCGGACGCAGGTGTACGTCGCGGCGGTGCCCGATCTGCTGCGCCTGTGGTCGGAGGGGCGCAAAAACCCGCTCGGCAAGCAGGTGTGGCAGCTGGGGATCTGCGGCTCCATGCTGCGCGACCCGGACGATCTGACGGAGCGGGCGGCCGAGCGCCGCGAGAAGGTGCGCGACCGCGTCAAGGCGTACAACGAGGCGCTGGAGGAGGTCTGCGCCGAGGACTCCCTCTGCCGCTTCGACCCGGGGGTCTTCGACTACCGCTTCACGGAACGGCAGTTGAGCAGCTGGGACTGGTTCCATCCCGGCGTCCGCGGCCAGGGGGAGCTGGCGGAGATGGCGTTCCGGACGATCACCCGTAAGGGATCGGCGGCCTGACCTCGGGGGCGTCCTCCGGGTCCGGTCGTCCTGTGGCATGAGGCGCCCCGGGGAGCCGTGCCGGAGGATTCCGGTGACCGGTATCGCCGTCGACTCCTGGGGGAACCTCGCCATGACCCGTCTCCGTACCGCCTGTCTCGCCCTGACCTGCGCGGGAGCGGCCGCCTTGACGACCGGCTGCTCGGGCGCGCTCGGGCCGTCGAAATCCGCGGAGCGGACGTACTCCGTGCCCGGTGACGTCCGCACGGTGACGGCCACCACGGCGGGCGGCTCCATCGAGGTGGTGACGGTGGACGGCGGCGGCCCGGTACGCGTCACGGAGAAGTACGCGTACCACGACAGCCGCCCGACCCCGACCCATTCCGTCGCGGGTGGCGGGCTGACGCTGGACGCCTCGGTGTGCCGGGGCCTGGGCAACAACTGCTCGGTGAGCTACCGGGTGCAGGTGCCGCGGGCGACCGCGGTCGATCTGCGCACCAGCGGTGGGAACATCACGGTGCGCGGTACGACGGGTTCCGTCGCCGCGGAGACCAGCGGCGGGGACGTCACCCTGGACGCCGTCGCCGCGCGCAAGGCCCGGGCGAAGACCAGCGGCGGCTCCGTGAGTGCCACGTTCACCACCGTGCCCGATGACGTGTCGGGCACCACCAGCGGCGGCAACGTCACGATCCGGCTGCCGCGGAGCAGTTACGCCGTGGAGGCCACGACCAGCGGCGGCGACCGAAAGGTCTCGGTACCGACGGATCCGGCCGCCCGGCACCGGGTGGTGGCGCGCACCAGCGGCGGGGATGTGTCGGTGGTGACGGCTTCCTGAACAGCGAGCGCGGGGGCTGCAATCGGCGGGCGGTCGCTGGCCGATCCGCCGGTCCGCGGTCTGCGGTCCGCGGTCTGCGGTCTGCGGTCTGCGGTCTGCGGTCTGCGGTCTGCGGTCTGCCGATCGGGAGTTATCCACAGGCTCTGCGCGGGTGAGTTGCGCGGATGCATGATGACGGCATGTTGATCGCCGCAGCTCAATTCCCGTCCCGCCGCCACGACATCGCGGCCAACGCCGCACGCATGGCCGCCCTCCTCGCCCGCGCCGCCGACCTCGGCGCGGCCCTGGTCGTCTTCGCCGAGCTGGCGCTCACGCAGTACGACCTCGACGCCCTCGCAGCGGATCCCGGCCTCGCCCTCACCCCGGACGACGCGCGGCTGACGCCGGTGCGGGAGGCGTGCCGGGCGCACGGTGTCGGGGCGGTGGTCAACGTCCCCGCGCGGGAGCCCGGCGGCCCGGCGGGCATACCGGGCCTCACCTCGTTCGTCTTCGGTCCGGACGGGGCGCTGCTGACCCGCTATACGAAGCGTCATCTGTCCGGCCGGGAACGCGACCTCTTCACCCCGGGCCACACCGAGGGCCGCTTCCGCCTCGGCGGTGTCCCGTTCGCCCTCGCCACCTGCTACGACAATTCCTTCCCGGAGCTGGCCGAGCGGGCCGCGGCGGACGGCTGCCGGGTGTACCTCGCCAGTTCGTTCCACAGCTCGCCGGAGAGCCTGACGAAGTACCCGGACCGGGCGTGGGACAACGGCCTCCACGTCCTGCTCGCCAACGGCGCGGGCATGGGCAGCGGCACCTCCGGCCCGGGATGCGGGCTCAGCGGCGGCTGGCTGCCGGACGGGCGGCAGGTGGCGTCGGCCGGGCCGGGGGCGGACTGCCCGGAGGAGGGCGAGCTGGTGCTGACCGACGTACGCGACGCCGTCGTGCTGATGGCGGACCCGGCGGTGGCCGCGATGCCGGTCCGCGAGTGCGGGGAGCCGCTGGTGGACGTACGGGAGGCGGCGCCGAACCTGCTGGCGGCCGCAGCTGATACGGAGGAGGCGACGACGGACGGCGCCGGTGGCCATCTGCGGGCCGGGGTGCTGGAGCGGCTGCTCGCCGCGGAGCGGGTGCTCCCCGACGGCCTGCGGCTCCGCTTGGTCGAGGGGTACCGCCCGCCGGCCCTCCAGCGCCACTACTTCGAGAGATACGCCGACAGGCTGCGCGGGCTGCACCCCGACTGGGCTCCGGACCGGGTGCGCTCCGCCGCCTCCCGGTTCGTCTCGCCGCCGGAGATCGCCCCGCACAGCGCGGGCGGCGCTGTGGACGTCACGCTGATCACCGCCGACGGCTCACCGGTCGACATGGGCACCCCTGTGGACGCCTCGCCGGAGGAGAGCGACGGCGCCTGCTACACCGCCGCGCCCGGCATACCGGCGGCGGCACGTCGGGCCCGGCGGACACTGAGCGCCGCGCTGACGACGGCCGGGCTGGTGAACTACCCGACCGAGTGGTGGCACTGGTCGTACGGCGACCGCTACTGGGCACTGGAAACAGGCGCGGACGCCGCGCTGTACGGACCGAGGGAGCTGAGGTGAGCGAAGACCGCGAAGGCGGCGGCGGGTTGACCGGGCCGGTGCTGCTGGGCGACGCCGAGGTACGGGAGTCGCCGGACGCGACGTGTGCGGTACGGGCGGTGCGAGCGGTCCTCGCGGGCTCCGCGCCGGGCCGGACCGACACCGACGCGATCACCCTGTTCTCGTCGGTCGGCCTGGCCGGCACGGAGGTGGCGGTGGCGGCAGAGCTGGCGGGGAGGTGTCGCTGTCTCTTATAAACATCTGACGCTGCCGACGACTTAAT
>NZ_VKJP01000340.1 GCF_007280575.1 Streptomyces benahoarensis
CCCCGGGCCGCGCCCCGGACCCGGTCAGCAAAGCGGGCGGCCCGCCCCCGCCTCATGCGCGGGGAGCGGACCGCCCGGTCCGTTCCGGTGGGTCAGCGCCCGGTGCCGCCGTAGACCACGGCCTCGTCGCTGTCCGTGTCGAGACCGAAGGCGGTGTGCACGGCGCGCACCGCCTCGTTGACGTCGTCGGCGCGAGTGACGACCGAGATGCGGATCTCGGAGGTCGAGATCAGCTCGATGTTCACCCCGGCGTTCGACAGCGCCTCGAAGAACGTCGCGGTGACGCCCGGGTTGGTCTTCATGCCCGCGCCGACCAGGGAGATCTTGGCGATCTGGTCGTCGTAACGGAGCGAGTCGAAGCCGACCGCCGCGCGGGTCTTCTCCAGGGCGGCGACGGCCTTGCGGCCCTCGGACTTCGGCAGCGTGAAGGAGATGTCCGTCAGTCCGGTCGACGCGGCCGAGACGTTCTGGACGACCATGTCGATGTTGACCTCGGAGTCCGCGATGGCGCGGAAGATACGCGCGGCCTCACCCGGCTTGTCCGGCACGCCGACGACCGTGACCTTCGCCTCGGAGGTGTCGTGTGCGACGCCCGAGATGATTGCCTGCTCCATCGGCTGGTCCCCTTGTGGTTCGTTGCTGACCCACGTGCCCTTGAGCCCCGAGAACGAGGAGCGGACGTGGATCGGAATGTCGTAACGGCGTGCGTATTCGACGCAGCGGTGCAGCAGCACCTTGGATCCGGAGCTGGCCAGCTCCAGCATGTCCTCGAAGGAGATCCAGTCGATCTTCCGGGCCTTCTTGACGACCCGGGGGTCGGCGGTGAAGACGCCGTCAACGTCGGTGTAGATCTCGCAGACGTCGGCGTTCAGCGCGGCGGCCAGCGCGACCGCCGTGGTGTCCGAGCCACCACGACCCAGCGTCGTGATGTCCTTCTTATCCTGGGATACACCCTGGAATCCGGCGACGATGGCGATGTTGCCCTCGTCGACGGAGGTCTTGATGCGACCGGGCGTGACATCGATGATCCGTGCCTTGTTGTGCACGGAGTCGGTGATCACACCGGCCTGGCTGCCGGTGAAGGACTGCGCTTCATGACCGAGGTTTTTGATCGCCATCGCCAGCAGCGCCATGGAGATTCGCTCTCCAGCGGTCAGCAGCATGTCGAACTCGCGCCCCGATGGAATCGGGGACACTTCCTGAGCGAGATCGATCAGCTCGTCCGTCGTGTCGCCCATCGCCGAAACCACCACGACAACCTGGTTGCCGTTCTTCTTGGCCTCGACGACTCGCTTGGCAACGCGCTTGATGCCCTCGGCATCCGCAACGGATGAGCCGCCGTACTTCTGCACGACAAGGCCCACGTGCGCTCCTCGCAACTGTCTCTTCGGGAGTTTCCTCCCGGACCCCCGGAAATGGGGGTACTGCGGTCGACTCAGTTTAACGAGCAGGCGGAAACCGCCTCGCCGATACCGCATGGTGAGACACAACTCTCAACCATCGATCATCTTTCGTACGCAGATGATCACCGTGTCCCGCGGCGGCTCCGCGCGGCGCCCCGTCGCGCCCGCTCGGCCAGCACATGCCCGCTCCAGCACGGAGCACACGGGAACGTAAGCCAGGTCACACACCGCCGCGGCCGCACCGCATACGGTTTCCGCCACCTCGGCAGCGCCTCGGAAACCCCTCCGGCACCGCCCCGCCCACCGGCCACGCGCCACCGGTGGCGGCGCGCGCCTGTCCGACGGCGGGGCGCCCCGGATCACGCCCTGTGCAGCCCCAGCGGCCCGGCGATCTCCGCCGCCATGACCTTGCCCGCCTCCTCGGCGAGCCGTTCCTCATCGCCGCCCGCCCCAGTGTCGGTGTCCAGCCCGTTGAGCGCGTCCAGCGGCTGATCGAGGCGTACGTGCGCGACCAGCGACTGGAGCGCGCGCAGCGCCGCCGACGCGGTCGGACCCCAGTTGGTGAGGTAGGAGAACTGCCACCACCACAGCGCCTCGCTGACCCGGCCCGCCCGGTAGTGCGCCAGCCCGTGCCGCAGATCGGTGACGATGTCGGCGAGGTCGTCGGAGATCCGGCAGGCCACCGGCTCGCTGCGCGGCACGTACGGGTCGAAGACCTCGGAGTACACATCGACCGGATCGAGGAGGCGGGCGAACCGCTCGCGCAGCTCGTCGGCGTCCGGCTCCGGGCCGCTGTCCGGTTCGTATCGCTCGGCCGGGACGATGTCCTCGTGGGCGCCGAGACGTCCGCCGGTCAGCAGCAGCTGGGAGATCTCCAGCAGCAGGAACGGCACCGCGCTGTCCGGTTCGTCGCCCTTGGCGACCTCGGTCACCGCGACGATGAAGCTCTCGATCGAGTCGGAGATCGATACGGCGAAGTCGTCGGGATTCTGCGTCGCGTTGTGCAGCGTGGCATCAGACATCAAGAAGTCTCCTCCCTTCGAAGGCCCGCCCGAGCGTGACCTCGTCGGCATACTCCAGGTCGCCCCCGACCGGCAGTCCGCTGGCCAGTCGCGTCACCCTCAGCCCCATGGGCTTGATCATGCGCGCCAGATACGTGGCGGTGGCCTCGCCCTCCAGATTCGGGTCGGTGGCCAGGATCAGCTCGGTGACGGCGCCGTCGGCGAGCCTGGCCAGCAACTCCCGGATCCGCAGATCGTCCGGGCCGACGCCCTCGATCGGGCTGATCGCCCCGCCGAGCACGTGGTACCGGCCGCGGAACTCCCGCGTCCGCTCGATCGCCACGACGTCCTTGGGCTCCTCCACGACGCAGATGACCGCCGAGTCGCGGCGCGGGTCCAGGCAGACCCGGCACTGCTCCTCCTGTGCGACGTTGCCGCACACGCTGCAGAACCGGACCTTCGCCTTGACCTCCATCAGCGCGTTCGCGAGCCGGCGGACATCGGTCGGCTCGGCCTGCAGAACATGGAAGGCGATCCGCTGCGCGCTCTTGGGACCGACGCCGGGCAGCCTGCCCAGCTCGTCGATCAGATCCTGAACCACGCCTTCGTACACGGAACGTCTTCTTTCTCTTCTGCCCTGCTCAGTACGCTAGTTGGCCACCGCCGGAAAAGGGAGACCGCGATCAGGCCCCGGGCCTCAGAAGGGCAGGCCGGGGATTCCGCCGCCGCCCAGGCCCTGCGCCAGCGGGCCGAGCTTCTGCTGCTGGAGCTGCTGGGCGCTGGCGTTCGCGTCCCGGACGGCCGCGAGCACCAGGTCGGCGATGGTCTCGGCCGTCTCCTCCGCGGAGTCGACGTCGACCGCCTTCGGGTCGATGACCAGGCTCTTCAGCTCGCCGGAGCCGGTCACCGTCGCCTTGACGAGGCCGCCGCCCGCCGACCCGTCGACGGGCGTCTCCGCCAGCTCCTGCTGGGCGGCCGCAAGGTCCTGCTGCATCTTCTGGGCCTGCTGAAGCAGCTGCTGCATATTGGGCTGACCACCGGGGATCACGACGTGACTCCTGCCATACGACAACGATTGGTGCGGTAGCCCGAGCCTACGTGCTTCCCGGGCCCCGCGCCTTACGCCGTACGGACGAGCCGCCACACATACGCCCGGCCTGCTCCGCCTTTCCCATCCAGCCCCTTTGGGGTGAACGGAGCGGGGCCGCCCCGCGGCGCAGCAAAGCGTTGAGGGCCCCGGCGACATCACTCGTCACTCGTTGTTGAACTCCTCCACCACCGTCGCGCCCAGCTCCCGGACGATGAGGTCGTGGCCGCTCAGGGCGGAGTCGACGAGATCCGGGTCGTCCTCCTCCGGCATGTCGTACTCGACGGACATCGGCGGCGGCTCGGGGGACACCTCAGGCTCCGGGGTGCGGCCGCCCGGCCCGCCGGACGACGGCGATGACACGGCCTCCCGCGCCATCCGGGCGCCCTGGCTGCCGCCGGAGGCGCCACCCCCGGCCGCCGGGCCGCCCTGCGACGGCGCGGGTGAAGCTGGAGCGGACTGCGCCGGGCCGCCGTAGCCACCGCCCTGACCTGCGCCGTAACCGCCGCCTTGGCCACCGAAGCCGCCTCCGCCGCTGCCGCCGCGGGCGCCACCGGCCGGCGGATTGGCGCCGCCCGACGGGTCGACGATGGCCTCCACCCGCCACTGCACCTGGAACGTCTCGGCAAGCACGTCCTTGAGGACGTCCTCGCTGCCGCCGTTGGCGAAGCTGTCGCGCGCCCCGGCGTTGGGGAAGCCGATCTGGAGCGTGGTGCCGTCGAAGCCGGAGACCTGGGCGTTCTGGCTCAGCAGGATCCACGTGAAACGTCGGCGGCCCTTGACCGCGTCCAGGATCTGCGGCCACATCTGCCGCACCTGCGCCGCACCCACACCCTGCCCGCCCCCGGCCGGGGCCTGCGGTGCGGGCGCCTGCGCCGCGGCGGGCTGCTGCGGCGCCGCTGCGGGCGCCGGGGCGGACGGACGTGCCCCCTGCCCCGGAGCCGCGGCCGACGGCCAGCCCCCGGGCCGCCGCCCGGCCTCGCCCTGACCTGCGCCACCGCCACCGGGCCAGGCACCGGGCCGCGCGGGACCGCCCTCGCCGGTCGCGGCGGGCGCCGCGGGCCCCGCTTCCGGCGCACCGGCCGCCGGGCCGCCGCCCGCGCCCGCACCGCCGGGCCAGGCACCGGCGGGCCGCGCCTGCTCCCCGGCCCGCTCGGCCGCATGCGATCCGCTCCGCGGCGCCGCGCCCTCCGCCGGTACGGCGGCCGGGGCCGCGGGCGCCGCCACGGGCTGAGCCGCCGGAGCCTGGGCCACCGGAGCCTGGGCCACCGCAGGCTGGGCCGCCGCGGGACCGGCCGGACTGCCGCCGGTCGCCCCGCGCACCGCCGCCCGCGCCGCCGCCGGGCCCGCGGGACCGGCGGGCGGACCCACCGGGTGGGCCTCCGGTCCGGGCACATATCCGGCCGCGGGCCCGCCACCGGCGACCACCGGCGCACCGCCGCCCGCGAACGCGGCCCCGCCGCCCCCGGCGAGCCCGGCCGCGCCGATGCCGCGCTCCAGCCGGTCCAGCCTGCTCTGCACCGACCGCTCGTCGTCGTACGCCGCGGGCAGCAGCACCCGGGCACAGATCAGCTCCAGCTGCAGGCGCGGCGAGGTGGCGCCGCGCATCTCGGTCAGCCCGGTGTTGACCAGGTCGGCGGCGCGGCTCAGCTCCGCGGCGCCGAAGACGGACGCCTGCGCCGTCATCCGCTCCACGACATCGGCGGGCGCGTCGATCAGCCCCTTCTCCCCCGCATCGGGCACCGCGGCGAGAATGACCAGGTCACGCAGCCGTTCCAGCAGGTCGGCGACGAAACGGCGTGGGTCGTTGCCGCCCTCGATCACCCGGTCGACGACCTCGAAGGCCGCGGCGCCGTCCCCGGCCGCGAACGCCTCCACGCTCGCGTCCAGCAGCGACCCGTCCGTGTACCCCAGCAGCGCCGTCGCCATGGCATACGTCACACCGTCGTCACCGGCACCGGCGAGCAGCTGGTCCATGACGGACATCGAGTCACGCACCGAACCGGCACCGGCGCGCACCACCAGCGGCAGCACGCCGTCCTCGACGGTCGCGGACTCCCGCTCGCACACCTCGGAGAGGTAGTCCCGCAGCGTCCCGGGCGGCACCAGACGGAAGGGGTAGTGGTGGGTACGCGAGCGGATCGTCCCGATGACCTTCTCGGGCTCCGTCGTCGCGAAGATGAACTTCAGATGCTCCGGCGGTTCCTCGACCACCTTCAGCAGGGCGTTGAACCCCGCCGAGGTGACCATGTGCGCCTCGTCGATGATGTAGATCTTGTACCGGCTGGAGGCGGGCCCGAAGAACGCCTTCTCCCGCAGGTCACGGGCGTCGTCCACGCCACCGTGCGAGGCGGCGTCGATCTCGATCACATCGATCGAGCCCCTGCCGTTCCGCGCCAGGTCCACACAGGACTGGCAGGTGCCGCACGGCGTCGGGGTGGGACCTTCCTCACAGTTCAGACAGCGCGCCAGGATGCGCGCACTGGTCGTCTTGCCGCAGCCGCGCGGGCCGCTGAACAGATACGCGTGGTTGACGCGGTTGTTCCGCAGGGCCTGCTGCAGGGGATCGGTCACGTGCTCTTGCCCGATGACCTCGGCGAAGGTCTCGGGTCGGTAGCGGCGGTACAGCGCGAGGGACGACACGCATACGACGATATCGGCCCCCACTGACAAGCGAGCCGCCCGCAAACGCAAACGCCCCTCACGCACCCGCCAGAGCCGACCTACCCTTGCTGCCTTCCGGCCCTGGGGGAGTTCAGTCAGATAGCGCCACGTGAGGGGCTGTGCACCACAGTAGCCGATCCCCCACCCCGAACACGAC
>NZ_VKJP01000341.1 GCF_007280575.1 Streptomyces benahoarensis
CGGCGGACCCACTCAGGGCCCCGGCCCCGTACCGCCGCCCCCCTGGGCGCTCCTCGCCGAGCTGACCCACGCCTGTCCGCTGCACTGCACCTACTGCTCCAACCCCCTTGAACTCATCGGCCGCAGCGCGGAGTTGACGCTCACGGAGTGGCAGGACACCTTCCGGCAGGCCGCCGACCTCGGCGTCGTCAGCGCCCATCTCTCCGGCGGTGAGCCGCTGCTCCGCCCGGACCTCGCCGAGCTCGTCGCCGCGGCCGACGGAGCGGGCATCCACACCCAGCTGATCACCAGCGGCGTCGGCCTGACCCGCGAGCGGCTGGCCGCCCTCACCGACGCCGGGCTGCGCAGCGTCCAGCTCTCCGTTCAGCACGCCGACGCGGCGGCGGGGGACCGGATCGCCGGGCGGCGCCGCGCCCACGCCGCGAAGGAACGCGCCGCCGCCCTCGTCACCGATGCCGGGTTGCTGCTCGGCCTCAACGTCGTCCTGCACCGTCACAACCTCGCCGTCCTCGACGCGCTGATCGACCTCGCCCCCGCCTGGGGTGCCGGACGCATCGAACTCGCCCATACGCAGTTCTACGGCTGGGCCCTCCTCAACAAGGCCGAACTGCTGCCCACCCGCGCACAGCTGGCCGAGGCGGAGGAGACCGTACGGCGCCGACGGCGGGAGCTCGACGGCCGGGTCGAGGTGATCTGGGTCGTCCCCGACCACTTCGAGGGCACCGCCAAACCCTGCATGGGCGGCTGGGGCGCCGTCTCCCTCACCGTCACCCCCGACGGCACGGTCCTGCCCTGCCCGGCGGCCGCCGTCCTCCCCGGGCTCGACCCGCCCGGCGTCCGCGACCATCCGCTGCGCTGGATCTGGGAGCGCTCCCCGGCCTTCGCCCGCTACCGCGGCACCGACTGGATGCGCGAGCCCTGCCGCAGCTGCGCCCTGCGCGAGCGGGACTTCGGCGGCTGCCGCTGCCAGGCGTACGCCCTCACCGGGGACGCCGCCGCCACCGACCCGGCGTGCCGCCACTCCCCGCACCACACCGTCATCCGCGACCTGGTGGACGCACCCGCGCCACCGTCCCACGCGCTGGGCCGCCCCCGGCGACCCGGCCGTCCGTCCCCGTCCCGCAGAGTGGAGAACTCCTGATGGATCGCGCCACATCCCCCACCCGCCGCCGTTCCCTGGTCGGCGCCGTGGCCGCGACGCTCCTGGCCACCGCCGCCACGACCGGCGCCGCCGGTACCTCCGCCGCCGCGCCGCCCGCCCACACCCCGAAGGCCACCCCGCCGATGGCCGCCGCGCCCTACGAATACCTCGGCTGGGGCGACCCGCAGCCGCCCGCCGACGTGATGAAGGCGACCGGCATCAAGTGGTTCACCCTCGCCTTCATCCTCTCCGACGGCGGCTGCAACCCCGCCTGGGACGGCGAACGGCCGCTGACCGGCGGCAGCGACGCCAAGGCCATCGACACGATCCGCGCCAACGGCGGCGACATCGTCATCTCGGCCGGCGGCTGGAGCGGCAACAAACTCGGCGAGAAGTGCGACAGCGCCGACGCCCTGGCCGGTGCTTACCAGAAGGTCATCGACGCGTACCACCTCAAGGCCCTCGACATCGACATCGAGGACACCGAGATGAGCAACGCCACCGTCCGGCAGCGCGTCGTCGACGCCCTGAAGAAGGTCAAGGACGCCAACAAGGGGCTCGTCACCTACGTCACCATGGGCACCACACCCGAGGGCCCGACCGACGAGGGCAAGGACCTCATCCAGCGCGGCGCCAAGGCGGGGCTGGACAACGACGGCTGGGTGGTCATGCCGTTCGACTTCGGCAGCCACAGCGGCACCATGGGCGAGGCCACCGTCAGCGCCCTCGACGGGCTCGCCGCCGACGTCAAGGACGCCTACGGCTACAGCCAGGACGACGCCTACCGCAGGATCGGTGTCTCCTCCATGAACGGCCACACGGACGAGGCCGACGAGAACGTCACCCTCGACGACTTCCGGACCATCCTCGACTACGCCCGCACCCACCACCTCGCCCGCTTCGCCTACTGGGCCGTCAACCGCGACCGGTCCTGCGACTCCGGGGGAAGCGACGGCGACAGCTGCAGCGGCGTCGACCAGGAGCCCTACGCGTACACCAAGGTCGTGGCGCAGTACGGGGGATGACCTGCCGGAGAGCAACGGAGCGGCGGCCCCGGAGCACCGGGGGCCGCCGCACATTCGTGGTCCGGGACGTGGATGACGCGGTGTCGGAGTCCGTCGGTCACGCCGCCTCGACGACCTCCGCGCGCACCGCCTGCGTCCAGGTCTCCAGCAGCGTCGCGTACTCCGTCATGTCCTGCGCCGTCCAGGTCCAGCTGGGCCGGGCGCACACGAAACGGCGGATCGCGTCGTTGGCCTCGGAGGCAGGGGCGGGCGCGCCCGAAAGGGCGGAAGGAGTAGGGGACATGGCAGACATGCTAGGGGCAACCACTGACAATGCCTCACCCCGCGTACGGCCCTTCTCGGCCCCCGCCGCCGCGCCCGCCGTCCCCGGCCTTCCCGCAACTCCCTGCTGACCAGCGCGAACAAGGGAACATTCCCCCATGGTTCGCTGGCTGCATGTGTCCCTTCCCACACGCTCAGCGACCGCCGCGGGCCCAGGAAGCTCATCCCGCCGACTCCGCCGCACGCGGACCGAGCACCCCGGCACCGATGAGGGCGAACAGTGCGATTCCCAGGACGATGCGATAGATCACGAACGGCAGGAAGCGAACCAGCTCATGGGGCGGCAATCCCGGGATGAGGCCGCGTGCCCGCCCCCGCGCGCCGCCGGAGCGAAAGGGAAGCGGCGCGGCACGGCGGACGGGGAAGGTGATCACGCGGCGGCCCGGGCACCGTAACGATGGAAAATGTACGGCGGACCACGCCCGGACGGCCGCCGGGTGACCCCGGGTCAGCCGCCGCGCAGCGCCTCCCGCTTGCGCCAGGCGACGGCCGCGGCCACGAGCCCGCTCACCGCGATGAACGCCGTCGCGAGCAGGAACGCCGGTGAGGTGGGGGCGGTCGCCCGCGCCCCCGCGACGGCGTACGCGACGGTGTTGGGGACGCTGCCCACCGCGGTGGCCAGCAGAAACGACGTCCACCGCATCCGGGAGACCGCGGCGCAGTAGTTGGTCGCGCAGAACGGCAGCCCCGGCAGCAGCCGGACCACCAGCATGGAGCGGAAACCGTGCTCGCTCAGCTGCCGGTCCGCGGCGGTCAGCCACCGCGCCCGCAGCGTCCGCCGCAGCGCGTCCTGCCCCAGCCACCGGCCAAGACCGAAGGCGAACCCGGCGCCCAGTACCGTCCCGGCGAGCGCGGTGGCGCTCCCGGAGCCGCTGCCGAAGACCGCGCCCGCCGCGAGATTGAGGAACGGCCGCGGCACGAACGCCGTGGTGCACACGCCGTACGCCACGGCGAAGACGACCAGCGCGCCGGGCCCCGTCATCCGCTCCGGCAGATCCCCGGTCAGCAGCCGCTGCGGCTGCCACACCAGCATCGCCCCCGCGGCACAGGCCAGCAGCGCCGCGAGCAACGCCAGCCGGCACCAGGGGGAGAGCAGGACGCGCACGGCACGCGCGGCGGGACCGTCGGAAGGCGCGGCGGGTTCGAACACGTCGGGAGCGTAACTGACGGGGTGCGCGGACCGGGCCTCCGTGAGCCGTGCCGCACCAGGCGGGCGGTGGACGCTGCGTGAGGGCCGCGCGGCGCCCGCGCCCGGCGCGTGCCGGTGGACGGTGGCGCGCCGCCCCGGTCGTACGTCGCGGTGCCGCCGCGCACCGGTCGACCGCCCGCCACGCGCCGCCCCATGCCGAGCGCCGCCCGACTCCTGCCCGACGTGGACCGGCCCCGGGCCCGGCTGCTGACCGTCGACGGTGCCCCGCAGTCCTATGTGGACCTCGACGCCCCCGAGCACCTGGAGTTCGAGTACGTCCGCCGCCTCGCGCACGTCCTGGACGAGTCCGCGGCGCCCGGCCGGCCGCTCGATGTGCTGCACCTCGGCGGCGGCGCGATGACCCTGCCCCGCTACGTCGCGGCCACCCGCCCCGGCTCCCGGCAGCGCGTCGTCGAGGCCGACCGGGGCCTGCTCGCCCTCGTCGCCGACGAACTGCCGCTGCCCGCCGAGAGCGGCATCACCGTGCGCGTGGGCGACGCCCGGCAGGCGCTGGAGGCGGCGCCCGAGGGCTCCGCCGACCTCGTCATCGGCGATGTCTTCGGCGGCTCGCGGGTGCCCGCGCATCTGACGACCGTCACCTACGCCCGCGCCGTGGCCCGCGCCCTGCGCCCCGGCGGGGTGTACGCGGCGAACCTCGCCGACGGCGCGCCGTTCACCTTCCTGCGCGGCCAGCTCGCCACCGCCGCCGCGGTCTGGCCGGAGGTGGCGCTGATCGCCGAACCGTCCGTGCTCCGCGGCCGCCGCTTCGGCAACACCGTCCTCGTCGCCTCCGCCGCCCGGCTGCCGCTCTCCGCGCTGACCCGCCGCGCGGCCGGTGACGCCTTCCCGGCCCGGGTGACCCACGGCGCCGCCCTGCGCCGCCTGACCGGTGACGCCGTCCCGGTCCACGACGCCGAGGCCGTCGCCTCGCCGGAACCGCCGCGGGGCGCGTTCAGTATCGGCTGAGGTGGCCGCGGCCCGGCGCGCCTCAGCCGACCGCCGGATCCTCCGCCACCGGCGGCACCGCCAGCGCCGCCGACGGCAGGGCGAGCGGGAAGACGCACAGCGAACCGGTCAGCAGCAGGCGGCGCGGCCGGTAGCGGGTCCTCAGCAGTGCCCCGCCCACGGTGCCCGCGCCGAACGCGCCGAGCGCCACGCCCCAGGGCCCCGGGCCGCCCAGGTGCGCGTCGGCGACCAGCGGCCCGTAGACCGCCTCCGCCGCCGCGATCACCGCGTTGACCACGGAGAACTGCACCACCACCGACCACAGCCAGGGCCGCGAGATCACCTCGTACCAGCCGTCGCGCAGCGCCCGCAGCATGCCCCCGTCGCTCGTGCGCGGCGGCACCCCGCTCACGTCGACGAAGGCGCGCAGCGCCCCGGCGCAGGCGAAGGCCACGGCGTCGGCGGCGAGCACCCAGCCGGGTCCGACGGCCGCGATCAGCGCGCCGCCGAGCGCGGCGCCACCGATGTTCGCGCCGTTCATGCCCATCCGGTACACCGCGAACGCCCGCGCCGAGTGCTCCCCGGAGACGCTGGCAAACACCATGCCCTCCGAGGCGGGGACGAAGAACGCCTGCCCGGTGCCGCCCAGCGCGGCGAGCACCGCCATCTGCCACAGCTGCGGCTCGCCGGTCAGCACCAGCAGCGCGAAGGCGCCCTGGGAGAGGCAGTTGAGGGCGTTGGCCGCGACCATCACCCGGTGCCGCGGCAGCCGGTCGGCGAGCGCCCCGCCGACCAGCACCAGCACGATGAGCGGGACGGTGCGGGCGGCGGCGACCAGCCCGACGTCGGTGGCGGAGCCGCCCGCCCCCAGCACGGCGAACGCGGCGGCGATCAGCCCGCCGGAGTGGCCGAGCCCCGAGATGGCCGTGGCGGCCGTGGCGGCCGTGAGGATCGTGTAGTTCCACCCCGCCCAGGCCGGCCGGCCCGCTCTCACCGCCGCACCGCCACCGCGACGGCCGGGCGTACGGGTCGGGGGCGCGGCCCCTCGGCGTGCTGCGGGCCGGGTCTCCCGGGCGGCTGCGGTGCGGTCGTCGTCATGGGCGTCCACGACAGGTGGCGGCCGACGCCGTGGTGCGGGGTCGGGTCTTCCGCCGGAAGCTACTCGTAGGTAACATGCTGCTCATGTCTTCCGAGCCCCTGCCGTCGATCGGCGCGATGATGGCGGCCTCCGTGCCGATGGTCCGCACCCTCCACCTCGAATTCACCGAGACCACGGCCGAGCGCGCCGTCGTCCGCCTCCCCGACCAGCCCGCCTTCCACAACCACGTCGCCGGACCGCACGCCGGGGCGATGTTCACCCTCGCCGAGTCCGCCAGCGGCGCCATCGTGATGAGCGCCTTCGGCTCCGAACTGCACCGCGCCGTGCCGCTCGCCGTCGGCGCCGAGATCGGCTACAAGAAGCTCGCCAAGGGCCCCGTCACGGCCACCGCCCAGCTCGGCCGCCCCGCCGCCGAGGTGATCGCCGACCTCGACGCCGGGCAGCGCCCCGAATTCCCCGTGAACGTCACACTCACCCGCGAGGACGGCGCGGTGACGGGCGAGATGTCCATCGTCTGGACCCTCCGCCCCCACAGCTGATCGCGCCCGGCCCCCGGC
>NZ_VKJP01000342.1 GCF_007280575.1 Streptomyces benahoarensis
CCCGTAGCCCCACGCGTAGCCGCCACCCTGCCGCCCCATCCTTCGGCGATACGGTGACGTGACCGCCGCTCCGCGAGAGCCATGGCCCGCCCCGAGAGGCGCGGGGTCAGCCCCGGGCGGCGGACGGACCACCGCCATCCCCGAGGAGCCTCCCCATGCCCCGACCCTCCGGATCCGCCTCCCCCGTGCCCGCCGTCCCCGAGGAGCCGGGGCTGACCGAACTGAGCCCGGGTGTCTCGGCGTTCATCCAGCCGGACGGTGGCTGGTGTCTGAACAACGCCGGGGTGGTGACCGACGGCGAGGCGACGTTGCTGGTGGACACCGCGGCGACCGAGCGGCGGGCGCGGCTGCTGGCGCGGCGAATCGCGGAGAGCGGGGCGCCCGCGCCGCGTACCGTCGTCAACACGCACCACCACGGCGACCACACCTACGGCAACGCCGTCTTCGCCCCGGCGGCCACGATCGTCGGGCACGCCGCCTGCCGGAGCGAGCTCCTCGCGGCGGGGCACCAGTTGGAGGCGGTGTGGCCGGAGACGGACTTCGGCGACATCGTGCTGACACCTCCGTCGCTGACGTACACGGACGAGTTGACGCTGTACGTCGGTGACATCGAGGCGCGGCTGATCCACCCGGGCGTCGCGCACACCCGGGGCGACACGGTGGTGTGGTTGCCCGGGCGGCGCACCGTCTTCACCGGGGATCTGATCTTCCACGGCGGTACGCCGTTCGTGTTCATGGGGTCGCTCGCCGGGTCGCTGCGCGCGCTGGAGCTGCTGCGGTCGCTGGACGCGACGACGGTGGTGCCGGGCCACGGGCCGGTGACCGGGCCGGAGGTGTACGACACCGTCGAGCGGTATCTGCGGTACGTCGACGAGCTGGCGCGGCGCAGCCACGCGGCCGGGCTGAGCCCGCTGGAGGCGGCCACCGGCGCCGACCTCGGGCCGTTCGCGGAGCTGGCCGAGAGCGAGCGACTGGTGGCCAATCTGCACCGCGCGTACGCGGAGTTGGAGGGCGCCGAGCCCGGTGCGCCGCTGGACGTGCGGGCCGGGTTCGCCGATATGACCGTGCTGAACGGCGGGGTGCCGGCGGCCTGTCACGCCTGAGCGGAAGGTGCGCCGGGGGCGCGGGGCGGCCTCCCGCACCCCCGGCGCACGCCGTTCGCCGCGCGCCCCTCGGGGCCGTACGCCCGCCCCCCATGAGCGGCCGCCCGTGGCCGCGTGACCCATCCCCCACGCCGGGACACTGGACTCCATACCGACTAGTCGGCATGATCGTACGCGGGCGCCCGGAGACGACCCTCGGGCACATCCCGCGCCGCCCTCACCGTGCGGCGCCGTCCGACCGTCCACTCCGCATGGAGGCCACGATGAGCAAGGGCACCCCTCCCCCACCGGGCGCGGCCCCACAGGCGCCGCCCGGACTCGCCCCGGAGGCGCTCCGCCGCCATCTGGAGCACGAACGGCCGGGCCTGACGGCCGGCCCGCTGCGCGCACAGCTGATCGAGGGCGGGCGGTCCAACCTCACCTACCGTGTCACCGACGGCGCATCCTCCTGGGTGGTACGCCGCCCGCCACTCGGCCATGTCCTGGCCACCGCGCACGACATGAGCCGCGAGCACCGGGTGATCAGCGCGCTGCACCACACCCCGGTGCCGGTGCCCGAGACGCTGCTGCTGTGCGAGGACGAGTCCGTCATCGGGGCGCCGTTCTACGTGATGGAGCTGGTCGAGGGCGTGCCGTACCGGACCGCGGAGCAGCTGCGGCCGCTGGGTGCGGAGCGGACCCGGGCGGTGGTGCTGTCGCTCGTCGACACGCTCGTCGATCTGCACGCCGTCGACCCGGAGGCGGTCGGGCTGACCGGGTTCGGGCGTCCGGACGGTTTCCTGGAGCGACAACTGCGACGCTGGGGCAAGCAGTTGGACGGATCGCGCAACCGCGACCTGCCGGGGATCGACGCGCTGCACGCGGGGCTGGGCCGGGCGCTGCCCGCCTCGCCCGCGCCGTCCGTCGTCCACGGTGACTACCGCCTCGACAACGTCCTGATCGGCGCGGACGACGCCCCCGCGGCCGTCCTCGACTGGGAGATGTCCACGCTCGGCGACCCGCTGACCGACCTCGGGCTGCTGGCGATGTACAGCTCCGATCTGGGGCTCGCCGAGTCGCCGGTCTCCACCACGAGCGCTGCGCCCGGCCATCCGGCGCCGGGTGAGCTGATCGCCCGTTACGCGGAGCGCTCCGGGCGGGACACCTCGGCGATCGCCTGGTACACCGCGTTCGCGTGGTTCAAACTCGCGGTGATCCTTGAGGGCATCCACTACCGGTACACGCTCGGGCAGACCGTCGGCGCAGGGTTCGACCGGATCGGCGAACTCGTGCCCGTCTTCATCCACCACGGACTCACCACCCTCAAGGAAGGCTGAGGCACCCATGGACTTCGCATTCGACGCCCGTACCGAGGAGCTGCGCGCGCAGCTGCTGACCTTCATGGACGAGCACGTCCTGCCCGCCGAGGCGACGGCGCAGGAGCAGCGCGCCGCGCTCGACTCGCCGTGGCAGACGCCGCCGGTGGTGGAGGAGCTGAAGGCCGAGGCGCGGCGGCAGGGGCTGTGGAACCTCTTCCTGCCGGACGCGGAGCTGGGCGCCGGGCTGACCAATCTCCAGTACGCCCCGCTCGCGGAGATCACCGGCCACAGCCCGCAGCTGGCGCCGACCGCGCTGAACTGCGCGGCGCCGGACACCGGCAACATGGAGGTGCTGGCGCAGTTCGGCAGCGCGGCGCAGCGCACGGAGTGGCTGGCGCCGCTGCTGGCCGGGGAGATCCGCTCGGCGTTCGCGATGACCGAGCCGGACGTGGCGTCGTCGGACGCGACCAACATCGAGACCCGGATCGAGAAGGCCACCGACGGCTCCGGCGACTACGTCATCAACGGCCGCAAGTGGTACATCTCCGGCGCGATGCACCCGGACTGCCGGATCTTCATCGTGATGGGCAAGACCGACCCGGACGGCGCGGACATCCGCCGCCAGCAGTCGATGGTGCTGGTCCCCCGCAACACGCCGGGCCTGACCGTCAAGCGGGCGATGCAGGTCTACGGCTACGAGGACCACTACCACGGCGGCCACGCCGAGATGGTCTTCGAGAACGTACGGGTCCCGGCGGCGCACCTCATCGGCGAGGAGGGCGGCGGCTTCGCCATCGCCCAGGCGCGGCTGGGCCCCGGCCGGATCCACCACTGCATGCGGCTGATCGGGATGGCGGAACGGGCCATCGAGCTGATGTGCCGCCGCGCGGTGTCCCGGGAGGCGTTCGGCAAGCCGCTGGCCGGGCAGGGCGTGGTGCAGGAGTGGATCGCGGACGCGCGGGTCGCGGTGGAACAGCTGCGGCTGCTGGTGTTGAAGACCGCCTGGTTGATGGACACCGTCGGCAACAAGGGCGCGCACACCGAGATCCAGGCCATCAAGATCGCCACCCCGCGCACCGTCGTGGACATCCTCGACAAGGCGGTGCAGCTGCACGGCGCGGGCGGTGTCAGCCAGGACTTCCCGCTGGCCGAGCTGTGGGCGGGGGCCCGGACGCTGCGCCTGGCGGACGGCCCGGACGAGGTGCACCAGCGGTCGCTGGCCCGGCGGGAGCTGAAGCGCTACCGGTAGGGCGGGGGGTAACCGTAGGGGTGCGGTGCCCGTACCGGGTGCGGTGCCCGTAGGGCGCGGTCGAACGCCTCCCGTAGGGGTCGGGCGCGCCCCCTGCGGGGCCACAACGCCGGGGGGCGCGCCGATGTTCCCGTTACCCGTTACGGCCGCAGGGCCCGCAGCAGGAGTCCGGCGAGGTGGTCGGCGACCTGCTGCGGGGTGAGCGGGCCGTCCTCGCGGTACCAGGTGCCGAGGTGGTGGACCGAGCCGAAGTGGTAGTCCACGACGAGGTCGGCGGGGACATCGGCGGCGAAGACGCCGCTGCGCTGGCCCTCCTCGATCAGTGCCCGGAACCGCTCGTGGTAGCGGCGGCGTTCGGCCCGTACCTGCTTGTCCTTCTCCGGGCCGAGGTGGTGCATCGACCGGAAGAAGATCTTGGTGTCGTCGAGGTTCTCGATGGTGGTGACGACGACATCGGCGGCGGCGTCGCGCAGCCGCTGCTCCACCGGCGCGTCGGCGTCCGCGAAGTGGTTCAGGCGCTCCTGCTGGAGGCGGAGCACCCGGCCGTAGACCTCGTGGAGCAGGTCCTCCTTGGAGCCGAAGTAGTGGTAGAGGGCGCCCTTGGTGACGCCCGCCGCGTCGACGATCTCCTGGACGGAGGTGCGGTCGTAGCCGCGCTCCGCGAAGAGGTGGGTGGCGGTGGCCAGCAACCGCTGCGCCACCGGCTTCGTGCCGTCGCCGTCCTTCGTTGCGGCCATCGCCGTCACCTGTTCCTTCGTCGTTGCGCGCGGGTCGTTCGCGGGAGTCGTCGGCCGGTCACCGGCCGTCGGGGCGTGCGCGGTCACGCAGCTCCCGCCGGAGGATCTTCCCACTGGTGGTCTTCGGCAGTTCGGGCAGGATCTCGACCTCCCGGGGATATTTGTACGCGGCGAGCCGCTCACGGCAGTAGCCGGACAGCTCGGCCGGGTCCGGGGCGGCGCCAGGCCGCAGGCTGACGTACGCCTTGACGGACTCGCCCCGGTAGGCGTCCGGGACGCCGACGACGGCCGCCTCGCGCACCGCCGGGTGGGTGTAGAGGACGTCCTCGACCTCGCGCGGCCAGACCTTGAAACCGGAGGCGTTGATCATGTCCTTCTTGCGGTCGACGACATAGAGCCAGCCGCCGCCGTCCATGAAGCCGATGTCGCCGGTGCGCAGCTCGCCGTCGGGTATCGCCTGTGCGGTCGCGTCGGGGCGCCGCCAGTAGCGGGGGACGACCTGCGGGCCGCGCACCACGATCTCGCCGTGGGTGCCGAACGGCACGTCGGCGCCCGCCGCGTCGACGATCCGGACAACGACGTCGGGTCCCGGCACGCCGACGGCGAGGGTGCCGGACTCCGGGTCGACGGGCGCCTCGCGGCCGGGCGGGACGGTGGCGAGGGTGGCGCTGGTCTCGGTCAGGCCGTAGCCGTTGTGGAGGTAGCGGCCGGATCCGGCGCGGAACGCCTCCACCAGGGCGGGCGGCACCGGAGCGCCCCCGGAGGCGATCATCGCGAAGGAGGAGAAGTGGTCGCAGGTCACGTCCGGGTAGGCCAGCAGCGCCATGAACGCGGTGGCGGGGCCGACGGTGAAGGCCGGGCGGTACTCCAGGAAGGCGTCCAGGACGGCGCCTGCCTCGAAGCGGTAGGTGAGCGCGCAGATGCCGTGGTTGGCGAAGGCACCGGCCAGCTCGCAGACCAGGCCGGTGATGTGGAAGAGCGGGGCGAGCGCGAAGTAGGTGGACCCGGCGGGCAGTCGCAGTCCGGTGCGTTGCCGCTCGGCGTTGTAGGAGAGGTTGCCGTGGGTGTTGACGGCGCCCTTGGGCGTGCCGCTGGTGCCGGAGGTGTAGCTGATCAGCGCGGTGTCGGTGGCGGCCGGGCCGTCGACGGCGGGCACCGGCGCGGCGGCGGCGTTGCGGGCGACGGTCAGCAGGTCGTCGGCGCCCTCCCGGGGGCCGAGGCGCTCGGGGCGCAGCACCCGTGCGTCGTCGCGGGTCTGGAGGCCCGCCTCGCAGGCGGTCAGAGCGATCCGTACGGACGGCTGCCGGGCGGCGGTCTCCCGGAGGAACGCGTCCCAGGTGTGGTCGGCGCAGACGACGGCGGTGACCTCGGCGTCGGACAGCACATGGGCCATCTCGCCCGTCTTGTACATGGGGTTGACGGGGACGACGACGCCGCCGGCCTTCCAGACGCCGAGGAGGGCGAGGACGAAGTGCGGGGTGTTCTGGAGCATCACCACTGCGCGGTCGCCGGGCCGGAAGCCGTGGGCGGCGAGGTGGGCGGCGACGCCGTCGGAGAGCGCGTCGGTCTCGGCGTAGGTGAGGCGGGCGTCGAAGTAGGCGAGGGCGGTGCTGCCGGGGACGTGGCGGACCGCGTCGCGGAAGACGTGCAGCAGGGAAGCGAGCGGGTCGACGGGCTCGCGCTGCGCCTCGGTGAGCTGCGCCAGCCACGGCTTGTCCTGGTAGGAAGTCATCGGGTGCGGCCCTTTCGTCCTGGGCGCCGGGGCCCGCCGCGGGCGGCCCGCGGGCCGGAAGCGTACGGGGACCCGGTCGGTGCCGGATGCCGTGCGGGGAGGGAGGGGCTGTCTCTTAGACACATCTGACGCTGCCGACGACTTAATAAGT
>NZ_VKJP01000343.1 GCF_007280575.1 Streptomyces benahoarensis
CCGCCGAAGCCCCCGCCATCGCCGTCCCCGAACCCGCCGCCGAAGTCGCCGGGGTCGAAGTCGGAGCCGGAGAAGTCGCCGCCGTCGGTGCCGCCGAGGTCCGCGCCGTAGGCGTGCGGGGCCGTCATCAGATTGCCGAGCACGGTGCCCACCAGCATCGCGGGCAGCAGCCCGCCGCCGAAGTAGCCGCCCGCCCAGGGCGCGTAGGCGGGACCGGCGTCCCAGTAGGGGCGGTCGCCCTCGGCGGTGCGGACCGTGCGGGCCAGCGGCTCCCGGCCGTCGTCGAGGCGCGCCTTGTCGGCGGCGCAGACCGGGACGGTGCGCGGGTCGCCGCCCTCCGGGGCCCACGCCACGTCGACCACGGACGGCCCGTGACGCGGGTCGAAGAAGCACGGCAGGCGCCGCTCGGGCAGCGGGGCGCCGGTGCGGCGGGCGGCCAGCGTCGCGAGCGAGAACCGCCCGTCCTCCAACGCCGCGGTCACCGCCCGCACATCGTCCGGCTGCTCGGCCGCCGCCATCGCCGACTTGGCGGTCTCGTACGCGTCGAGCGCATGGCCGTAGTCGGCGCGCATCGCCTCGTCGGCGCCGGGCTCACCGGGCCGGAAGTCCAGCCGGTCCAGCTCCTCGCCGAACGCGGTGATGTCCTCGTCGACGACGACCCGCAGATCCTCCAGGGCGGCCCGCTCCTGCTCGGCGCGGCGGCGCCGGTTGCGGCGGGCGAGAGCGTACGCGCCGCCACCGCCGACGACGGCCAGTACGCCCAGCCCGACGAGGGTGCCGGTCCCCGGTCCCCCGCCGCCGTCGCCCTCCCAGGCGGCCGGGGCGTGGCCACCCGCCTGGTGGACGGCGGTGTCGACGAAGCTGTTCAGCCGCTCGTCGACGGACGGGTATCCGGAACGCTTGACCGCGCCGACGAGGTTCTGCACGGCGCTCCGCTGCATCACCCGGGCGTCGGCCCCGGCGTTGAAGCCGTCGCCGAGCTCCACGGCGTAGACGCCGCTGATGCCGGTCTTGGTGCGCAGATCGCGCAGCAGGGTGTCGGGGTGGTACTCGGCGGCGCGGGGCAGCACCACGACGAAGACCGGCTTGCCGGAGTTCTCGATCTTCTTGGCGAGGGCGTCGGCCCGCTCGCGGGGCAGCAGTCCGGCGGCGCGCGGGTCGACGTAGACCGGGCCCTTGCGGAGGGCCGCGGCGGCCTCGTCGAGCCCGCCCGCCGCCCGCGCCGGGGACGCCGGAGCCACAACGGGCACCAGCAGCGCAGCCAGAAGGACCAGGAGGGGCAGGAGCAGCACACGACGGCTGACGGTCTTCATGCCCACGACGCTACCCGAACAGCGTATTCAAGACATCAGTCGCGACGGCGAGAAGCGAGGCCGGGCGCCCGGGGAGCCGTCGCGGACGACGTCCGGACGGCTGGGGCGGGGAGCGGCCGCCGCGCATACCTCCCCGCCCCGGGCGGTCACGGTGCGGGCAGCTCCACCAGCTCCGCCAGGGCAGCGCGGTGGCGGCCCGGGGCACCGAGCGCACTCTCGTCGCTCTTGGCCCGCTTGAGGAAGAGGTGCACCGGGTGCTCCCAGGTCATACCGGTGCCGCCGTGCAGCTGAAGGCACTCCTCGGCGGCCCGCACCGCGACCGGCGCGCAGTACGCCTGGGCCACCGCGACCGCGACCGGCGCGTCCGGGCTGCCGGTGGCCAGCGCGTCGGCGGCATGGCGGGCCGCGGCGCGGGCGGAAGCGATATCGAGCCAGAGGGCGGCCATCCGGTGTTTGAGCGCCTGGAAGGAGCCGACGGGACGGCCGAACTGGGTGCGGGTGGTGGTGTGCCGGACGGCCGTGGTCAGACACCATTCGGCGAGGCCGAGCTGTTCCGACGCGAGGAGCCCGGCGCCCGCCGTGAGCGCGGCGCGGACCGCCGCGACGGCGCGTTCGCCGGTGGCCAGCGGCGTCCCGGCCACGCCGTCGAGGGTGAGCGTGGCGAGCGGGCGGGTCAGGTCGAGCGGGGTGAGCGGGGTCGTGATCACGCCCGTGGCGGGCGCGTCGACCGCGTACAGGGCAGGGCCCTGTGGGCCGTCGGCGGGGACGAGCAGCACCTCGGCCGACGGGGCGTCGGCGACGGAGGTGACCGTGCCGTGGAGGGCGCCGTCCGCATCGGCCCGGACCGGCGGCGCGGTGCGGAACGGCTGGTCGGGGGCGGTGGGCCACGGCACGGCGAGGACGCCGACGGTGCCGGCGGCCAGCCGGGTGAGCAGCGCGGCGACCGGCTCCCGCCCGGTGTCGCAGCCCAGCAGCGCGGTGACCGCGATGACGGCGCTGGTCAGATAGGGCACGCGGGCGACGGAGCGGCCGGTCTCCTCCAGCACGACGGCGGCCTCCCGGGCGCTCGTGCCCGCCCCGCCGAACTCCTCGGGGACCAACAGCCCGGCCGCGCCGATGCCGTTCGCCAGCGCGTCCCACAGACCGGCATCGCAGGCGCGGCCCGATTCGAGGTCGGCGAGGACGGTGGCGGGGCCACTGCGGGCGGCGAGCAGGGCGCGGACGGCGGCGCGCAGATCGTCCTCGGTCTCGCCGTAGAGCAGGTCGGATGCGGGCGTGTCGGCGGTCATCGGGGGAGGTCCTTCCACGCGACGTCCTTGTCGGTCCGCGGCTCGGGCGGCAGTCCGAGGACGCGTTCGGCGACGATGTTGAGCAGCACCTCGGAGGTGCCTCCTTCGATGGAGTTCCCCTTGGCGCGCAGATAGCGGTAGCCGGCCTCGCGCCCGGTGAAGTCGACGGTCTCGGGGCGGCGCAGCGTCCAGTCGTCGTACGTCAGGCCGTCCTCGGCGAGGAATTCCAGGTCCCAGCCGCTGATCTGCTGGGCGAGGCGGGCGAAGGCCAGTTTCATGCCGCTGCCCTCCGGGCCCGGGGCGCCCTTGGTGAGCTGCTGGCGCAGCCGTTCGCCGGTGAGCCGGGTGACCTCGGCGTCCACCCAGAGCGTGAGCAGCCGCTGATGGAGGTCGTGGGTGCGCAGTTCGGGGCGGGCGCGCCAGTCGGCGGCGGCGATGCCGATCATGCCGCCCTCGCGCGGGGTGGAGGCGCCGCCGATGGCGACCCGCTCGTTCATCAGGGTGGTGCGGGCCACCTCCCAGCCCTGGCCGACCTCGCCGATGCGGTGACTGTCGGGCAGCTGGACGCCGGTGAGGAAGACCTCGTTGAACTCGGCCTCGCCGGTGATCTGCCGCAGCGGCCGGACCTCCACGCCCGGGGCGGTCATATCGCAGACGAAGTACGTCAGGCCCTGGTGCTTGGGGAGCGCCGGGTCGGTGCGGGCCACGAGGATCGCCCAGCGGGCGAGGTGGGCGCTGGACGTCCAGACCTTCTGGCCGTCGATCACCCAGCGGTCGCCGTCGCGGACGGCGCGGGTGGCGAGGGCCGCGAGGTCGGATCCGGCGCCCGGTTCGCTGAACAGCTGGCACCAGACCTCCTCGCCGGTCCACAGCGGCCGCAGGTGGCGGCGTTGCTGAGCGTCGGTGCCGTGGCACAGCAGGGTGGGCGCGGCCATGCCCAGGCCGATGGAGAGGCGGCCGGGGTCGTTGTCCGGGGCGCCCGCGGCGGCCAGTTCGGCGTCGACGACGGCCTGGAGGGTGCGCGGCGCGTCGAGCCCGCCGAGCCCTTCGGGGAAGTGGACCCAGGCGAGGCCGGCGTCGAAGCGGGCCCGCAGGAAGTCGAGCGGTGCGGTGGTGGCGGGCGGGTGCGCGGCCAGCAGCCGGGCGGTGCGGGCGCGCAGGTCGGCTGTGTCGGTCATCGGCCGTCCTCCGCTCCGGGCACGACGACGAGGCGGCCGGTGGTGGTGCCGTCGGCGACGCGCTGTACGGCGTCGGCGGCGCCTGCCATCGGCACCCGCTCGCCGATCAGCGGGGCGACGGCGCCCTTGGCGGCCAGCTCGGTGAGGGCTTCGTGGCAGGCGTCGACGGCGCGCGGGTCCTTGGTGTGGTACAGCCCCCAGTGGAGGCCGAGGATCGCGTAGTTCTTCACCAGGGCGTGGTTGAGGGCGGCGGTGGGGATCGCGCCGCTGGCGAAGCCGACGACGACGAGGCGGCCCTCGAAGGCGATGCATTTGACGGATTTGGCGTACGCGTCGCCGCCGACCGGGTCGTAGACGACGTCGGCGCCGCGGCCGTCGGTGGCGTCCTTCACGGCGGCGACGATGTCGTCGGCTCGCCGGTCGAGGACGAGGTCGCAGCCCAGGTCACGGGCGGTACGGGCCTTGTCGGCGCCGCCGGTCACGCCGATCACGCGGGCGCCCGCGGCCTTGCCGAGCTGGACGGCGGCGCTGCCGACGCCACCGGCCGCGGCGTGCACCAGCAGGGTCTCCCCCGCCTGGATCCGGGCCCTGCGGTGCAGGCCGAACCAGCCGGTCTGGTAGCCGATGTGGAGGGCGGCGGCACCGGCGTCGTCCAGGGACTCGGGCGCCGGGCGCACGGTCGCGGCATCGACGGCCACCCGTTCGGCGAACCCGCCGTCGGGGAGCGGCGGTTGGGCCAGCACCCGCTGCCCGACCGCACCGCGCGCGCCCTCCCCCACGGCCAGCACCTCGCCGCAGATCTCCACGCCCGGGGTGAACGGCAGCGGCGGCCGCACCTGGTACTGGCCGCGGCAGAGCAGCGCGTCCGGGAAGTTGACGTTCGCGGCCCGCACCCGCAGCAGCAGCTGCCCGGGGCCCGCCTGGGGCTCCGGTACCTCCTCCAGCCGCATCACCTCACGCGGTTCGCCGTTCGCGTGTACGCGCCATGCCTTCACCAGCTGCCTCCCGGGCCGTCGGTACGCGGACGGCGCGCGGACCGTGGGGGCTCCGGCACGCCACGGGCATACTAAGCGGTCGGTATGGCGGAGGGAACCGCTTCCGGAAACCGTCCGGCGGGCACGTCGGGCGCCCCGCGCACCCGCCCGCTGCCCGGCGCGAACGGGCGCGCCGGGCGACGGTTCACCGGACGGGGCGGTGCCGCACCGCGTGGGCACGCAGCGCCGCCCAGCTCCCCGGGTCCTCGAAACCGAGCGCCCACAGCCCCGGGCCACGGATGCCGTAGCTGTCCAGCACGGCCTTGTGCGCCGCGACGCCGCGCGCGTCCTGGTACCAGACCTCGTGGGTGTGGCCGTCGCGCCGGTAGGTGAAGTGCGGGGTGCCGGAGACGGCGTCGAAGCGGTACGCGGCGCCCGTCCGGCGGCGCAGCGCCTCCGCCTCCTGCCAGGTCCGGTGGGTGGCGCGGCCACCGGCGGTCCGGTCCCAGTCCCAGCCGTAGCCGGGGAAGGCGACCTCGATCTTGTGGCGGGGAACGGTGGCGGTGGCATGCCTCAGAAACGCGTCGTACCACTGCCGGGACGAGAGCGGCCCCGCCTCTCCACCGGACCAGTGCAGGTCGTAGCCCATGATCCGGAACCGGTCGGCGACCTTCCCCAACTCCCGGTAGTCGTACGCCGTACCGGAGCCGCCGGTCTGCGGCACGACGGTCACGATGCACTGCTTCCCGAGGGCGTGCAGCCGGGCGCAGAGGTCGGCGGTGAGCACGTTGTACCCGGTGGTGACGCGGGCACGCTCGGCGGCGGTACCGGTGTGGGCCATCTTCTCGTAGTCGAGGTCGATGCCGTCGTACCCGTGGCGCCCCACGGTACGGACCAGCGCCTCGACATGAACGGCACGCCGCCGCGGGTCGTGCATCAGCTCCGCCATGTCCTTCGCGCCGAGCGCTTCGGTGACGGTCGGCACCACCTTGATTCCGGCCCGCCGCAACCCCTGAACGATGTCGCGCCGCCCGTCCCCCGGGTGAGCGGTAACGGCCCTGTCACCGGTCGCCTCGTACCAGAACGGGCTGACGGTGTGCAGCTGATCGGCGTGGCGCAGCGCGTCACGGTAGGCGGCGTCGACGTCACCCCAGTAGGGCAGCCAGGCGGAGGCGGTACGGGGGCTGGTGGCGGTACGGGGTGGATCGGCGCGGGGGTTTGGATTGCGCGGCGCGGGGGCTGACGCCCCGGCGGGTGTGGTGAGGGCGGCGGTGTCGGAGACGGTCATGGCGGGCGCAGCCGTGGCGGCGGAAGCGAACGGTCCGGCCAGCGCGGCGACAGTGAGCAGGAGGGTGGTTCCGGTACGGGCCAGGGACGGTGAGGGACGGTCCATGATCCGAGCCTTGCCCGATGACACGGGAGACGTCCCGCACGGCTCCGCCGAACGGTGCCAGGCGGGGCGGGGGTGGGGCCGTATGAGGTCTGTCTCTTATACACTTCTGA
>NZ_VKJP01000344.1 GCF_007280575.1 Streptomyces benahoarensis
GTTCTGCGCTGGCTGCGCACCCCCCGCCCCGCCGCCGCGCCGGGCATCTGGACGTACGGCCACCGCCCCCGCCCGGCCGCCGACCCCGACCGCGCCCCGTTGCGCCAGCTGATCAGCGGTGCGGTCATCTCGGGCCTGTGCGGGTGGCTGCTGTGGTCGTTGTTGTGGAACAACTACCTGGGCAATTACTGGGTGTGGCCGCTCTACGCCCTCACCCCGGACTCCTGGCGCACCAGCGGCACCTTCGCCGTCTGGATCGTCAACTTCTACTACGGCGTGTGGATCGCGGGTATCGCCACGATCTTCGGCCGTCTCGGCCGCTGGCCCGAACTGTTCCGCCGGGTGGCCGGCCCGCTGCTGCGGCGGATGGGGGAGGGCGCTCCCGTGGCGAAGCCCGAACCGGCCGTGGACCGGGCGCAGTGGCCCGAGCTGCGCGCCGCGGGCGCCGTCGGCGCCGCCGACAAGCTCACCGCCGAGGCCCGCGCGGGGCGGATGAACGACGTCGACGTCGCCCGCATCGACCACGCATGGCGCGCCGCACGGGGCGGCGCGGGCGGCGTCTCCTCCTTCACCGACACCGTCCTGCGGCACGGCGCCGCCGCCGAGGCGCACCCGTCCGGCGCACGCGATCTGTCCCGCCGGACCGCCCACCACGACCTCCTGGCGCACCAGGTACGCATCGGTGTCGCCGCCGACCACGAACGCAACCCGCACCAGCACCGCGGCGCCGGACTCGCCCTCGATCCGGGCCTGTTGGGCACCTCTCTGCTTGCCGTCGGCCCGTCGGGCAGCGGCAAGACCAGCCGGGTGCTCAAGCCGGTCGTCGAGTCGATGTGCCTCCAAGCGCTCGCCCGGCGGTGCGCCGTCGTCGCCGTCGGCCCCGTGGGCGCGGACCTCGGCCCCGATGACGCCTTCGACGTGGTGGTCCGCGTCGGCCGCCCCGGCCAGGACACCGACCTCGATCTCTACGGCGGCACCACCGACCCCGACGAGGCGGCGGGCATTCTCGCCGAGGCGCTGGTCGGCGATCTGGCGACCGGGCAGCAGGGCGCGGACGGCCGACGCGCGGCGACCGCACTGGGGCAGCTCCTCGGCCCGTTCCGGACCGCCCACGGCCGTTTCCCCTCGGTGCCGGAGCTGCGCGAACTCCTCGACGGTGCGCAGGAGCCGGTGGCGGAGCTGCGTGAGGCCCTGCGAGCCGCCGGTGCCACGGCGCAGCTGCGTGAACTGGATGCCCGTGCCCGGCAGTCCGAGCGTCCGGGTGACACCGGGGCGCTGCTCGCCGACCGGATCGCGCTGCTGGACCGCCCCGCCTTCGCTGGATTCTTCGACACCACGGGGCGCACCCGTCAGGTGTCGCTGCGCTCCCTCGACCAGCCGCTGCGGGTACGCGTCGAACTCCCGGAACGGGGCCACGCCGAGGCGTCACGGATCCTCGCGCGGCTGGTGCTGGCCCAGTTCACCGAGGCCGCGGTGGCCCGCACCGACCGCTCCCTCTTCGCCTGTCTGGTCCTGGACGAGGCGGCGCACACCATCACCGCCGAGGCGCTGCGGGGCCTGCAGCGGCTGCGAGCGGCCAACGCGGGCGTGGTGCTGACGCTCCGTGCGCTGGACGACGTCCCCGAGGCGCTGCGTAGCGCGCTGCTCGGCGCGGTCGGGTGCAGGATGGCGTTCGCCGGCGTTACGACCTGGGACGGGGCGCGGTTCGCCGAGGTGTGGGGCAAGGAGTGGGTGGAGACCCGCGACGTCACCGACCGGCAGATCATCGCGTACAGCGCCGCGGGCAAGGTGTTCCACATGTTCCGCCAACTGGCCACGGGCAAGGCGGCCACGGCCAAGGCGATCACCGTCCGCACCGTCGAGCGCGAACGATGGTCCGCCTCCGACCTCGCCAACGCCGTCCCGCCCGGTCATGCGGTGCTGTCGGTCACCTCGGTACGCGGCGAACACGTGCCTCCGGTGCTGGTGGACCTGCAGAAGTAGCGGGGCGGGGTGGCGGGGTGGGGCGGCGCTCCGTGCGCGCCGCCCCAGGGAGCGCGCCAACACTTCCTGCATGGGGCGGCTCCACGCGCGGTGCCTCAGGGGAGTGCCCAGGCCCCGTCCGCAGCGCCCCATGCGAATGCCCCATGCGCGGCTCACTGTGGGCGCGCCGCCCCGCGTGAAGCGCCCCGGCCCCACACCGCCCGCGCCCTGCCCCCGTACCATGCCGCGCCCCATGCGGCGCGGCATGGGGCGGATGCGCCCAAGTCGGCGGCTCGTGCCGCCCGGTTGCTTCGACCGCCACTGAGGCAGAATCGGTGGTGACCGTTCCTACGGGACGGCCCCACCACGGGCGTGCCGCCCCCGCCCCACCGGCGGTGGCCGCCGCCCCCCGTCGCCGTCGAAGGTTCCATGCCGCACACCCTCGCCTCCCTGGTCAACCACACCGCGCTCAAGCTGACCGTGCTCGCGGGCGAGGAGCGGCTCGACGTCCCCGTGCGCTGGGCCCACGCCAGCGAGCTGATCGACCCGGTGCCCTATATGGAGGGCGGTGAGCTGCTGCTGATCACCGCGCTGAAACTGGACGCCGAGGACGAGGAGACCGCGCGCGCCTACGTACGCCGGGTGGCCCGCGCGGGAGTCATCGGTCTCGGCTTCGCGATCGGGGTCAACTATGACGAGGTGCCCGAGGCGCTCGTCGCCGCGGCACGCGCCGAGGGGCTGCCGCTGTTCGGCGTGCCCCGCCGGACCCCGTTCATCGCCATCAGCAAGGCAGTGTCCGCCGCCGTCGCCGCTGACCAGTACCGCGCCGTGACCGCCGGGTTCGAGGCGCAGCGGGAACTGACCCGCGCCGCGCTGAGCGCCGAGGGCCCGGCCGAACTGCTGGCCCGACTCGCCGCTCACCTGGACGGCTGGGCCGCGCTGTACGACGCGTCCGGCGCCGTGCTGGCCGCCGCGCCCGAATGGGCGGCCCGCCGCGCCGCCCGGCTCACCGCCGACGTCGCCCGGCTGCGGGAGCGCCCCGCGCCCGCCAGCGCGGTGATCAGCGCGGCAGAGGGCGACGACCGCGTCGAACTCCAGTCACTGGGCACGGGGCGGCGGGCACGGGGCGTCCTTGCTGTCGGCACAGGGGCGGCCCTGGGCACGGCGCAACGCTACGCCGTCCACTCCGCCGTGGCCCTCCTGACGCTCGCCACGGAGCGCTCCCGTGCCCTCCAGGACGCCGAGGCCCGGCTCGCCTCCGCCGTGCTGAAGATGCTGCTGGTCGGCGAGCCGGACCATGCGCGGTCCGTGGCGGGACGGCTCTACGGAGGCTTGCTGGAGGCCCCGTTCCGAGTGCTGGTCGCCGAACCGGTGGCCGGTGACGACGGCGCTGCCCGCACGGGGCCCGGTGTGCTCGACGGCCTCGCGGACGCCCTGGAGTCCGCCGCCGCTCGCACGGGGGAGGCGGTGCTCGTCGTTCCTGAGACGGGGCGGCTGACGGCTCTGGTCGCCGACGACGGGGCCGCGGCCGACGCGTGCGCCCGCTTCGCCGCGGACGTCGAGGACCGTCCGGACACGCCGTCCGCGCCGCGTGGCGGCGCGCCCCGTGGCGAGGCCCCGTACGGCGGTGAGGGGCTGGCGGCCGGGCTCTCCGCCCCGACCGGTCCCGCCGCCGCGCCGACCGCGCACCGCCAGGCCGAACAGGCGCTCTCCGTTGCCCGTCGGCGGAGCCGCGCGCTGATCGAGCACGAGGACGTCGCCGCCGGATCCGTCCTTCCCCTGCTCGCCGACGACGCCGTCCGGGCCTTCGCCGACGGGCTGCTGCGCGCCCTGCGGCAGCACGACGCGACCGGCCGGGGCGATCTGGTGGCTTCGCTCCGCGCCTGGCTCTCGCGGCACGGGCAGTGGGACGCCGCCGCCGCCGACCTCGGGGTGCACCGCCACACCCTCCGGTACCGGATGCGGCGCGTCGAGGAGATCCTCGGCCGCTCCCTGGATGACGCGGACGTCCGGATGGAACTGTGGCTCGCCCTCAAGGCGACCTCGGGCACCGCGGACACACACGGCACACCGGGTACACCGGGGGAATGAACACACCCGCCCCGGCTTTACGCTCCGTTGGGGCATGGGGCATGGGGCGCCACTCGTGCCAGCCCTTTCCGCCTCGCGCCGCCCCCATGGCGCCCCTGCCTCGTCCACCGCGGAGAGACACACGGATGGATTGCGCCGCTTCGGACAAACGCCACGGCGGCGTCGCACCCCTACGGTGGGGGCAGAGTCGACAGCGCGGATCTGCTCGCCGGTCCGTGCGTACCACCCACCACTTCGGAAGGGCCGGGATCCACTGTGCCGAACAATGCTGCAGCCCCCACCGCCTTTTGGGTCGCCGGCCGCGAGGCCGCCGGTGACACCACCTTCGACGTCACCTCCCCCTGGGACGGACGTCTCGTCGGCACGGTGAGCGTCCCGACCGAGGAGCAGGTCGAGGAGGCCATCGCCGCCGCCCTCGCCGTCCAGGACGAGTTCGCCGCCACCCCCGCCCACGTCCGCGCCGCGGCCCTCAGCCACGTCGAGCACCGGCTGGTCGAGCGTACGGAGGAGATCGCGCAGCTGATCTCCGCGGAGAACGGCAAGCCCATCAAGTGGGCGCGCGGTGAGGTCGGCCGCGCCGTGTCCGTCTTCCGCTTCGCGGCCGAGGAGGCCCGCCGCTTCAACGGCGGCGAGGCGCAGCGGCTCGACACGGACGGTGGCGGCGCCGGCCGCCTCGCGCTGACCCGCCGCTTCCCGCGCGGCACGGTGTTGGGCATCGCCCCGTTCAACTTCCCGCTCAACCTCTGCGCCCACAAGGTCGCCCCCGCCATCGCGGCAGGCGTGCCGATCTTCCTCAAGCCCGCCCCCGCCACGCCGCTGTCCGGTCTGATCCTCGGTGAACTCCTCGCCGAGACCGACCTCCCGGCCGGTTCCTGGTCGATCCTGCCGGTCCCCAACGACCGCATGGCGGCGCTGGTCCAGGACGAGCGGCTGCCGGTCATCTCGTTCACCGGTTCCGAGAAGGTCGGCTACGACATCCTCGACTCGGTGCCCCGTAAGCACTGCACCCTGGAGCTCGGCGGCAACGGCGCGGCCGTCATCCTCGGCGACTACGCCTCCGAGGCGGACCTGGACTGGGCGGCCCAGCGGATCGCCACCTTCTCCAACTACCAGGGCGGCCAGTCCTGCATCTCGGTGCAGCGGGTGATCGCCGACGCGCAGCTCTACGACCGCCTGGTGCCCAAGATCGTTGCGGCGGTCGAGGCGCAGGTCACCGGCGACCCGTCCGACGCCGTGACCGAGGTCGGCCCGCTGGTCAGCGAGGCCGCGGCCGAGCGCGTCGAGGCGTGGGTGGACGAGGCCGTCGCATCCGGCGCCAAGCTGCTCACCGGTGGCAAGCGGGAGGGCGCCTCGTACGCGCCGACCGTGCTCGCCGAGCTGCCCGCCGACACCACCCTCGCCTGCGAGGAGGTCTTCGGCCCGGTGCTCTCGGTCGCGAAGGTCGACGGAGAGGCCGCCGCGTTCGCCGCGGTCAACGACTCCAAGTACGGGCTCCAGGCCGGGGTGTTCACCCACGACGTACAGGCGGCGTTCCGTGCGCACCGTGCGCTGGAGGTCGGTGGCGTGATCATCGGCGATGTGCCGTCGTACCGCGCCGACCAGATGCCGTACGGCGGCGCCAAGCTCTCCGGCGTCGGCCGTGAGGGCGTCCGCTACGCCATGGACGACTACACCTACGAGCGGGTCCTGGTGCTGACCGGCATCGACCTCTGAGGGACGGTGCCCGGCCCACCGGCCGCGGCACGCCCCGTTCGCCCGACCCGGCCTGGACCGGTGGACAGCGCGGTCGCCCCGAGACCGTCACATGAGTCCAGGCCAGGTGCCGGTCCGTTCCTCCCGTGGACCGGCCCCGGCCGCGGCGCGCTCCGGCATCCTGTTCCGGAGCGCGCCGCGCCCCCCTTGGGGCCCGGCCCCGGGGCTCTCCAGATCTTGACCGTACGGCCCCGCGCGGGCCGTTTCTTCGTGTCTGAGGGGGCTCGGCCCATGTCCCGCGCCCCCTGCCCTGCGTATGGGGCGGCGGCCCTCAGGCAGGGGGCGGCCACCCGTCCCATGCATGGGGCAGCCGCGCCCCTGTGCATGGAGCAGCCGCCTCCCCCGCGCGCATGGGGCAGGAGCCGCGGCCTCGCCCCATGCGGCGGCCCGCGCCTCGGCCCCATGCAACAGCTCCCGCCCGGCCCCATGCGACGGCCCCATGC
>NZ_VKJP01000345.1 GCF_007280575.1 Streptomyces benahoarensis
TATGTGCCGTTTTTTTTTTTTTTATTGGTACGGCACCCACCGAGCTCTACACCTATTAAGTCGTCGGCAGCGTCAGATGTGTATAGGAGACAGGACCGTACGCGCCGAACTCCGCGACCGCATCGGCCCGCAGGCCGCGCTCTGCGACGCGATCCGCGCCGCCCTGCCGCCCGAGGCCGTCCTCGCCCGCGACGTCACCGTCCCCGCCAGCAGCTGGGGCAACCGCCTCCTCGATATCCACCACCCGCACACCAACGTCTTCCCGCGCGGCGGCGGCATCGGCCAGGGCCTCGGCATGGGCATCGGCGCCGCCCTCGCCACCCCGGACACGCCCACCCTCGTCATGGCCGGCGACGGTGGCCTCGCCGTCCACCTCGGCGAACTCCTCACCCTCGCCCAGGAACGCCCCCGCCTGACCCTCGTCGTCTTCAACGACGGCGGCTACGGCGTGCTGCGCAACATGCAGGACCGCTACTTCGACCGCCGCTCCGGCGTCGACCTGGCCACCCCCGACTTCGCCGCCCTCGCCCACGCCACCGGCCTGCCCTACGCCCGGATAGCCGCCGAGGCCGACGCCGCGCCCGTCCTCACCGCCGCCGCCGCGAGCGACGGCCCCACCCTCGTCGAGGTCGACCTGACCGCCCTGGGCCCCATGAAGACGCCCTTCACCCCGCCCGTCGCGCTGCCCGCCCGGTAAGGAGGACGACCGTGCCCGACACCGCCTTCGACCTGCTCGTCCACCGTATGACCTGGGAGGCCGACGACGTCCTCTCCCTCGACCTCGTCGACCCCGAGGGCACACCGCTGCCGCCCTGGGAACCCGGCGCCCACCTCGACCTGCACACCGGCGGTCAGGTCCGCCAGTACTCCCTGTGCGGCGACCCGGACGACACCGCTCGCTACCGCGTCGCCGTCCTGCACACCACCGCCTCCCGCGGCGGCTCCGCGCACGTCCACACCGCCCTGCGCCCCGGCGCCACCGTCCGCGTCCGGGGCCCCCGCAACCACTTCGCCCTCGAACCGGCCGCCCGCTACCTCTTCCTCGCCGGCGGCATCGGCATCACCCCGCTGCTCCCGATGGTCCGCCGCGCCCACCGCACCGGCACCCCCTGGCAGCTGCTCTACGGCGGCCGCCGCCGCAGCAGCCTCGCCTTCACCGACGAGCTGGCCGCGCTGGCCGACGGCGCCACCGGCCGCTGCGAGCTGCGCCCCCAGGACGTCCACGGCCACCTCGACCTCGACGCCGCCCTCACCGGCCTCCCGGACGACACCCTCGTCTACTGCTGCGGCCCCGAACCGCTGCTCGCCGCCGCCGAGGAGCGCTGCGCCGCCCTCGGCCTCGCCGACCGGCTGCGCACCGAACGGTTCGCCGCCCCCGCCCCGCCCGACGGCGCCCCGGCGCCCGGCGAAGGCCACGGCTTCGACGTCGAATGCCGCCGCAGCGGCCGCACCGTCCGCGTCGAGGACGGCACCTCCATCCTCGACGCCGTCGAGAGCGCGGGCATCGCCGTCCCCAGCTCCTGCCGGGACGGCGTCTGCGGCACCTGCGAGACCCGCGTCCTGGACGGCACCCCCGACCACCGCGACTTCCTGCTCAGCGACGCCGAACGGGCCGCCGGCGCCTCCCTGATGATCTGCGTCTCCCGCTGCGCCGGCGACCGCCTCGTCCTCGACCTGTGACACCCCGCGGCCCGCACCGAACCCCTGGAGAGACCGTGCCCCCGACCCCGTACCTCGAAATCCACCAGTCCCGCACCCACGAACCGACCCCCTACGAGATCCGGCTCGCCCGCACCCTCGAAGAGATCTTCACCCACGTCGGCCACGAACTGCCCGACGTCGTCGCCGGATTGAATGACCGCCAGGTCCGCACCCCGGACGGCGAGCCCTGGACCGAGCGGTCCTTCCGTGACGAGATGCACCGACTGGGAGCGTGACCCGTGACCGCAGCGACCACCCCGACCACCGGCACCGCCGCCCTTGCCGACCGGTTCTACGCCACCGGGCTGCGCAACCAGTGGCACCCCGTCGTCCCCTCCCGCTTCGTCGCCCCCGGCGGTATGCGCCGGGTCCGGGCGCTCGGTGAGGACTGGCTCCTCTTCCGCCGCGCCGACGGCCGCCTCCACATGCTCGCCGACCGCTGCCCGCACCGCGGCGCCCGGCTCTCCCTCGGCCGCCACCTCGGCGACCGCGTCGCCTGCTGGTACCACGGCGTCGAGGTCGACGGCACCGGCACCGTCACCGCCGTCCCCGGGCTGCCCGGCTGCACCCTCGAAGGCAAACAGCTCGTCACCAGCCCCCCGGTGCGCGAGGTGGGCGGCGCGATCCTCGCCTACTTCGGCGACGCGCTCCACCCCGAGCCCTGCGATCTGACCCTCCCCGAACCGCTCACCGACCCCGGCACCGACGCGTTCCTCTGCTACGCCGAGTGGGACGTCCCCTGGCGCTACGCCGTGGAGAACCTCCTCGACCCGATGCACGGCCAGTTCCTGCACCATGAGTCGCACACCATGGGGGAGGGCGACACCACCGCCAAGTTCCGCATCCGGGAGACCGACCGCGGCTACTTCTTCGAGAAGACCGACCAGCGCGGCGTCAACTTCGACTGGGTCGAACTGTGCCGCACCGGCGTCGACTGGGTCGACCTCTCCATCCCCTACCCGCCGTCCGCCGGACCCGGCGGCCCCTTCGGCATCGTCGGCATGATCTGCCCCGTCGACGAACACCGCAGCGGCGTCTTCTTCTGGCGCTACCGCCACGTCACCGACTGGCAGCGCGACACCTGGCGCTTCCTCTACCGCACCCTCATCGAGGAACGCCACTGGCACGTCCTCGAACAGGACCGCACCATGCTCGAAGCGATGCCGCACGACGCCGACACCGCCGAGAACCTCTACCAGCACGACCTCGGCGTCGTCCGCCTCCGCCGCCTCCACCGCGCCGAGGCGGAGAAGCAGGCGGCCGAACTGACCGCCGCCGGGCACGCCTGACGGCCAAGGCCGCCGCCCCAACTGTCAACCGTGCTCCCCCGTTCGGCGTCCTGGTCACCGAGGGGCGGACTCCGCCCCTCGGTGACCGGGGGAGGCGCACCCATGAAGCAACTGGCCGCACGCACCGTTTCCTGCGCCCTGGCCTGGACGCTGGCCGCCGGAGCGGTGGCGCTCGCACCGGCCGCCCACGCCGCCCAGCCCGAGCGCGACGGACACGGGGCGACCCGCGCCGCGCTGCGCGCCCTCGTCGACAAGGGCGGGCTCCCCGGAGCGGCCGCCACCGTCCGCGACGGCAAGGAGCGCTGGTCCGCCGCGGCCGGCTACGCCGACACCGCGACCGGCCGCGAACGCGCCCCCGGGAGCGAGCACTTCCGCGGGGCCAGCATCACCAAGACGTTCGTCGCGACCGTCCTGCTCCAGCTGGAGGCGGAGGGGAAGCTGAGCCTGGACGACACGGTCGAGGCGTGGCTGCCCGGCCTGGTGCAGGGCAACGGCTACGACGGCAACACGATCACCCTCCGCAGCCTCCTCAACCACACCAGCGGCATCGCCAACCACACCGACGACCCCGCGTTCGCGCACGACGCCACCGGCCTCGGCTTCCCCGAGCACCGCTACGACACCCACACCCCCGAGGAGTTGGTGGCGACGGCGCTGAAGTACCCGCCCCGGCCCGACCCGGAGGAGAAGCCGTTCTACTCGAACACCGCCTTCGTGATCGCCGGGATGGTCATCGAGAAGGCGACGGGCCGTCCGTACGCCGAGGAGGTGGCGCGCCGCATCATCCGGCCCCTGAAGCTGAGCGGGACCTCGTTCCCCGGCACGTCGCCCCGGATGCCGGACCCGCACCCCGTCGGCTACTCCCGCCTCGATCAGAAGGGCCCTGACGCCGAGATCCACGACGCCACCGAGCAGAACATGACCTGGCTGGGAGCGTCCGGCGACGCCATCTCCACCAGCGGCGACCTCAACCGCTTCCAGCGCGCGCTGATGAAGGGCGCGCTGCTGCCCCCGGCACAGATGACGGAGATGCTCGACGAGGTCCCGGCGGAGGGCGGCACCGGATACGGCCTCGGCGTCGAGTTCGCGCAGCTGTCCTGCGGCGTGAAGGTCGTCGGCAAGAGCGGCAGCACCAACGGCTCCCTCTCCGCGATGGTCGGCACCCGGGACGGGGAACACCAGCTGACGTTCAACGCCAACGGCGACTGGCTGCAGGACAGCTCCCTGTACGTGAACGTCATCGAGGCGGAGTTCTGCGGCAAGGTCCCGTCCACGCGCTGACCCGCCGGAGAACGGCCGTCGACGCGCCGCGCCGCATCCGGCGGCGCCGCGCGTCCACGGCCACCGCCCCGACACCCCCACTCCGCCCGGCCGTTCAGGCCGGCGTCTCCCGCTCCCCGCCCCCGGGCCCGTCCGCCTCCGTGATCGACCGTTCCAGCTTCGACAGCAGCCGGGCCAGCTGGCGGCACTCGGCGGGGGAGAGCCCGGCCAGCATCCGCCGTTCGTTCTCCAGATGCTCGGCGAAGAGCGCGTCGATCGTCGCCAGCCCCTCGTCCGTCAGCCGCGACCGCACCACCCGCCGGTCCTCGGCGTCCCGCTCCCGCACGATCAGCCCGTCCTTCTCCAGCCGGTCGATGCGCAGCGTCACCCCCGCCGACGAGATCAGCCCGGAGTCCGCCAACTGCCCCGCCGTCCGCCGGTACGGGCGGCCCGCCCGCCGCAGCGCCGTCAGTACGTCGAACCCGGCCACCGACAGACCGTGCGACTCCACCGACGCCGTCAGCCGCGCGCTGTAGCGCAGAAACGTCCGGTGCAGCCGCGCCAGCACCTCCAGCGGCGAGGTGTCCAGCTCGGGCCGCTCCCGCCGCCAGTCCTCGACGATCGCCGCCACCGCGTCCGACCGCTCCGCCGACCTGCGCGCCATCTCCGCCCCTCCCGGGCCCCGCCGGGCCACGGTTCGCCCCGCTCACCGGGAATACTTTAGTACTGAGAAGCCGTACCCCTGAAGCTTCCCCGGACGGCCCGCGCGGCCCCGGGGCCCACGCTCCGGAAGGCGCCGCGGCCCTCCTCCCCACGAAGTTGTCCACACCCCGTGCGGCCGAACCGGCGCGTACGGCAGCATGACCCCATGCCCGCACTCCAGCGCGACGAGGCGCAGACCAGAGCCGGACTCCTCGACGTCCGCCACCACTCCATCCACCTCGACCTCACCCAGGGCGAGAAGCACTTCGGCTCCCGCGCCGACATCCGCTTCACCGTCCGCGACGGCGCCGGAGACGCCGCCCCCGTCACCACCTTCTTCGAGGTCAAGCCCGCCGCGCTGCTCTCCGTCACCCTCGACGGCACCCCCCTCGACCCCGCGCTGCTCGACGACAACCGCTTCCCGCTCACCGGCCTCGCCCCCGGCGACCACGAGCTGCGCGTCGAGGCCCGCATGTCCTACTCCCGCACCGGCGAGGGCATGCACCGCTTCACCGACCCCGCCGACGGCGAGACGTACGTCTACACCCAGCTGTTCATGGAGGACGTCCAGCGCGTCTTCGCCACCTTCGACCAGCCCGACCTCAAATCCGTCTTCGCCCTCACCGTCACCGCCCCCGAGGAGTGGTCCGTCCTCGCCAATGGCGTCACCACCCACGAGGGCGGCGGCCTCTGGCGCGCCGCCCCCACCCCCCTCATCTCCACCTACCTCGTCGCCGTCGCCGCCGGACCCTGGCACTCCGTCCGCACCGAACACGCCGGGCTGCCCTTCGGCATCCACTGCCGCCGCTCCCTCGCCCCGCACCTCGACGCCGACGCCGAGGAAATCCTCGACCTCACCCGCCGCTGCTACGACCGCTACCGCGACCTCTTCGACGAGCCGTATCCGTTCGACTCCTACGACCAGGCATTCGTCCCCGAGTTCAACGCGGGCGCGATGGAGAACCCGGGCCTCGTCACCTTCCGCGACGAATTCGTCTACCGCTCCGCCGTCACCGACACCGAACGCCAGACCCGCGGCATGGTCATCGCCCACGAGATGGCCCATATGTGGTTCGGCGACCTCGTCACCCTCCGCTGGTGGGACGACATCTGGCTCAACGAGTCCTTCGCCGAGTACATGGGCTACCAGGTCCTCTCCGAGGCCACCCGCTTCACCGGCGCCTGGGTCGACTTCGGCGCCGTCCGCAAGAGCTGGGGCTACGAAGCCGACCAGCGCCCCTCCACCCACCCGGTGGCCC
>NZ_VKJP01000346.1 GCF_007280575.1 Streptomyces benahoarensis
CGCCGCCGTTCTCCGGCCCGGCTCCCCCGCCGGGCCGCCCACCGCCGCGTACGACACCCAGGAGACCGATGTGGCCCGGCGACCTCTGCCCCGCATCCTGACCGACCGCGCGCCGCTCACCCGTGGCCGTGAGCTGGCGCGCACCGCAGCCGACGGCGCCGGCGACATCTTCCATCCGCTGATCACCCTCAGCCGCGGGCTGCGCCGCCTCGCCGTCTCCGGCGGGCAGCGCTGGCGCGCCACGCCCCAGGACCGGCGGGCCCCGATGTGCTTCCTCATCGGCGCCTGCGTCCTGGTCGTGGCGCTGGCGCCGTACGGCCCGCTGCTCGGGCTGCTCGCGGTGATGGGCGCGGCCGCCTGGGCCGGACGGGACCACGTGCCCGCGCCCACCGGCCCGGACGAGGCGGAGGCGGCCCGGCTCCGTGTGCTGTACGAGGCGCTCGTCCCGTACTTCGCCGGGGACGGCGACCCCGAGCCGCTGTACACGTACGGCGGTGACTGGACGGCGGCGTTCGACGCGTACGAGTTCGACGACGACGGCCGGATCGTGCGGCTGCGGCTGCTCTACCCGGCGTACTTCACCGACGGGGAGGCCGCGGCCCGGGCCCGTATCGAGCAGGTGCTGCACGCGAAGTCGGGGCGCGGCCGGGAGTACCGCTTCGACTGGGACGAGGAGGCGAACACGCTGACGCTGGCCGTCCTGGAGGCGCTGCCCACCGACATCGCGGCGCAGCGGTTCGTGACCGCGCCGGGTGAGACGGTGCTCGGCTTCACCGATCCGGAGTCGGTCCAGCGGACGCTGCCGGTCACCGACGGCGAGACGGCGCGGGACGAGCCGCCGGTGGTCTGGCGCACCGGACCGCGCTCGACCGCACCGCATCTGCTGATCCTGGGGCAACCGGGTTCCGGCACCACGACGTTGCTGCGGTCGCTGGCGCTCCAGGCGTTGCAGCACGGCGATGTGCTGATCATCGACGGGGGCGGCACCGGCGAGTTCGGGGCGCTGGCCGGGCGCGGCGGGGTGCTCGGCGTGGAGAGCGGGCCGTCGGGCGCGCTGGCGACACTGGCATGGGCGGCGCAGGAGACCGAGCGGCGGCTCCTCACCGCGAACCGGGCGCGGCAGGCGGGCGAACCGGCGCCCGACGACATCCGCCGCCCGCTGTGGATCCTCGCCGACCGGCCCACCGCGCTGGCGCATCTGGCGGCCGCCGAGGGCCGCGACGATCCGCAGCGGCTCCTCCAGGTGCCGCTGCGGCACGGGCGCGCGGCGCAGGTCACGGTGGTGGTGGCCGAGCAGTTCGACAGCTCCGACCTGCTGAGCGAGCCGGTACGGGCGCACACCCGGGCCCGGGTGGTGCTCGGGCCCGCGACGCCGGACGAGGTCCGCGCGGTGCTCGGCGCCGCACCGCACACCACACCGACGCCGGTGGTGCCGCCCGGCCGCGGCTACGCCCGGCTGGGGGCGGGCCCGGTGCTGCGCCTCCAGGTACCGGCGACGCCGGACCCGTACGACGAGGCAACGGGCGAGGCACACCGGCGGGCGGTGCTGGCGCTGCTGCCGGAGCGCACCGTGCCCGCCGGGGAGCAGCCGGCCGGTCGGCCGGTACGGATGACGAAGACACTCACCGAACCCGCGACCGGCGAGGAGGCGCCCGGGCGCGCCGCCGTCGAGGAGCCAACGCAGGAGGCCGGACCGCCGTCGGCGAGCGCGACCGGCCCCACGGGCGGCGCGATCACGGTCCACGGCACGGTGCGGGCAGCGGGCGCGGAGGGCTGACGGGCGCGCCCGCGTACGTACCGGGAGCCTTGGTGCGGAGAGACTGGTGTGGACGGGCGGCCACGCCCACGGGGTGCCTTTTCGATCTTCGTGCGTCACCGCGCCGCGAAGATCGGGACGACACCCCTGGGGGTTGTCCCGTGCGAGGAGTTGGGGTACGTCGTACCGCCGCCACCTGGGGGGGTTGCCACTTGGGACGTTTTCAAGCGTGCGCACTCACCTGAGCAGCGGGATTCTTGGTTCGCCGGCAGTGATCCCTCAGGTGTGGGCCCGCGACTACTTCCAGCGCGTCCCCGAAGGGAAGGCCACCAAGAACCGGGGGCATCTTGATGTGCGGTCGGCACCGGACTCGTGGGGAAAGAGCACCTCGCCGCACTTGAGGCCGAATGTGCACGGCTGGTCCCGCTCGGCGCGGTACACGTGCAAACGCTGTATGACGGCAATGATGCGTGCATCCCGATGCTGGACATCGAGGGCAACGAGTTCTGTATCGACTGAGCATTCTCCGAGCCGGAGGTGGGGCGCCGCCTCCCTTGGACCTCTCTGGCCTCGCATGGGCGGGAGTTATCCCGTGAGGGCGAGGTTGCGCAGCCGGGCGATGCCGAGCATGGCGGTGTGAACGCCGTCCGAGGCGGCCGATGACGCCGTTAGCGGCTGGCTTCGACACCTCGAACAGCGGGGCGAACTGGCGCAGCGTCAAGTTCGTACACCAGTAGGCCGCTACCAGCAGGATCCGGTCCTCCAGAGTCCTGCTCTGGTTGGTCACCGACCTGCCGATGCGGACGCTGCTGACCGACCGGGAGGGCCAGGCGCGGGACCAGGTCGTCCAGTTCCGCACCGGCGCCGGCGAACGCTCCGGCGCCCCCGCATCGACCGGCCACCGGGAACTCTCCACCCACAGCGCGGAGTCCAGCGCCTGGCGGCAGGCTCACCGCCCAGCAGACTTCGGCAGCTTCCCCCGTCGGGGAGCTGACCTTCGGCTACGTGAAACGGCGGCCCTGGACGCCCCGGGGGAGGCAAACCCTTCGCCTGTATGCAGACCGACGAACAGACCCAACGCAGCCTGCCGCTGTTGCAGGAGGACTGAGGCCGCCGTCTCAAGGGGAACGGGGCGGAGCACCTCAACAGCCGGAGCGCTCCGCTCAGCAGCCGCCCGAGCCAGCGCTGGAAGCGGCCGACGCCGCGATGGCGACATCGGTGCTGCGCCCTACCGCCCGGTCCCCGGCGCGTTGGGCCCCCTCCAGGCCGACACCCCGCGCACCCGCCGCCATAGTGGCCTCCATACGGCGCTGCTCCAACAACTCGGCGCGCTGCCGCTTCAGTTTGCTCAGGAATGACATCATGGCCCTCGTGTTTTCCTGTGTGACGACACCCAAAGGCGCTGGCGAATCCACTGTACGGCGGACGTACGACAAGACCCCGCGCCACGACGGCGTACCGCTCCAACTACCGCTGCCATAACGAACACCCGGTCCTCGCCCTGGCACACACCGCCCGTGCGGCAGCAAGGGTGTTGGTGGAGGTGGGCGGGCGGGGGCGAGTGGCCACTGGTCCCGACAGCGGTCACGGTTGAGGGTGCCTTCCGCGATGCCGGCACCGCTCGTCCCAGTGGGGCCGGCTGCGTTGGTCGCTTCGCTTGTTGAGACGTAGGGAGGGCCGGGCCCTCGTCGTCCGGATCGTCGTCGCAGAGCACGGGTAGGCGACCGGGCCTGCTGTCGGCGATGCAGAAGTCGTTGCCGAGGGCGGTGGTGGCGCACTTGAGCATGAGGCGGAGGAGGAGCAGGTCGACGTCTCCGTTGCGGAGGGCTGTTTCTGCGGCGGTGCAGGCGACGGGGGTTGACGCGATGGGCAATACGTACAGGTGACTTCGGCAGCAGCGGGAACTGGCTGGCCTGGCGCAGCAGCAGTTGACGGATGCGGCGGTCACGACCCGATCGCGCATTGCCCATATCGAGGCGGCCGGAGGGTCCCCTCCAAGGGGAACGTGTGGGCCTGGCGTCCTCCGGACGGAGAGGTACGCAGGCGCGACGCCACAACCGGTTCCCCCTCGGAGTGAGTGATGAGGAACCTCTCTTCGTCGAACACGGCCCGGGCCCGGCCGCCGCCGTGCTCGCCTACGCCAAGGGCCTCCAGGACCGGCAGTCCGGAGGCCACGAGTGGCACATGCCCTCCAGCCGCTACACGAACGGCGGCGGGCCGGGCGCGCCCGGCAGCACCGAGGCCCCCTGGTCATCGATGGCCTTCGGTGGCCTGGGCGCCGAAGGGCTGGGCGCGCTCGCCGCCGGCCCCTCGGGCCTGGGCACTTCCGGCGCCGATCTCTGCCCGCTCCGGCCATGGCCGCCAGGTCCCTCCGGAGATCTACCGCAGCGGCCCGATGCGCTCCCTGCAGAACGCCGCCGTCGGCTACGCCTGTCCACTCAACGACGTCTCCTCGTACCAGAAGGAGATCGAGTACGAGGCCGAGGACCACAGCGGCGTCAGCCTCTCCGCCGAGGCCCGCGCCATCCTCGACGGCTACGTCCCACAAACGGGAGAACCGGCGTGTCGGCATCCTCGCCTGGCACGGGAACCCCTCGCCACCGGCTCGGCACCCCTGGCCGGCCCCCGGACCCGACGGGCCTGGACACCTTCTCGGCGCGGCTGACGCGGATGGCGGGGAGCGCAGGCGTGGCGTAGGGACGGGGAAGCCGTCGCCGCGCGTCGACCGTCAGCAACCGCCCTCACACCCACTGCGACATGCACGTTTTGTCCAAATTCCACGCAATGCACTTGTTGGGGTCGAGGGTCCGACGTAGTGTCGAAAGTGTCGCGGTGGAGACGTTCCGTCGGAACGAACCGCAGAGAACGCCCTGACGGGCGTGCCGAATCGCCACCAGAGTACGGTCCGGGAAAGCCGCGGCGGCATCCGATCACTGGAGGCAGAGATGACCTTCAAGGTGTTCTTCCCCCGCATCCGCAACGACCGTGGCGGACACGGTGGAGACGGTGACGGCGGTTACGGTCACGGCGGCCGGGGCGATGACTTCGGCGGACGCAACGGACGCGACGGAGGCGGCGGACACGACGGGGGCGGCTACGGCGGATGGGGAGGCGGCCACGGCGGCTTCCGTAGGTGACCATCTGGTCCGTTGTAGCGGATTTCCCGATATCCGTTGACGACCATGTGACATGTGCTTCGGATCCACGGACCTGAGGCACGGGCAGAGGCGGGCTCGCGCACACCGCGCGGGTCGGCCTCGTGAACTGCCGTCAACCGGTTCCCACGGTCCTGCACGCAGCAATCATGCATCTGCGCAACGACCGCCGCGGCCGCGGCCGGAGGAAAGCTGACGACCGTGCGGCGAAAATCCACAACGGCCGGAAACACCGTCAACGGCCAGGAGCGCCGAATGGCCCACGACCGCCTGCCCGAAGCGGACCCGCTCGCCTCCACCGCCGCACCCCTCACCTCGACCCCGGAGGCGCCTCGCCCCTCCTCGCCGCGCACCCAACTCCCCAGCGAAGCGCCCATTCTGACGCGTCACGTCGGCCCCGTAGAGGCGTTCCACCGCTTCTGGCCGCTGACCCGGGGCGACCGCCGCTGGCTGCTGACGGTGATCGGGTGCGCCATCGTCGCCGCCCTCGCCGAGACCGCCGCGATCCTGCTCTTCGCCCAACTCACCGACCACGCCCTGGCAAAGGGCTCGGTCAGCGCCTTCTGGAACCCCGCCGGCAAATGGCTTGCGGTGGCGGTCATCGGCGCTATCGTCGGCTATCTCGGCAACTCCCTCGCCGCCTGGACCGCGGAACGCTTCCTGCTGCGCCTGCGTGCCCGTGTGTTCTCCCATCTCCAGAAGCTTCCGCCGCACTTCTTCCAACGCAATCGCCGCGGCGACCTGGTGGAACGGCTGACCGGCGACGTCGACGCCATCGAACGGCTCGTCGTCAGCGGTGTGGTGGGCGCCTCCGCGGCCCTCTTCTCCACCCTCTTCTACGCCGCCGCCGCCCTCTGGCTGCGCTGGGAACTGGCCCTCGCCACCTTCGTCGCCGCCCCCCTCTTCTACTTCGCCACCCGCCGCTTCACCGGGCGAATCCGCCAGGTCACCCGCCGCCAGCGAGCAGCCGACGGCGCCCTCACCTCCGTCGTCGAGGAAACGCTGGTCAATGTCGTCCTCACGCAGGCGTACAACCGCCAGCACGACGAGGAGGAACGCCTGGTCAGGGAAGCCCGCCGCTGGCTCCGCGCCTCCGTCGCCAGCGCCCGCCTCAGCGCCCTCTACGACCAGTTCATCGAGATCCTGGAAACCCTCTGCGTGCTGGCCATCATCGGCCTGGGCGCCTGGGAGATCTCGGCGGGCCGGCTGACCCTCGGGCAGCTCCTCGCCTTCGCCGCTTTCATCGGCTACCTCTACCCGCCGATCCGCTCCCTCGGCCACCTCGGTCTCACCGCCAC
>NZ_VKJP01000347.1 GCF_007280575.1 Streptomyces benahoarensis
CCCGGCCCCTCCCCACGCGCCGCCGTCCGCCCACCGCCCTAGGGTCGGCCGAGGAGGTGCGGCCATGACCCTGCACAAAGGCGCGCCCGCGCGGCCCGGCCACCCGGTCAACCCCTTCTACGGCGAGGCCGACCCGATCGGCGGCATGACCGAATCGCCGCCCCGGCACACGCTCCCGGACGGCCCGCTCGCCCCGCACACCGCCTATCAGTACGTGCACGACGAGCTGATGCTCGACGGCAACGCCCGGCTCAACCTCGCGACCTTCGTCACCACCTGGATGGAGCCGCAGGCCAGCGCGCTGATGGCCGAGTGCCGGGACAAGAACATGATCGACAAGGACGAGTATCCGCGCACCGCCGAGCTGGAGCGGCGCTGTGTGGCGATGCTCGCCGATCTGTGGCACGCGCCCGACCCGGCGGCCGCCGTCGGCTGCTCGACCACCGGCTCCAGCGAGGCGTGCATGCTCGCCGGGATGGCCTTCAAGCGGCGCTGGAGCCGCGCCGCCGACCGCACCGGCGCCCGCCCCAACCTCGTCATGGGCGCCAATGTGCAGGTCTGCTGGGAGAAGTTCTGCACCTTCTGGGAGGTCGAGGCACGCCAGGTCCCCATGGAGGGCGACCGCTACCACCTCGACCCGCAGGCCGCCGCGGACCTCTGCGACGAGAACACCATCGGCGTCGTCGCCATCCTCGGCTCCACCTTCGACGGCTCCTACGAACCGGTCGCCGAGGTGTGCGCGGCGCTCGACGCCCTCCAGGAACGCACCGGCCTCGACATCCCCGTCCACATCGACGGCGCCTCCGGCGGCATGGTCGCGCCCTTCCTCGACCCGGACCTGACCTGGGACTTCCGGATCCCCCGCGTCTCCTCGATCAACACCTCGGGCCACAAGTACGGCCTGGTCTACCCCGGTGTCGGCTGGGCGCTGTGGCGCGATGCCACGATGCTCCCCGAGGAGCTGGTCTTCCGCGTCAACTACCTCGGCGGCGACCTGCCGACCTTCGCGCTGAACTTCTCCCGGCCCGGCGCCCAGGTCGTGGCGCAGTACTACACGTTCCTGCGGCTGGGCCGGGAGGGCTACCGCGCCGTCCAGCAGGTCACCCGGGACGTGGCGACGTCACTGGCGTCCCGCATCGGCGCGCTGGGCGACTTCACCCTGCTCACCCACGGCGACGAACTGCCGGTCTTCGCCTTCACCACCGCCCCCGACACCACCGTCTTCGACGTGTTCGACGTCTCCCGGCGGCTGAAGGAACGCGGCTGGCTGGTGCCCGCGTACACCTTCCCGCCGCACCGCGAGGACCTGTCCGTCCTCCGGGTGGTCTGCCGCAACGGCTTCTCCCATGACCTCGCCGACCTCTTCCTGGACGACCTGGAGCAACTGCTGCCGGAACTCCGCGCCCAGCCCTGCCCTTTGCAACGTCCCGCCCGCAAAGCCACCGCGTTCCACCACTGACCGCAGGCGCGTGTCCGCGGAACCCCGTCGTCCGCCCGGCGCCCGGGCACGCCCGAACCGGACCGCCCCTACGCGTCGTCCCCGAGGTGGGCCTCACCCGTCGCGTACGGGTTCTCCTCGCCGTCGGCCAGGACGCCCACGAACGGCTCGCCCTCCCCGGCGAAGACATACGCGCCGCCCTCGATCCGCGCGATCAGCCCGCGCGTCCAGGCCGCGCCATGATCGGCGGCGTCCACCCACATGTGCATGATCTCGCCGATGTGCCCGAGCGAACCGGGCCCCTCCGCGGGCACGTACTCCTCGGTCGCCGTGGCCCGCCACTCCTCCAGGGCCCGCACCCGCTCCCGCAACAGCGCCACCGCCTCCGCGCGCTCCAGCTCCACGAGGAAGCCGAGACCGGCGCTGAGCACATCGTTGCGCTGACCGGGCCGCGACAGCGCGTCCCGCAGCAGCGCGAAGAACTCCGCCTCACCGGCGTCCGTCAGCTCGTACTCGGTACGCGGCGGTCCGCCGTCCGGGCTCGGCGCGGTGGCGTGGGCGCGCAGCAGTCCCTGCTTCGCCATCTGCTTGAGCGCGTGGTAGAGCGAACCGGGCTTGGCCTGCGCCCACTCGTGCGCGCCCCAGTACTCCAGATCGCCCCGCACCTGGTAGCCGTGCGCCCGCCCGTGCTGCCGGACGGCGCCCAGGACCAGCAACCGCATCGCCGACATCGCCCCTCCGTCCGCCGCACCCGGATCGCGCAGACCGGCGCGCCCGGTGGCACCAGCCTAGGACGTGCCCCGAGGCGGCGGCCGGGCCGTACCCGCGCCCGGGGCGTGCGGCCCGCGCCGCCGTCAGAACGGGAAGCGCCGTCAGAACGGGAAGCGGGAGCGGCCGTGCTGGATGGAGATCCACTTGGTGGTGGTGAACGCCTCCACCATCGCGTCACCGTTGAGGCGACCCACGCCGGAGCTCTTCTCGCCGCCGAACGGCACGATCGGCTCGTCGTGCACCGTGCCGTCGTTGATGTGGATCATGCCGGTCTCGATGCGCTTGGCGAACCGCACACCCCGCTCGATGTCCGCGGTGTGCACCGCGCCGCTCAGGCCGTACGGCGACGCGTTGGTGATCCGCACCGCGTCGTCGTCACCGTCGAACGGCACCAGCACCACCACCGGCCCGAAGATCTCCTGGTGGAGCAGCCACGAGTCCTCCGCCACCCCGCCGAGCACGCTGGGCCCGACGAGCGTGCCGTCGCTCTTGCCGTGCAGCAGCGCGGTGGCGCCCTCGCCGACCGCCCGCCTGACCAGCGAGGTGATCGCCTCGGCCTGCCCCTCGTTGATCAGCGGCCCGATATGGGTGGCCGGATCGGCCGGGTCGCCCACCTTGAGGGAGGCGACCTTCGCCACGAACTTCTCGGTGAACTCCTGCTCCAGCGACCGGTCGATCAGCACCCGGTTGGCCGCCATGCAGACCTGGCCCTGGTGGATGAAGCGGCTGAAGACCGCGGCGTCGACGGCGTAGTCGACGTCCGCGTCGTCGAGGACGACCAGCGCGCTGTTGCCTCCCAGCTCCAGCACGGCGTGCTTGAAGTGCCCGGCGGCGACCGTCGCGACGTGCCGCCCGACCTTCTCGGAGCCGGTGAACGAGATGACCTTGGGGACCGGGTGCGCGATCAGCGCGTCACCGATCTCGGCGATGTCGGTGACCACGACATTCAGCAGCCCGGGCGGCAACCCGGCCTCCTCGAAGATCCGGGCGACCAGACCGCCACCGCAGATCGGCGTGTTCTGGTGCGGCTTGAGGACCACGGCGTTGCCGAGCGCCAGCGCCGGGGCCACCGACTTCATGGACAGCAGCAGCGGGAAGTTGAACGGGCTGATCACCCCGACGACGCCGACCGGCACCCGGTAGAGACGGTTCTCCTTGCCGTCGACCGGCGACGGCAGGATGCGGCCCTCGGCGCGCAGCGCCAGCTGCATCGCCTCGCGCAGGAACTCCCGGACCAGATGCAGCTCGAAGCCGACCTTGACGTGGGTGCCGCCGACCTCCGCGGCGATCGCCTCGGCCAGCTCCGCCTCGCGGTCGTCGACGATCCGCAGCGCCCGCTCGAAGACCAGCCTCCGGGTGTACGGGTTGGTGTCGGCCCATGCCTGCTGCGCGCGCTCCGCGGAGCGGTACGCCTCGTCGATCTCCGCCGCCGTGGCTACCGGTATGGAGGCCAGCTTCTCCCCGTTGTAGGGATTGAAATCGACGATGTCCCACGAGCCGCTGCCGGAGCGCCACTCGCCGTCGATGAACTGGTACGCCAAGTCGTCGAAGTAGGACATGCCATCCCGATCTGGAGAACAGGGCGCGCACGGCGCCCAGTTGTGGGGTATTGCCTCCTGATGGCTGGTCATCCTACCCACGCGTCACATCAATTGGAGTAGACCACGCAAAAGGTCCCGGCTCTCCGCGGGGCTCGGCCCCTCCGCCTGCAGCCGCCCCATCACCCGTGCGTACTGGGCGACTTCCTCGGGCTTGTCCACGTAGAGCGCACTGGTGAGCTGCTCCAGGTAGACGATGTCCGGCAGCCCGTCCTCCTGGAATCCCAGCATCGTGAAGGCGCCGCTCTCCCCGGAGTGGCCGCCCATCTGGAAGGGCATCACCTGAAGGCGCACATTCGGCCGTTGAGACACCTCTATGAGATGTCTCAACTGCTCGCGCATCACCTGTCTTTCGCCGTACGGGCGGCGCAGCGCGGCCTCGTCGAGCACACAGTGGAACTCCGTCGGGCGCTCGGCGACCAGGAGCTTCTGCCGCTCCAGGCGGAGCGCGACCCGACGCTCGATCTCCTCCGGTGCGGCGTCCGGCATCCCGCGCCGTACCACGGCGTCGGCGTACTCCTCCGTCTGCAACAGGCCATGAATGAACTGCACTTCATAGGTGCGCAGCAGCGAGGTGGCGCCCTCCAGGCCGATATACGTCTGGAACCAGCCGGGGAGCACATCGGAGTAACTGTGCCACCAGCCCGCGACGTTGGCCTCGCGCACCAGGGACTGCAACGCGGCGCGCTCCTGTTCGTCGCTCACCCCGTACAGCGCCAACAGGTCTTCCACATCGCGGGACTTGAAGCTGACCCGCCCCAGTTCCATCCGGCTGATCTTGGACTCGGAGGCGCGGATCGAGTACCCCGCCGCCTCCCGGGTAATGCCGCGCGACTCCCGCAGTCGGCGCAGCTGCGATCCCAGCAGGATCCTCCGCACCACCGACCCGTTCGACTCACTTGCGGACACCGTTTCGCCCCTCCCATGGCCCCGACCCGCCCAACAGTGCCCGGCAGTCTGCCACGTCCCTGCGGCGTTGAGTGCTCGGCCGGTTACTGATATGTGAGGTCCGCCCACGCCCTCCACACCCTGCACAGGAGAAGAATTAACCGCGAACCGGAAGATATCCCCGCAATCCCGGCACGTGCACGTGCATCTGCCCTTGCATCTGGCGTACGCATTCGGAACCATGGGCGTCGCACGCATGCACGCTCGTGAAAGATCCGCCAGACCCCGCTGACCGGCCGGGTCATGACGTCCGCGAACGCCAGGAGTGCCTCGCATGGGGACCAAGGTTTTGACCAGGCTCGATCCATTAGGGCAAAGCGTCTTTCCCGTCGACCCCTGGACAGTCTCCGGCTCCGCCTCCTGCTCGCTGCCACCGCGCTACGAATCGGTGGGCGGCGCACGGAAGTTCACCCGCGACACGCTCCGCGACTGGGGCCTTGAGGGCCTCTTCGACGGCGTCGAACTGGTCGTCTCCGAGCTGGTCACCAACGCGCTGCGCCATGCGGTCCTCGCCGCCCCGCAGCTCGCCGACGAGACCCCGCCGGCCCGGCTGCACCTGATGCACTGGTCCTCGCGACTGGTGTGCGCGATCCGTGACCCCAGCGACGATTCACCGGTCGCCGGCGAGGCGGACTTCGGGGCGGAGGGCGGCCGCGGGCTGTACCTCGTCGAGTCGTTCAGCGACAGCTGGGGCTGGCAGCCGCTCTCCGGCGCCCCCCACGGCAAGATCGTCTGGGCCCTCTTCCGAGTTCCGTAACCCGCTCCGCCGGGGGCGCACACCGCTCCCGGGACGGACCGGCATGGACGCAGCACACGCCGGGGCCACCACCACGGAGGCCCGGCACACCTGCGACCGGACGCGGCGACGGGCAACCCCAAGAGCGCACGTATACGACGACGGACGGTACGAGCGGGGCGACACCCCGCCCCCCCCAGAGCACGGGCCCCACCCTGGTCGGCGCATGCGCAAAAAACCACTGACCTGCGGCGATATGCCTCAGCGGCTGCCCCGGACGGTCAGTCGCGGACCAGGTGGTCGAACTCCCCGTCCTTGACGCCGAGCAGCATCGCCTCGACCTCGGCGGGCGTGTAGATCAGCGCGGGCCCCTCGGGGAAACGCGAGTTCCGTACCGCCACCTCCCCGCCGGGGAGCTTCGCGAACTCCACACAGGATCCCTGCGAGTTGCTGTGGCGGCTCTTCTGCCAGGCGGCGTCGGGGAGATCGGTCGCGGCCATCCCGTTGTATGCGTGCGGCACAGGGCTCTCCCGGGTCATGACTGTCGTTCAACTACTTGGCAGCATAACCAGGTTCACATGCAGATGCATGTACAGATGCACGTGCACGACGGGGGGTGCCGACACCGTCACTGCACGTCAAACACGGAAACCCCACCCGAGCCCCGTC
>NZ_VKJP01000348.1 GCF_007280575.1 Streptomyces benahoarensis
TATAAGGGACAGAAGGAGGGTCGTGGGGGTGGCGGCGGATGCGGGCGTGGTCATTCGGTGCGCTCCATCTCCAGCTCGACCTCGGTGCCGCCGCCGGGCACGGACCGCAGCCGGGCGGTGCCGCCGTTGCGTTCCATCCGGCCGATGATGGACTCGCGGACGCCCATCCGGTCGTCGGGGACGGCGTCCAGGTCGAAGCCCGGCCCCCGGTCGCGTACGGAGACGAAGACCGTGCGGCCCTCCACCTCGGCGAAGACCTGCACCGGCCCGCCCTCGCCGCCGTACTTCGCGGCGTTGACCATCGCCTCGCGGGCGGCCTTCATCTGCGCGCCCAGCGCCTCGTCCAGCGGGCAGTCGCCGACCACCACGACCTCGATCGGTACGCCGTGGTGGTCCTCGACCTCGGCCGCCGCCGTACGCACCGCGTCGGCGAGGGTGGCGGGCTCCTCGTCCTCCTCCTTGGTGCGGCCCTCGGGCCGGTACAGCCAGGCCCGCAGCTCCCGCTCCTGGGCGCGTGCGAGCCGGGCGACCTCGCGGGAGTCGTCGGCGCTGCGCTGGATGAGGGTGAGGGTGTGCAGCACGGAGTCGTGGACGTGGGCGGCGACCTCGGCCCGTTCCTGGGCACGGATGCGCATCAGCCGCTCCTCGGAGAGGTCCTGTATCAGGCGGACGAGGTAGGGACCGGCGAGCAGGGCGATGCCGACGACGACGGCGAGCGCGGCCTGGAGCACCGAGCCGAGGTGGCCCACCGAGCCCTGAAGCACGACGATGCCGGTCACGCCGACTCCGACGAGCGCGACTCCGGCCGCGCCGCGCAGCGCCGGGAGGACCCCCTTACGGCGGCCCAGCTCCAGCCACTGCGCGCGGCGCGCGTTGTCGGCCTGCCGCCAGACGAGGGCGACACCCGCGGCTATCAGCAGCACCGGCCACAGATAGCCGCTGCCGATGCCCAGCTGGAACCGGGAGGCGACGAACGCGGACCCGGCCAGCAGCGCGATCAACGCGATGACTTGGCCCGTATCGGGTCTGCGGGCCCCGGCGCGGCGGGCGCCGTCGGCCGCGGTCCGGCGGTCCTCCACCCCGCCGACGCCGAGCGGGACGAAGAACCAGAACGCCGCGTAGAGCAGCGCGCCCATGCCCTCGGCGAGGAACAGCGCGACGAAGACGACCCGGACCCAGGAGACGGGGAGCCCCAGATGTCCCGCGAGTCCGCGCGCGACGCCGCCGAGCAGCCGCCCGTCGGCGCTGCGGTAGAGCTTGCGCACGGGTGGCTCGGCGAATTGCTGCGCGGACGCGTGGTGCGATCCGGCGCGGGGCGGGGCTGTGGTCATGCACAGATCGTCACACGCGGCGGGTCGGGGGACATCAGGGTGGACCCTGACGTGGTCCCTGAGATTTGCGGGTCGCGGCGCGGGCGTGCCCCGCGGTCAGCTCGCGTCCTCGCGCTTGCGGAAGCCCTCCTTCACCTTGGAGAAGAGGTCACGGAACGTGGCCCAGTCGGCGCTCGGCGCGGAGACGTAGATCGCATACTCCTTCTCCCCCTCACGGCCGAATCCGAGGTCGATGCCGCGGTACTCCCGCACCTGGCCTTGGAAGGTGAACTCCCAGATGGCGGCCGGGTCGTTCTGGTACATCGTGTCCTGCAGCCGCTTGCGCGAGTAGCTCGGGTACTGCTTCTGGAGGTCCCCCTCGACCTGCTTGAAGTGCGCCACCTGGTCGCCGGACGAGAAGTCCAGCACGCTGATCGTCAGCTGGGCGAGCGACTCCTGGGAGATGTAGACGATCTGCCGGCCGCCGTCCTTCACCTGCCGCGTCCAGCCGTCCGGCACCGGATAGGAGACCCCGAGCTGCCGCTCCTCGACGCGGTGCATGCCGTCCGGGGTGGGCGGGGGCGGCCCGATGGGGTGCTGGGACACGGAGGGCTGCTCGGGGCTGCTGCCCTTCGCCGGTTGCGCCGTGTTGCCGATGCCCCCGTGGAGCGCGTACCAGGCGCCGCCCGCGCCTCCCCCGGCCGCCAGCACCCCGAGGGCGCACCAGAGGACGACCCGGCCGCGTCGCTTACGGGGCGGCGGGGTCACCGCGATCTGCCCCGTGTCTTCGGCACCCGACACGGCCGCCCCGGTGGCGGACGGCAGGAGCGCGCCGCCCATGGAGCCGGTGTCCGCCTCGGCGACCCGTTGGGCTTCCGCGTCGACGCCGACGAGGCCGCGTGTGTCCGCCGCCGGTCCCGTGACCTGGCCGGTGGCGGACGTGCTCGCGGTATCGGTGTCCGTGGCCGCGCCGGTCGTGGTGGCGCGGCCCAGGGAGGCCGCTATCCGGGGGTCGGTGATCGCCCCGGTACCGGCCGTCTTTCCGGCGATCCCGGTGGTGGTGCCCGTACCGCCGCTCCCCGGGGTGGGCCGCCCGCCGCCCGCGGTGTCCGACGGCACGACCGGCCTGGTCAGGGCCTCGAAGCCACTCGCCGTGTCGGAACCTCCGCGCCCCACGGTGCCCAGGGCCAGCGTCGGCCAGCCGATCAGCGCCGTGTCCACCTCCGCCTCGGCGGAGCGCAGCGCCTGCTCGACGACCTCGGCCGACGGCCGGTCGGTGGGCTCCTTCGCGAGCAGCGCCTCGATCAGTGGCGCCAACGGCCCGGCGTGGGCCGGCGGCTCCAACGGGTCGACGGCGATGGCGTACGCACTCTCGACCGCCGTGGTCTTACGGAACGGGGGCCGCCCCTCGACCGCCTGATAGAGCGTCGCCCCCAGGGCCCACAGGTCGGACGCGGGCCCTGGGGTGCCGCCCTTGACCCGCTCGGGCGCCAGGTAGTCGATGGAGCCGACCAGTTCGCCGGTCTTGGTGAGGGTGGACGTACCGGAGGCGACGGCGATCCCGAAGTCCGTCAGGACGACGCGGCCCTCGTCGCCGAGGAGGACATTGCCCGGCTTGACGTCCCGGTGCAGCACCCCGGCGGCGTGCGCGGCCCGCAGCGCGGCGATCATGCCGCGGCCGATCCGGGCCGCCTCCCGGGGATCCACGAAACGGTTCTCCCGCGCCGCCCGTTTGATGAGGTCACCGAGCGTCCCGGCCGGTACGTACTCCATGACGATGCACGGCAGCCCGTCGTCGAGAACCACATCGTGGACGCTGACCACATTGGGGTGGTTGATGCGCGCCGCGGCCTGCGCCTCGCGGGTGGTCCGCTCGTGGCGCAGGGCCAACTCGTCCGCGTCCAACTGGGGCGAGACGTGTAGCCGCTTGACGGCCACTTGGCGTGCGAGGATCTCGTCCCGGGCCCGCCAGACGGTGCCCATACCTCCACGGCCTATCCGCTCGATCAGGCGATACCGCCCGGCGACCAGTCGCCCCTCGTCCACCGACGCCGCCTCCGTCACCGCACGCCCCTCCGGAAACCCGTACGTATCCAGGGCGCAACGATAGTCTCCGACCCGGCCGATCCGGGCCCCACCTGCCGCGCCTGTGCACCGTCCGTTCGCTGCGTCGGCGCATCTCGGGGGGATATGCGAACCCGCGGGTGATATCGGGGTTGCTCGGGGTCGATCTCAGGGTTCTGCCAGGGTTCCCACGGATGCCGGGATTCCGTCGCGCTTGTCACCATGGGTTCATGAACGAAGCAGCCCCCGCCGAGGAATCGGCACCGCCCGGCGCCGACGGCTCCACCCCGCCGCGCCCGCCGCTGCGCCGCAGCCGACGGCACAAGGTCGTCGCGGGCGTATGCGGTGGCCTGGGCAGGCAGTGGGATCTCGACCCGGTGATCTTCCGGATCGTCCTCGCCGTGCTCTCCATCACCGGCGGCCTGGGGCTGATCTTCTACGGCTTCGCCTGGCTGATCATCCCGCTCCACGGCGAGGAGGAGAACGAGGGCCGACGGCTGCTCTCCGGCCGGGTCGAGGGCTCGGCGCTGACGGCGCTGCTGTTCGCGCTGGTCGGCTGCGGGCTGTTCCTCACGACGCTGGGCAAGGGCAGCGTCATGTCCTTCGCCGTCCTGCTGACGCTGGCCGTGGCCGGTGCCGCGTACTGGTCGCGTCGGCACCGCGGCGGCGGTGCCGAGGGCCCCGGCGCCCGGGACGCGGCCACCGCGCAGGTCATCGCCGACGCGCCGCCGGAGACCATGGCGCCGCCCGGCCCGCAGACGCCTCCGTGGTGGCGGGGGCCGCTCGGCAAGGAACCGGCCGGGCTGATGTACCTGTGGGGCCCGGAGCACGCCGATCTCACCTATGAGGGCGGTCACGGCGTGCCCGGCGGCCCCGTGTGGCCTCCCGGTTTCCGCCCCGGCGGCGCGGCGGCCCGTCCGTCCGGTGCGCCCGCGCCGCAGCGGCGTCGGCCGCGGGCCGGGCGGCGGATCGGTGGTGTGGTCTTCCTTCTGGCCGCACTCGGCGGCGCCGGCACGGCGCTCGGCGTAGACCGGCACGCCTCGTTCTCGCACGCACTGCAGGCGGGTCTGGCGTGTGCGCTGGTGGTGTTCGGGCTGGGGCTGGTGATCAGCGCCTGGCTGGGGCGGACGGGCGGCGGCACCGTCGTCATGATGGTGCTGACGACGGCGCTCCTCGCGGTGTCGACGGTGTTGCCGGACAACATCAGCGCCGAATGGCAGAACCGTCATTGGGCCCCCACCGAAGTCTCCGCCGTCCAGCGGCATTACGAACTCGGCTCCGGAGGGGGCAGGTTGGACCTCGGGGGGCTGCCCGTCAAGGACGGTCACACGATCCGTACCGGCGCCGAGGTGGGCGCGGGCCGCCTGGAGGTGACGCTGCCACAGGGCGTGGAGACGACGGTGCATCTGTCGCTGGGGCTCGGCGATGTGCGTCTGCCGGGCGAGTCCGCCAACGACGTACGGATCTCCGCGGACGACCGCACCCGGACGGTCACGCTTCCCGCCGAGGGGCTGAAGAAGGGGGAGAAGCCGCGCGGCTTCCTCGACCTGACGCTCCGGGTGGGCGCCGGGCAGATCGATGTCCGCCACGCTCTCCCGCCGTCGCCTGCGGCGCCCGCCTCCCCGTCGCCGCCCGGGGCGGCCTCCCCGCCAACGGCCGGTTCGCGAGCCGGGGCCCTCCCGGCGGCCGCGGTCGCGGCGCTCGCACCGGTCGGCTCGCCGGTGTCGGCCACCACGCACATATCCGCCGTATCCACCCCGCCCGCCGCTCCCCGCACCTTCGCTCTCGTCCTTGCCGCTCGGCCGTCTCAGGGAGGTATCTCATGAAGCGTCACCCCTTCGAACCGGTCCGGTTGATCTGCGGGCTGGCCGCGGTGGCCGTCGGCGTCGGATACGGCCTCGACGCCCTGGGGGTCTGGCATGCGCCGGGGCCCTGGCTCTTCCTGGCGATACCGGCCGGTCTGCTGGCCTCCGGCGTCACCGCCGTGGCTTGGGCCGTCGCCCGCCGAGGGCGCCCGGGCACGGAGCGGTAGCGACGGGCCGCCGGGACCGGCTGCAGCACAGCGGGGCGGCGGTCGCCGGCCCGGGTGGCGGAGGCGGTATCGGCAGCGGGGCCCATCGGGTGAGTTCAGGCGTCCCGGGCCGGAGGCATCCGGTCGGGCGCGGGCCGTGCGGTGGCCCACCGTGGGGCGACGTGGCCCAGCCAGATGTCCTGGTCGTCGGCGAGCGGCCGGTGGAGGGGAAGGGGAGGAAGTGGCAGGCACAGGCCGGACCGGCGTCGTCGCCCCGGACACGGTGTTCCCATGCGTCGGGGGCGCCATCCGGCGCCCGGAGCAGGAAGAAGGTGGTCCGTCTCGGTTGTGCGGTGTCGGGGTGGGGCTCGTCCTCGACGGTGATCCGCCGCACCACGGTGGCGCCCGACAGCCCGGTCTCCTCGGCGACCTCCCGCAGCACGGCCCGCTCCGGCGCCTCACCTGCTTCGACTCCGCCCGCGGGCGCCTGGGTACCGGCCTCCGCCATGCCTATGTGGTCGAAGGCCACCAGCTCGGGAACGACGCGGTGGCGGACCACGTCAGCGGCGACGCGGATTCTGGGGAGGGTCATCCCGCGATGATCCCGCGTTTCCGGGCGGTACCGGGGCGTTGGCGGAGGGCGCTCGGGCGGCACCGGCGAGCCGGGGGTCGCCGGGGCCGCGGCCTCCACGGTCCTTCACCCGGCAGGGTCCCCGGCACCGGCCGCCTCCGAGGCCCGGACGCCCGCCCCCGCACCCGCACCCGCACC
>NZ_VKJP01000349.1 GCF_007280575.1 Streptomyces benahoarensis
GGCTGCGGGGCGCCCGGGGCCGGGGGGACCGGAACCAGCCAGCGCTGCATCGGCTCGATGAGGGACGGTCCGGCGGCGAGGGCGAGGGAGGTGCCGAGGAAGCCGCGGCGCGCCAACATCAGGTCGCTGCGGGAGAACTCGCTGAGGAGGGCGGTGGTTTGGGGACCGGCCCAGGGCAGGTCCACGCCGGAGACGGACGGGGCGCGGTGCGCGGCGCGCAGGCCCAGCTCCTCGACGCCGACGACGCAGCCGAAGCGTTCGGAGAAGAGTTCGGAGAGGATGCGCGGGATGGGCTCGCGCGGCTGTTCGCCGTCGAGCCAGCGGCGGACGCGGGAGGTGTCGGTGCTGATGTGGTGCGCGCCCATCTGGCGGGCTCTGCGGTTGACCTGACGGGCCAGCTCGCCCTTGGACCAGCCGCTGCGCACGAACCACGATCCCAACTGTGTGTTGGGACGCTTCTCGGCAGTTCCGCTGCCGTTGCCGCCCACTGGTAACGCCCCCAACCGTGTGTCGCCCGACGCGAATCCCGTGCAGGATCCGGCTTGTTGAGGCATCCTGCCCGGCCGGCTCCGGCCGGTCGCGCATTCCGGCCACCGCTCCGGCCGGTCCGGCCACCGGCGGGACCGCCCCGGACGGCACCCCCGGCTCCGCGCACCGAAAGTAATCGTACGATCACGCTCTCCGTGAGATCGCTCACGGAAACGCCACCATTCGCCACCCCTTCGAATGAACTGCCACTCTGCTCCGCGCGATTGACTTGACACAGGTCGGGCGCGACCCGACGGAGCGATGCGTGTGACGGCGCGCGCCACGGCACACGCCCCGTGGCGCGCCCCGCTCCGAGGACGCGCCGCGGGGCGTCCGCGCCCCGTCGACGGAGCGTCACGGCGGCGCTCCGGGCGCCCCGTGCGGCGGGGCGCCGCGGTCGGCTCCGGGTCCCGGGGCGGCTCGTAACCACACCGACACACCACCCGTTGGAGGGGGCATGGGTTTCACGATCGGCGGCATCCGGGACATCGGTGCCAGGCGCCGCGTGCGCGCGCCCGAGAGCACCACGGTGGCCGAATACACGGGGCTGTGGGGCTGGGACGTCGTGCCCGGCGCCCGGGCGGCACGCACCGGTGGCGGGCGCCTGGAGTGCTCGTGCGGGGTGTCCGCGTGCCCGGCGCCCGGCGCGCATCCGCTGTCCTTCGGCGCGGAGATCGCGGCGGGCGCCTCGCTGGAGACGGTCACGGCCGCCTGGTCGCGGACGCCGGGGGCGGCGGTGCTGCTGCCGGTGGGCCGGTCGTTCGACGTGCTCGACGTACCGGAGGCGGCGGGCCGGTGCGGGCTGGCGCGGCTGGAGCGGATGGGGGTGCCGCTCGGCCCGGTGGCGCTGACACCCACGGGGCGCGCGCAGTTCTTCGTCGCGCCGGGGGCCGCCGCCGGGCTCCCGGGGCTGCTCTACCGGACGGGCTGGGACGACGCGGCGCTCGATCTGCGCCCCCTGGGGCAGGACGACCACCTCACCGCTCCCCCGTCCGACCTCGGCGCGGACGGCCCCGTGCGCTGGCTCCGTCCGCCGTCCCTGGAGACGGCGGCCCGCCCGCCGCAGGCCCGGTTGCTGCTGGGGATGCTCGCGTACGTCTGCCACCGCTCGGGCCACCGGGCGGCCGGGTAGCGCCCCGGTCCGCTCCGACGCGACGGCCCCCGGCGCCTCGCTCCGTACGGGAGCGGGTGCCGGGGGCCGTGGGCGCCGGTGGGTGGCGCGGTGGTCAGTCGCCGATCAGCGCGTCGACGAACGCCTCGGGCTCGAACGGCGCGAGGTCGTCGGCGCCCTCGCCGAGACCGACGAGCTTCACCGGGACGCCCAGCTCCCGCTGGACGGCGACGATGATGCCGCCCTTGGCGGTGCCGTCGAGCTTGGTGAGGACCACGCCGGTGATGTCCACAACCTCGGCGAAGACCCGCGCCTGGACGAGGCCGTTCTGGCCGGTGGTGGCGTCGAGGACGAGCAGCACCTCGCCGACCGGGCCGTGCTTCTCGACGACCCGCTTGACCTTGCCCAGCTCGTCCATGAGGCCGGTCTTGGTGTGCAGCCGGCCGGCGGTGTCGACGAGGACGACGTCGGCGGATTCGGCGATGCCCTCCTTGACGGCGTCGAAGGCGATGGAGGCGGGGTCGCCGCCCTCGGGGCCGCGCACGGTGCGGGCGCCGACCCGTTCGCCCCAGGTCTGGAGCTGGTCGGCGGCGGCGGCGCGGAAGGTGTCGGCGGCGCCGAGGACGACGGACTTGCCGTCGGCGACCAGCACCCGGGCGAGCTTGCCGGTGGTGGTGGTCTTACCGGTGCCGTTGACGCCGACGATCAGGACGACGCCGGGGATCTCGTCGCCGCCGTTGCCGATGCCGTTCGCGGTGTGTACGGAGCGGTCGATGTCGGTGCCGATGAGGGTGAGCAGTTCCTCGCGCAGCAGGGCGCGCAGGTCTTCGGGGGTGCGGGTGCCGAGGACCTTGACCCGCTCCCGCAGCCGCTCGACCAGCTCCTGGGTGGGGGCGACGCCGACGTCGGCGGTGAGCAGGGTCTCCTCGATCTCCTCCCAGGTGTCCTCGTCGAGGTGTTCGCGGGACAGGAGGGTCAGCAGGCCCTTGCCGAGGGAGTTCTGCGACCGGGAGAGCCGGGCGCGCAGCCGCACCAGGCGGCCGGCGGTCGGCTCCGGAACCTCGATCTCCGGGGCGGGCGGGGCCTCCGGCTCGGCGACCGGCGCCTCGGCCTCGGGGGCTTCGGCGACGGGCAGCGGCGTGTCTTCGATGGTGCGACGGGATACGTCGCTCGGGGTCTCGGCTTCCTCACCGACCTGCGGTTCTGCGGGCGGCGCGGTGACGGAGGGCGTGACGGCGGCGGTCGGCGGGGACGGCGGCAGCTGCTTCTTCTTGCGGCCGCTGACGACGAGCCCGCTGATCGCGCCGAGCACGACCACGGCGATGACTACAGCAAGGATGACGATTTCCATAACCCTCCCAGTATCAGCCACGTGCCGTCCTCGGGGGCCGCACGCGCCGATCCCGTGAGCGCCGCGCGCCCCTCGCGCCCCCGCCCCACGCCCCGGTGCGCGGGGCGCGCGTCCGACACGTCGAGGCTGGCCGGAAATCGCTGGTCAGCAGGGTGGCGGGAAAGTGAGGGGCTTCCTCAGACAGCGTGGAGCTGCGGTTTCATGGAGGCATCCAACAGGACGTACGGCACGAACTTGGACCAAAGTACGATGGTGGACGGCTGCGCAACGCGCGTAGAGTCCTGGCGACCGAACCCGGCCGGGCACCAAAGCCGCTGCCTCAGCGCCTCCCGGGGCGCTCCAGAACCGCGCACGGAGACACCTGCACCATGGGCACCACGTCCACCCCCGAAGCCGACGGCGCCGTCGAGACCCGGGGCATCGAGCCCGTACCCGACCGCGAACGCCACGGACGCGTCCGCGAACTGTTCCCCACCTGGGTCGCCGCCAACATCAGCGTGCTCCTGCTGACCATGGGCGCCGCGCTGGTGGTCAACAACGGGCTGAACTTCTGGCAGGTGCTGCTGGTCGCCGTCATCGCCGCGACGGTGGCGTTCGGCATGGTCGGGGTGTTGTCGGTGTCCGGGAAGTGGGGCGGCGCGCCGGGCGCGATGCTCTCCCGGGCGGCGTTCGGCGTCCGGGGGAACTACTTCCCGGGCGCGGTCCTGTGGGTGGCCCGCTTCGGCTGGGAGACGATCAACGCCGTCACCGGCGCGTACGCGGTGCTGACGGTGCTGCGGCTGCTGTTCGACATCCGGGCCAACAACCTGCTGGTGGTCATCACCCTGCTCGCGTTCGTCGCCTGTACGTATCTGGTGAGCGGCATGGGGCGCAAGGCGCTCAACCTCTGCAACCGGTACTCCACGTACCTCTTCGGCCTGTTCACCGTGATGGTGCTGGTGTATCTGATCGCCACCATGGACTGGCAGGCGATCTTCGCGAAGAAGGCGGGCACCACCGCGATGGTGATCGCGGGCATCGGCACCATCGCCGCGGGCGGCATCAGCTGGGTGCCCACCGGCCCGGACTTCGCGCGCTACCTCCCGCACTCCGCGTCCGGCCGCCGGATCGTCGGCGCCACGGTCTCCGGCGCGGCACTGGTGCTGGTGCCGATGGTGCTGATGGGCGGCGTGATGGCGGTGTCCAACCCGAAGCTGGCCGGGCAGAACACCGACCCGATGTCGTTCCTCGGCACGATCCTGCCGACCTGGCTCGCGGTGCCGTATCTGATCACCGCGCTGGTCGGGATGGTGCTGATCAACAGCCTGTCGATGTACTCCGCCGGGTTCACCGCGCAGACCATGGGCGTCAAGCTGCCGCGGGCCCTGGCGGTGAGCATCAACGCCGTCATCAGCCTGGTGGGCGGGCTGTTCATGATGCTGGTCGCCAAGGACTTCATCGGGCAGTTCATCACCTTCCTCACGCTGCTCGCGGTCTCGTTCTCCGCCTGGATCGGCGTCTACGCCGTGGACATGGCCCGGCGCCGCTCCCTGGCCGTCCGCTACGACGCCGACAGCCTGCTGACCATCGGGCGCACCAGCCGCTACTGGTACCGGGGCGGCTTCTGCTGGCAGGCCATGATCTCCTGGGCCGCGGCGCTGGCCGCGGGGCTGTGCTTCACGACGGTGCAGTGGTTCACCGGCCCGCTGGCCACCACCTGGATCGGCCGGAACGGCCTGGGCTGGGCGGCCACGATCCTGATCGCCGCGGTCCTCTTCGCGGTGCTGCCCCGCCCGAAGGAGAACGTCCCGGCCACGGACGAGCCGGTCACCGGGGGCCGGACGCCGCTCACGACGGGCTGACGGGCCGCCGCGCGGGGCCATGCCCCCGTCCGGCCTCGTGCGGCCGGGGCCTGCCTCGTGCGGCGCCGTGCCGCGGCTCCATGCCGCGGCGCCGTGTGGACAAGAGGCCCCGCCCCATGCGAGGCCCCACACCTGGCCCCATGCGGCGCCGTGCCGCGGCCCCATGCGGCACCACCGCGCCCCGACGCACGGCGACACGACCGCCCCCTCCGGGGCCACGGGACCACCCCGGGCGCGGCCCGCACCACCCTGGAAATCTGACACCTCGTCAGCTACCGTCCCTTCACCCGCCACCCGGCGAAGGGGACGCCGCCATGCCGCCCGTCACCGTTCTGCGCCTGAACCTCGTCGACCCCGACCCCTCCCCCGCCTCGCTCGCCGCCCGCTACCGCGCGGCGCTGGAGATGGCCGCGTACGCCGACGCACGGGGCCTGACCACCGTGCAGACCGAGGAGCACCACGTCACCGGCGACGGCTGGATGCCCGCCCCGCTGGCCTTCGCCGGGGCGCTGCTCGGCGCCACCCGCCGGATCACGGTCACGGTCTCCGCGCTGCTCACGCCGTTGCACGATCCGCTCCGGCTGGCCGAGGACCTCGCCGTGCTCGACCTGCTCGGCGCCGGACGGCTGGTCACCGTCGCCGGGCTCGGCTACCGGCCCCAGGAGTACGCGGCGTACGGCAGGGACTGGGCCGGGCGCGGCGCCCTCCAGGACGAGGTGCTGGAGACGCTGCTGACGGCCTGGCGCGGCGAGCCGTTCCGGTACCGGGGCCGCACCGTGCAGGTCACGCCGCGCCCCTACACCCGGCCGCATCCGCCGCTGCTGGTCGGTGGCGGTTCACGCGCCGCGGCCCGGCGCGCCGCCCGGCTGGGGCTGCCGCTGTTCCCCTCCGCCCATCTGCCGGAGCTGGTGGCCTACTACCACGAACGGTGCGCCGCGTACGGCACCGAGGGCCGGGCGCTGCAGCCCGACGCCCGCACCTGCCTGCTGCACGTCTCCGAGGACCCGGAACGGGCCTGGGAACGGTACGGTCCGCATCTGCTGTACGAGGCCCGGACCTACGCGTCCTGGCAGCCCGCGGGCGTCCGCTCGGCGGTGCGCTCGGCCGCACGCGACGTGGCGGAACTGCGCGCGGAGGGCATCTACCGCATCGTCACACCGCAGGAGTGCCTGCGGCTGGCCCAGGAGCCGGACGCGCCGGGCTCGTGGGTCCTCCACCCGCTGTGCGGCGGCATCCCGGTCGACGAGGGCTGGCGCGCCCTCCGCCTCTTCACGGACGAGGTCCTGCCGGGGCTGGGGGTGGGGTGA
>NZ_VKJP01000034.1 GCF_007280575.1 Streptomyces benahoarensis
CCCGGCCCCCGCACCCCACCCCGCACCGATCGGAGACACCGACATGACCTGCTTCTTCGACCCCTCGCACGGCCCCGGCACGACGCCGGTCATGTGGTCGCCGCAGTGGGGCGTCCCGCGTCAGATCACCTCGTGCCCCGGCTGCGCCCAGCGTGTCCAGACCACCCCGCCGCCGTACTACGCCGCACCGCAGCAGGGCTACCCCCAGCCCGGCTACCCGCAGCAGCCCCCGCAGCCGGGCTACCCGCAGGCGGCGCCCGCACAGCCGGGGTACGCACAGCCGGGGTACGCGCAGCCCGAACAGCCGCAGCAGGGCCGCCGGTTCGGCACCGGCGCGCTCATCGGCGCCGGTGCGGCCGGTCTGGTCGGCGGCGCGCTGCTCAACGAGGCGTTCGACGACGACGAGCCCGACGTGATCGTCAACAACTACTACGAGGACTGAGCCCGCCGCGCGACGGAACGGCCACGCCGACGGCGGTCCCGTACCGCCCCGAAGTGCGTGGCCGTCACCCCGTCCTGACGCGGCGTCGGCGCCCGGCCCTCACCCCCCGGCCGGGCACCGGTCCGTTTCCGTGCGCCCGCCCGCGCCCCCGCCCGTGACCTCGGCGGACCGGCGGCGGGCGCCCACGTAGGATCCGCATGTCAAGGTCAAGGATCTGCCGGACGGACGGTGGACGTGCGGCGATCGGGGTGTCATCGATGAGGCTCTGCTTCCTGGTGGAGGAGCAGTACCGCCATGACGGGATGCCCCGGGAGGTGATCGCCCAACTCGGCGCCTGGGGACACACGGTGGACGTCATCCGGCCCGGCCGCGCCCTGCTGCCGCTGACCTCCGCCCTCACCGCCGGCGATCACGACGCATGGGTCCTCAAGACCGTCTCCGGCGGCCCCGGCCTCACCCTGCTGGAGGCCGCCGCCCACACCGGCCTGACGACGGTCAACGACGTCCGGGCCATCCGCGGCGTCCGCGACAAGGCGCTCGCCGCGGTCATCGCCCGCACCCACGGCCTGCCCGTCCCGGTGACGTACGCGGCCGCCCGCGCCGAGGAGTTCGCGCGGATACCCGAGGCGGAGTTCCCGCTCGTCGTCAAGCCTGCCGACGGCAGCTCCGGCCGCGCCGTCCGGCTGGTCCGCGACCCGGGCGAGCTGACCGCCCCCGGCCCGGACCACGAACCCCTCACCGGACTGCTGATCGCCCAGCCCTACGTCCCCAACTCCGGTACCGACCTCAAGGTCTACAGCGTCGCCGGGGAGCTGTACGCCACCGAACGCCGCTCCCCGCTCCACCCCGGGCACGCGGTCCGCGAGCGGCACGTCCCGCTCTCCGCCGAGGTCGCCCGCATCACCGCCGAGACGGGCGCCGCCTTCGGCCTCGACCTCTACGGTGTCGACGTCCTGTACGGGCCCGACGGCCCGGTGGTCGTCGACATCAATGACTTCCCCAGCTTCCGTCAGGTCCCGGACGCCGTCGCCCGGGTGTCCGCCGCCGTCCTCCGCCTCGCCCGGCGCGACCCCGGCGCCCTGACGCCCCCGCCGCTTCCGGTCCCGGTCGCCGTTCCGGCGCAGCCCGCGGCCCGCTGACGGCGGGTCCGGCCGCGGAGGATCCGTACCGCCGCCGCGGTCTGCGGAATTGCGAAAGTTCGCAATTGATTAGATGCTGTGTTCGCTACATTTGCTGTGTCCACAGGGAGCCGCGGGCACAGCCTTCCGATTCCGCCGCCCCGTGGGGCGCCACCGGGAAGGCCCAGGGTCGTGTCCGTTCCGCTGTTCCAGGCCGATCCGCTGTTCCAGGCCGGGGCCGCGCCCGCCCGGCCCCGCCGCCCCGTCCGGACACCGCGGCCGCGGCCCCGGGAGGAGCGATGACCGCGGGGCTCGAATCGCTGCGGCAGCGGCACGTGCTGACCCTGCCCACCGTCCCGGCCGCGGTCCGGGTGGCGCGGGAGACCGCCGAGCAGGTCCTCGCGGAGTGGCACATCGGCCCGCACCACCCGTCCGTCGGCCCGGCGCTGCTGATCCTCGCCGAGCTCGTCACCAACGGCGTCCGGCACGCCGCGCCGCTCTCCCCGCAGCTCACCGTCGTCTACGCGGCCCGCCGGGACGGTCTCACCCTCGCGGTCCACGACCGGCACCCCTATCTGCCGACGCTGTACGGCGCGACGGTCGGCAGCGGCGACGGCGGGCTGGCCACCGTCATGGAACTCACCCTCGGTCTGGGCGGCACCGCCGGGGTGCTGCCGGACGCGGACGGCCGCGGCAAGACCGTCCGGGTCTGCCTGCCGCTGTGAACCGGGCGGCGCCGCGGGGCGTCGTACGCCCGGCCCGGGCCCGCCTCCGGTGACCCGCGGGGTTGATAATCTTGGCGATCGCCGAGGTCACCACCGTCGGCCTCCGGTGGCTTCGGATCCCGCGCACGTCGGCCGCCCGTCACCGCGCGGGAGGAGGAGAGCCGATGTCGTCGACGAGCGGACGGACGCGGTACGCCGCGGACGGCCCGGCCGGGCCGTCCCGCCGCGCCGGGGAGGTGGGGGCGCGATGAGTACGCCGCTGTACCAGCTCAAGGCCGAGTTCTTCAAGACACTGGGGCATCCGGCGCGCATCCGTGTCCTGGAGCTGCTGAGCCAGCGGGAGCACGCGGTGGCGGAGCTGCTGCCCGAGGTCGGCCTGGAACCGGCGCATCTGTCGCAGCAGCTCGCGGTCCTGCGGCGGGCGAATCTGGTCACCACCCGCAAAGAGGGTTCGACCGTCCACTACTCCCTGGCCAACCCGCAGGTCGCGGAGCTGCTCAAGGTCGCGCGGACGATCCTGACGGGCGTCCTCGCCGGACAGGCCGAACTCCTCGCCGACCTGCGGGCGACCACGGACGGGACACCGAAGCCGTAACGGGGCCGGTCGGAGGGTGCGGACGAGGCGGCGCGCACCGGGTGCCACAATGCCTCCATGAGCACCAACGTATTTTTCGACATCACCATTGACGGCCAGGCCGCGGGCCGCATCGTCTTCAAGCTGTACGACGACGTCGTGCCGAAGACCGCCGCCAACTTCCGTGAGCTGGCCACCGGCCAGCACGGCTTCGGCTACGCCGGTTCCGGCTTCCACCGCGTCATCCCGGAGTTCATGCTCCAGGGCGGCGACTTCACCAACCACAACGGCACGGGCGGCAAGAGCATCTACGGCGAGAAGTTCGCCGATGAGAACTTCCAGCTCAAGCACGACCGGCCGTTCCTGCTGTCGATGGCCAACGCCGGCCGGAACACCAACGGCTCGCAGTTCTTCATCACCACCGTCGTCACCTCCTGGCTCGACGGCAAGCACGTCGTCTTCGGCGAGGTCGTCGAGGGCCAGGACCTGGTGACCCGCATCGAGTCCCTCGGCTCGCAGAGCGGCGCCCCCCGCGCCAAGGTCACCATCGACAACTCCGGCGTCGTCGCCTAGCCACACCCGCACCACCGATGGGGCCCACGCGCCCCGCGGCCGAGCGCGCCCCCGGCACCACGCCGGGCGGCGCGCTCGGCCGTTTCCGGGGCGCGGAACACGTCGGTCTGTGGCCGGATCGCGCCGCGGGCGTCCGCGTCACCCGTCCTTGCGGGTGCGTTCGTTGAAGCGGTCGGCGGCACGTTCGTTGAGGGCGCCGAGGACGGCGCGCAGCCGTGGCGCGGGCGGCTGGTCATCCGCCGCGACCTCGGCGCCGGTCACCGTCGCCGGGGCGTCGCCCCGGGGCAGCGCGCGGGCCACGGCGGCCATCAGGCGGCCGGTGGTCACCGGGGCGACGCCGCCCGCCACGGCGCCGAGCCGGGCGGCCGGGGTGAGGACGATCCGCGGGCGGCGCCGCCGCATCCCGGCGACGATCCGGTCCGCGGCCCGTTCCGCGCCCATGGACAGCAGCGGCAGCCCGGCCAGCGCCGAGAACCATGCGTACTCCCGCCGCCGGTCGCCGCCGAAGTACGCCTGGAGATGCGAGCCGGTCCGCATCAGCCCCGGGTGGACGGCGGTGACGGTGACGCCGTGCGCCGCCTCCTCGGCGCGCAGCCCCGCCGCGAGGGCGCCGACGGCGGACTTGGCGCACGAGTACGGCACCAGATGCGGTACGGGCACCAGCGCGCCCACCGACCCGATCAGCCCGAGGCGGCCGCCGACGGGGCTGCGCCGCAGGTGGGGCAGGGCGGCGAGGGAGGTGTGCAGCGCGCCGGTGAACACGGAGTCCAGCGCCTCCCGGAAGCCGTCGGGGCCGAGCGCCACGGCCGGGCCGACCTGGATGATGCCCGCGTTGGCGACGACGATGTCGATACCGCCCTCGTCGGCGGCGATCTCCGCGAACCGGTCGCGTACCGCCGCCCCGTCGCGTACGTCGCAGACGACCCCGCGCACCGGGCCCCGGGCGCTCCGCCCGGCGAGGCGGACCGCCCGGTCGAGTTCCGCGGCGTCCCGGGCGAGCAGCACCACCCGGCAGCCGTGCTGCGCGAACCGGCGGCCGAGGAGAAGGCCCAGCCCCCGGGAGCCGCCGGTGACGACGGCGGTGAGGCCCCCGATGTCCGGCGCGGCGGTCAGCGCGTCGCGGGCTCTGGTCATGGCTCACCTTCCGGCCCGGGGATACCGCCGCACACACCGGGCGGCTCACGGCCGCGCACCGGCGGCGGGCGGGGTCAGGAGCGGAGATTTCCGCGTCAACGGTACGACGGTGGGGGTCCCGGCGCGCGGTGGGCGGATACGTGCGGTGGCGAGGCCGGGTTCCCGGCCCGTTCACGGGAGCGGCCCCCACAGGATGGCGGCCACGCCGGGGACAGGACAGCATGTCCCGTGGCGTCCCGCCGGCCCCGGCGTCGTACCACGGGCGCGGGGCCCGGCGCCCGCGATGGCGTCCGCCGTCCGTCCGCTTTCCTGTCCGTCGGTCCCGACCGTGAGGTGTGCTCCATGTCGAAGCCTCCGCTGCCCGAAGCAGCGACCGCCATGCTGGCGAAGGCCAACCCCGCCGTCATCACGACCCTGCGGCCGGACGGCCAGCCCGTCTCCACGGCCACCTGGTACCTCTGGGACGACGGCCGCGTCATGGTCAACATGGACGAGGGCCGCCGACGGCTGGCGCATGTCCGCGACGACCCCCGGGTGACGCTCACCGTCCTCGACGAGGGCAACTGGTACACCCATCTCAGCCTCATCGGCCGCGTCGCCCAGCTGCACCCGGACGAGAATCTGACGGACATCGACCGGCTGGCCCACCACTACCTCGGCACCCCGTACCCCCGGCGGGACCGGGCCCGCGTCACCGCCTGGATCGAGATCGACCGCTGGCACGGCTGGGGGAACCTGAAGGACAGCTCGCAGGCCGGTTGACCCGGCCGGGGCCGCACCCTCCGGCGGGCGCGGCCCGGGACGGCGCGGGCTCCGGACGACGCGGCCGCCACGCGTCAGCGGCGGGCCCACGCCCCGTCGGCCTCGGTCAGGGGGCGCCCTCCGCCGCCTCCCGGCCCCTCAGGGCCCGGTCGTCCACCTCGTAGGTGAGGCGGTTCACCACCTCCACCACGCCGTCGACGCTCTCGCACAGCCGCACCGCCACGACCATCAGGCTCCGGCGCGCCAGGGTGCCGCTGAGCGTCACCGTGCCGTCGGAGACCCCCACGGTGACGGCGGACGGCGGGACGTTCAGCGTGCGGGTCAGCACGTCCTCCAGGATCTCCTCCTGGATCGCCCGGTCGCGCCGCAGGAAGAGCTGGACGAGGTCGCCGCGGCTGAGCACGCCGATGAGCAGCCCGTCCTCGTCGACCACCGGCAGCCGCTTGACGCCCTTCTCGTCCATCAGCCGCGCCGCGCGGATCGCGCTCCACCGCGGGCGGGCCACGACTGCGGGGCTGGTCATGAGCGAGGCGGCGGTGTTCGACGGGCTCCGGTCGATGTGCCGCCGCAGCAGATCGGCCTCGGAGACGACGCCGAGCGTCCGTCCCGCCTCGTCCACCACCGGCACGGCGCTGATGTCGTACTCGTCGAGCAGCCGCGCGATCTCCCCGAACGCGGTGCCGGTTTGCACGGCGACGGCGCCGGGCGTCATCAGATCGGCGACACTGCGGTGCCTCATCGTGTTTTCGTCCCTCCCGATATCCACCCCAACGGGATATCTGCGGTCCATTGTCGCGCGTCCCCCGGGGCTGCCGGCCGGCGCCTCCGGAACGGGCCCGCCACCGGCCCGGACGGCGGCCGCCTCAGCCTCTGGCCGAGACGAAGGCCACCAGGGCGATCAGTGCGGCGCAGACGCTCAGGTTGACCGCCTTGTGCTCCCAGAACACCGCGACGAACTCGCGGAGGGTGGCGCTCGGCCAGAAGTACTTCGCGGTCGGCGATCCGAGCACCTGGCCCTCGACACCGGCCTGACGGGCCGTCATGGCGGCGCGGAAGGCGTGGAAGTTGTTGGTGACGACGACACAGCGGTAGCCGCTCTTCCCGGCGGTCATGATCTCGTGGCTGAAGCGCAGGTTCTCGTCGGTGGTCCGGGAGCGGTTCTCCTCCTGGACGTGGCCGGCCGGGGCGCCCTGGTCGACGAGCCAGCGCCCCATCGCCTCGGCCTCGGGCAGCTTCTCGTCCGGGCCCTGGCCACCGGAGGTGAGGAGGACCGGCGCCGGGCCGCCGCGGGCGATCTGCGCGTCGTGGATCTCCAGGCCCTTGCGCAGCCGGGAGGCGAGCAGCGGCGGCACCCGCTCGCCGCCGATCAGCCCGGAGCCCAGCACGACCACGTAGTCGACGTCGCCGCGCACCGCGATCCGCCCGTAGAGGAAGGCGTAGGCGAGGAAGCAGAGGAAGAGGAAGGAGACGTAGGCGGAGAGGAGGAGCACGGCGATGCCGACGGGGAAGGCCGGCGAGCCCTGCAGGTGTCCCAGCGACACCAGCAGGACGAGCAGGCCGAAGACGGCCACACCCAGCAGCCCGGAGAGGAGGTTGGCCGGGCGGAGCCCTTCCTTGCGGGCCATGGTGATGCCGTTGGCGATCAGGAAGCCGCCGAGCACCACCACGCCGACGGCGGGGACGAGGAAGACCAGCAGGTAGACCGCGATGGCCGCGCCGGGGGGCAGGCGGCTCGCCTTGCCGAGGAGCCAGCCCGACAGGCTGAGGAGCGTCAGCCCGAGCAGGACCGCGTTACGGAAGCGGCGGCGGTCCTTGCGCACGCCGAGGCAGAGGAGCGCGAAGAGGAGAAGGGTCATGATCATGGCCGAAGTATGCAGGGGCGAAACGTCCTCCGGCCGCCCGGTGCGGTGAGGGGGCCGATCCGCGACGGGGCAGGTCAGGAGGGTGCCAAGGGCCGCCGCGGGGCGCGTGGCGCGGCAGTCGAAGAGGTCCGGGCGGGCCGGCCCCCGGGGCCGTCCGGCCCTAGCCGGACACCGGTCGCGGCGCGAGCGTGGCAGCAGGCCACCCCGGAGCCGGAAGGCGGTGGGGACGATGGAACTTCCCGTGGTGGTGGGCGTCGACGGTTCCGACGCGAGCCTCACGGCCGTGGACTGGGCCGTCGACGAAGCCGTACGGCACGGCCTTCCGCTACGCCTCGTCCACGCCTCACTGTGGGAACGGTACGAGGGCGTGGAACCGGACCCGGCCGCCGACCGGCCCTCGGAGCAGGTGCTCGCCGAGACGATCGTCGCCGATGCGGCCGAACGCGCCGGGCGCCGCGCGCCCGGCCTGGCCGTCACGGCGGACGTGGCCGCCGCGGACGCGGCGGGCGCGCTGCTCGACGCGGGGCAGGAGGCCACGGTCCTGGTCGTCGGATCCCACGGGCGGGGCGCTGTGGCCGGTCTGCTGCTCGGCTCCGTCAGCCTCGTCGTCGCCGCCCGCGCCCACTGCCCGGTCGTCGTCGTACGAGGGGACCCCCACGCCCTGGAGGGACGCCACGGGCGGGTCCTGCTGGGCGTCGGCGACCACGACGTGGGCTCACCGGCCGTGCGGTTCGCGTTCCACGAGGCGGCGGTCCGCGACGCGGAACTCGATGTCGTCCGCGCCTGGCGGCGGCCGCTCCACGAACCGGCCGACCACCCGCTGCTGGCCGGTGAGCCCGGCGCGTACCACGCGCAGCGCGCCGCGGAACTGCTCGACGAGGCTCTGGCGGCCGCGGTCCGCGACCACCCCGGGGTACGGCTGCGCAAAAGCACCGTCGAAGGGACCGCGCGCCGGACGATGACCGCGCGGTCGGCCGCCGCCGATCTGCTGGTTCTCGGGGCGCGGCGCAGCGGCGGCGTCTTCGGGCGGGAGTTCGGCGGGGTCGTCCACCGGGCGCTGCACCACGCGGCGTGCCCGGTGGCCGTCGTCCCGCAACGGCGCCCGGCCGCCGCCGAGGAAGAGTCGTGAGGACCGCCGACCGCGTCCCGGGGACGGGCCCGGGCGGCCGGGCGGTGGCGGGGAGCGGGACATGAACGACGTCCTGGTCGGCGTCGACCCCCATGAGCTGTCGGTCCCGGCCCTGGTGTGGGCCGCCGACGAGGCCGCGCACCGCGCGGTGCGACTGCGGCTGGTCACCGTCGCGCCGCCGCTCAAGTACGGCGCGTTCGCCCGCCGGAGCGCCCTGCTGATCCGTGCGCAGTCGGCCCTGGCGACGGCGGAGGACCTGGTTCGGGAGCTGCACGCCGGGCTGTGGACCGCGACGGAGTTCGTCGACGGGGCGCCGGTCGTGGTGCTGCGGGAGCGGACGGCGGGCGCCGCGCTCGCCGTGATGGGGTCGCGGCGCCTCGGCCGGGTCGCCGAAGTCCTCGGCGAGGCGTCGGTGGCGGTCCCGCTGGCCGCGGGCGCCCACTGCCCGGTCGTGGTGGTCCGCGCTCCCGAGCGCCCGGCCGTCCATCCGCCGCTGGTCGTCGTCGGCGTGGACGGCGGCCCGGACTGCCGGGCGGCCATCGGCTTCGCGGTGGCCGAGGCGGCCCTGCACGAGGCCCGGCTCCGGGCGGTCTGGGTGTGGCCCGGACCGCTCCCCTCCCACGAGGACGCCGCCGAGGCCCTGGCCGACCGCCGCCGCTCACTGGCCGAGGCGGTCGCGGGCTGGGCCGAGCGTTACCCGGAGGTCCCCATCGAACAGCAGGTCGTACGCGGCCGTCCGGTCGAGGAGCTGAGCCGGGTCTCGTATGCCGCCGTCGCGGTGGTCGTCGGCCGCGGGAGCCACGGCGGGCGGTGCGGGGGGCGGCTCGGGTCCACGGTTCATGGGGTGTTGCACCGTGCGGCCTGTCCGGTGGTGGTGGTTCCTCCCCTGGAGGCGTGAGCCTGTGAGCCCTCATGGGCCCGGTGGAGGCGTGAGCCTGTGAGCCTCATGGGCCCGGCCCGGTGGGCAGCTCGCACCGGACGTCCACCACGCCTTCCACGGCGCGGGTCAGGCGGGCGGCGAGGGGGACGATCGCGCTGTCGGTGACCTCGCCGGAGAGAGTCACGACCCCGGCGTCGACGGCGACGCCGATCCGGTGGTGCACGCGCGGGAACAGGCGCTCGACGACGTCGCGGCGCACCTCGGCCGCGAGGTCCCGGTCCGGGCGGAGGAACACCTTGAGCAGGTCGGCCCGGCTGACGATGCCCCGGAGGGCCCCGTGCTCGTCGACGACCGGCAGCCGCTTGACCTGGTGGGTGGCCATCAGACGGGCGGCCTGGGGCAGGGACGCCCCGGCGCCGACGGTGACGGCGGGCGCGGCCATGAGGTCCTCGGCCCGGCGGGAGCCCGCCTTCGCGGTGGCGTCGAGGCGCCGCATCTGCTCGACCGGCCCGGGGCGGTGGTCGTGGAACTCCTCCTTCGCCAGCAGATCGGCCTCGGACACCACGCCGACGACCCGGCCCTCTTCCTCCACGACGGGCACGGCGGTCACCTTCCAGCGGGCCATCGCCGCGACGATCTCCTTGAAATCGGCGCCGCGGCGGACGGCGACGACCTGCCGCGTCATCACGTCGGAGACGGTGAACGGTTGGGGGGTCATGGGCTTTCCTCACCGTGCGAAGGGGCGGGGCCGCCGAGGGGAAGCGGAGCGGTGAGGCGGCGGGACCCTGCCCGGCCGGTCGTCTCCCGGCAGGGCGACGGGCGGGGCCGACTCCACCGGGCCCGGCCTCCGCGGCACGCTCCCGGTGTGCTCCCACCGTCTCCCTCCAAGCTCGTCCGCGCATGCCGGGTCCGGTAGGGCCGCGCAGGTCACCTCGCGGGGCCCGAACGCCCCGTGCCGAGGGGCGGCCGCTCCCGGTTGCGGCGGCGTGGGTTCGCGGAACCCTGGAAGGGACCACGGCCGACCGGGATCGGCCCTCCGACCGGGGTCGGGGCGTGGGCGGGCGACGGGCGGACACCAACCGCCCGGCCCTCGGCGCGGCCCGCCCCCACGGCCGGCTGCGCGCCCCCACGGCCGGCTGCGCGCCCCCGCGACCGGCTCGTACACCGTGCGTGAGGAGGCTCCAGGTGAACTCCCCCGGCCCGGGAGGCGGTCCGGCACCCGTCCCCGTGCGCGCCCTCGTCCTGGACACCGACGGCGTCCTCCTCGACTCGGCCCGGCTGCACGCCGCGGCGTGGAAGACCGCCCTGGACGCCTGCCTCCGGGCCGTGGCCGACGACGCACAGCCGCCCTTCGACCGCGACGCCGACCACCGCCGGTTCGTCGACGGGACATCGCGCTACGACGGCGCGGCCGCCTTCCTCGCCGCCCGGGGCGTCGAGCTTCCTCCGGGCACCCGGGGCGACCCGCCCGGGTTCGGCACGGTGTGGGCGGTCGCCGCGGCCAAGGAGCAGGCGTTCGTCGAGCTGGTCCGGACCGAGGGGGTCACGGCGTTCCCGGACGCCGGACCGGCCCTGCGGGACCTGCGCGCCGACGGGGTGCCGTGTGCCGCGGTGTCGGCCTCCCGGCACGCCCGGGACCTGCTCGGGGCCACGGCGCTCGACCGGCTCCTCACCGTGGTCGTGGACGGCACGGACGCCGCCCGGCTCGGTCTCGCCGGGAAGCCCGACCCGGCGCTCTTCCTGCACGCCGCCGGCCTCCTCGGCGCCCGCCCGGCGAAGACCGCGGTGGTCGAGGACGCGCTCGCCGGAGTGCGGGCGGCGCGGCGGGGCGGCTTCGGTCTCGTCGTCGGCATCGACCGGTCCGCGGACCGCTCCGCATCCGCCGCGCTGCGCGAGGCGGGCGCCGATGAGACGGTCACCGCGCTGACGGCGCTGGTCCGGAGCGTACGGAGGGAGCGCGGATGACAGGCCCCGATTGGCGGTACGACCGCTACGACCCCGCGCGTGAGCCGCTGGTCGAGGCGCTCTGCACGCTCGGCAACGGCCGGTTCGCCACCCGCGGCTCCGCCCCCGAGTGCCCGGCCGGGGCCACCCACTATCCGGGCACCTATCTGGCGGGCTGCTACGACCGGCGCACCTCGGACATCGCGGGCGAGCGGATCGAGAACGAGGACCTGGTCAACCTGCCGAACTGGACGTTGCTGCGCTACCGCTGCCTGCCCGTCGACGCCCCGCCCGGCCCGTGGCTGACGCCCGGTTCCGCGCGTCACTGCACCGTCCGCCTCGACCCGCGGACCGGCGTCCTCACCCGGTACCTGTTCTTCGAGGACGCCCAGGGACGCGGGCTGCGCGTCTGCCATCTGCGGCTCGTCCACATGGGAGACCCGGACCTGGCGGCCCAGCGCACACTGTTCCGCGCCTACGGCTGGCGCGGTGCCGTCGAGGTCGAGTCCGTACTCGACGGTGCCGTCACCAACAGTGGCGTGGCGCGCTACCGGCACCTCGAAGGGCGTCATCTCACGGAACATCAGGCAGGGTTCCGGCCTGATGGCGTCGCCTGGCTCGCCTGCCGTACGGCCGACCCGGGGATCCGGATCGCGCTGGCCGTCCGCACCAAAACCGTCCCGGAGCGCCCCGCCCGGGAGACCGTCACGGACACCGGGACCGTCCAGACGTACCGGCTGCCCGTGAGACCCCGCCGCACGGCGACGGTGGTGAAGACCCTGGCGTTGCGCTCCTCGCTGGACCGGCCCGTCGCCGACCCCGTCGCCGCCGCCTGTGACGAGGCCGCCGGGGCACCGGCGCTGCCGCGGCTGCTCGCCACCCACGAGGTGGCCTGGGCGCGTCTGTGGGAGCAGGGTGAACTGGCGGTGCCGGGGGAAGCGGGCCGGATCCTGCGGCTGCACCTGTTCCATCTGCTCCAGACCCTCTCGCCGCACACCGCCGACCTCGACACGGGCGTCCCCGCGCGTGGGCTGCACGGCGAGGCGTACCGGGGGCACATCTTCTGGGACGAGCTCTTCGTCCTGCCCTATCTCGGCCTCCACTTCCCGGAGGTGGCGCGGTCCCTGCTGATGTACCGGTACCGGCGGCTCCCGGCCGCGCGGGCGGCGGCGCGCCGCGAGGGCCGCCGGGGCGCCAGATACCCGTGGCAGAGCGCGAGTTCGGGCCGGGAGGAGACGCAGACGCTGCACCTCAACCCGCGCTCCGGGCGCTGGCTGCCCGACCATTCGCATCTCCAGGGCCATGTGGGTTCGGCCATCGCCCACAACGTCTGGCGGTACGCGGAGACCACCGGCGACCGCGGGTTCCTGTACTCCGCCGGGGCGGAGATGCTGCTGGAGATCGCCCGCTACTGGTCGGGGGCGGCCACCTTCGACCCGGCGCTCGGCCGCTACCGGCTCACCGGCGTCGTCGGGCCGGACGAGTACCACGACGCCTACCCGGACGCCGCCACCCCGGGCATCGACGACAACGCCTACACCAACGCGACCGCCGCCTGGGTGCTCGCCCGCGGCCTCGATCTGCTCGGTGAACTGCCCGCCGCCCGGCGCGCGGAACTGTCAGGGTCCCTGCACCTGGACGACGAGGAACTGTCCCGCTGGGACGAACTCTCCCGCCGTCTGTATCTCCCCTTCCACCAGGGCGTGATCAGCCAGTTCGCGGGCTACGGGGACCTGGCCGAGCTGGACTGGGCGCGCTACCGGGACCGTTACGGCGACATCCGCCGGCTGGACCGGATCCTGGAGGCCGAGGGCGACACCGTCAACCGCTACCAGGCGTCGAAACAGGCCGACGCCCTGATGCTCGGCCATCTCTTCCGGCCGTCGGAGCTGTCCGCGCTGTTCGCCCGGCTCGGGTACCGGCTGGACGACGCGGTGTGGCGCGCAACCGTCGACCACTACCTGCGGCGCAGCAGCCACGGCTCGACGCTCAGCAGCCTCGTCCACGGCTGGCTGCTCACCCGCGGGACGGGGCCGGATGCCTGGGAGTACTGCCGGGAGGCGCTGCTCGGCGACATCGCCGATCTGCAAGGCGGGACGACGGGCGAGGGCATTCACCTCGGTGCCATGGCGGGCACGGTCGATCTGGTCGAGCGCGGGCTCACCGGTCTGGAGGCGGGCCCGGAGGGGCTGCGGGTGGCGCCGGTGGCGCTGCGGGAGATCCCCCGGTTCGCCTTCACCTGCTGCGTCGGCGGTCACCGGGGGGTGCGGCTACGGGTGCTGCCGGGGCGGCTGGCCGTCCGGGTACCGGCCTCGTCCCGGGACCCGCTGCCCGTCGTCCTCCCCGGTGACCGGCGGCGCACCGTCGCACCGGGTGAGGAGCGCTGGTTCCGGCTGTGAGAGCGGCCCGGGCGAGATCGACAGGAAGGCCGCGCGGGCCCGGACTACGGTGAAGGTGGGCCGCGCGCATACGGAGGTGGCGATGGGGCCTGGGGACCCGCAGCGGACGAGCAGGATCCCGCGGCTACGGCTCGACGACCTGCTGGACGAACTGCGGGTACGCATCGACGAGGTCCGCGGCACCCGGGACCGGCTCGACGGACTCCTCGACGCGGTCATCGCCGTCGGGGAGGAGTTGCAGCTGCCCGAGGTGCTGCGCGGCATCGTGGAGGCGGCGGTGACCCTGGTGGACGCCCGGTACGGCGCGCTCGGCGTCATCGGCGACGACCGGAAGCTCGCGGAGTTCGTCACGGTCGGCATCGACGACGACCTGCGGGCCCGCATCGGGGACCTGCCCTTGGGCCACGGGCTGCTCGGCGAACTGATCCGCAATCCGCGGCCGCTGCGCCTGCCCGAACTCTCCGGGCACCCCGCCTCGTACGGCATCCCGCCGCACCATCCGCGGATGCGCTCGTTCCTCGGGGTGCCCATCCGCGTCCGCGATGAGGTCTTCGGCAATCTGTACCTCACCGAGAAACGCGGCGGGTCCGGCTTCGACGAGGAGGACGAGGCCGTGGTGACGACGCTCGCCGTCGCCGCCGGTTTCGCGATCGACAACGCCCGCCTCTACGAACAGGGCAGACTCCGGCAGCGGTGGCTGGCCGCCGGTTCCGATCTGACCCGCGCCCTGCTGTCCGGGGCGGAGGAGGCCGAGGTCTTCGACGGCATGCTGGAGCAGGCCGTGGACATCGCGGACGCCGACACCGGAGTCTTCTACCTCGTCGGGCCCGGCGGCGAGGTGCGCGGTTCGCTGGCCCGGGGCGAGCGGGCGGCGGGCCACCGGGACGTGACGTTCACCGGCGGCGAGGGGACGCTGCTGGCGGCCGCGCTCTGCCGCGACGGTCTGGTCACGGTGGCGGACGCGGAGCGCGACGAGCGGGTCACGGCGCAGCCGGACCGCTGGCCGGGCTCCGGTCCGGCGGTGGCCGTCGCGGTCGGGACGAAGGAGCGGCTGAGCGGGGTGCTGATGCTCGCCCGGCGGCGCGGGCGCCCGCCCTTCACCCGCGCCGAGGTCACCCCGCTCCCGGGCTTCGCCGAGCAGGCGGCGCTCGCCCTCGAACTGGCCGGCCGGCGCCGCGACGCGGAGCAGGTGAGCCTGTGGGAGGACCGCGACCGGATCGCCCGCGACCTGCACGACCTGGCGATCCAGCGGCTCTTCGCGACCGGGATGACGCTGCAGAGCGCCCGCCGGTTCGTGGAGCATCCGGAGGCGGCGGACCGGCTGGCCCGGGCGATCGATGATCTGGACGCCACCATCAAGATCATCCGCTCGACCATCTTCGGCCTCCGGGAACACGACCGCCCCGACGCCGCCCCCAAGCTCCGCAACCGGGTGGTCAAGGCGGTGGACGCGGCCGTGGCGGCCCTCGGGTTCGCGCCCGCCCTGCGGATGGAGGGCCTGCTCGACACGGAGGTGCCGCCCGGGGTCGCCGAGGAGGTCATCGCGGTCCTCGGCGAAGCGCTCAGCAATGTGGCCCGCCACGCGCGGGCGAGCCGGGCGGAGGTGTCCGTCGTGGTCGGCGGCGGTGTGCTGACGGTGACCGTGGGCGACGACGGCACCGGCATCCCGCCGGAGGTCGCCCGCAGCGGCCTGCGCAACCTCGCCGAACGGGCCGACCGCCTGGGCGGCTCCCTCACCGTCCGCGCCCGGCCCGCGCCCACCGGTGGCACGACGCTCACCTGGCGCGTTCCGCTGACGCCCGAGTACGGGTGAGGACGACTGAAGACGACTGAGGGCGACTCAAGGTGGCGCTATCCGTGGCCGGGGCGGTGGCCGTGGCCGGGGCGGTGGCCGTGGGCGGGGTCGTGCCCGCGGGCCGGTGAGGGCTCCCCCGTTGGGGAGTGCAGCGGGTGGCGCCCCGGGGACTGCGCGGGGCCGTGCCCGTGGGACTGCGCGTTCCCGTGGGGCTGTGCGTGCTCATGGGCCTGGGTGGCGAGGACCGCGGCCTGGACGCGGCGTTCGACGCCCAGTTTGCCCAGCAGCCGGGAGATGTGGTTCTTGACCGTCTTCTCCGACAGATGGAGCCGGGTGGCGATCTGCCGGTTGGTGAGCCCTTCACCGATCAGCTCCAGTACGGCCCGCTCCCGCTCCGACAACACGGCCAGCCGCTCCTCCTCCGGCGCCTTCGCCGCTCCGGGGCCCCGTAGCGAGCGCATCAGCCGCGCGGTGGTGGCCGGGTCCAGCATCGACTGCCCGGTGGCCACGGTCCGTACCGCCGCGACGAGATCGGCGCCCTGGATCTGCTTGAGCACATAGCCCGCGGCCCCTGCCATGATCGCGTCGAGCAGGGCGTCCTCGTCGTCGAACGAGGTCAGCATCAGGCACGCCAGCCCGGGCATCCGCGAGCGCAGCTCCCGGCAGACGGTGATCCCGTCGCCGTCGGGGAGGCGGACGTCCAGCACGGCGACATCCGGCCGCAGCGCGGGCCCCCGGGCCAGCGCCTGGTCCGCGGTCGCCGCCTCCCCGGCCACCTCCAGGCCGGGCTCGTCATCGATGAGATCGCGCAGCCCCCGGCGGACGACCTCATGGTCGTCCACGAGGAAGACGCGGATGGCCGTATCGGCGGTCGGCGTATCGGACATGGCGCCCCCTGCGAACGGTGCGGATCTACCCGTATTGTCCGCCATCTCCCGTTCCGGGATCGGATCGGAACCGGCGTCGGGGTGAGCCCTTCGGCGGTACGCGGTGTGGGGCCGTCGTACCGCGGGTGGGGGCCGACCGGCCCATGCGCGGTATGGGCGGCCCGGCGGACGCTGGGCGAGTGGGCAGGGACCCTTCCTGAACAGGCGTCCGCCCCGCACACAGCAGACGCCGGGTGAGTGGGCAGGAACCCTCCCTGAACAAAACCAGCCACCCCACACACAGCAGACGCCGGCCCGGCGAACAGGAACCCTCCCTGAACGAAACCAGCCACCCCACACACGGAAGCCGCGAGGGGAAGCGCACCGCACCCTGCCCCGGGCCGACACCCGCCGGTACCCGCCGGTCCCCGCAAAGGAGGCGCACCATGTCCGACCAGGAACGCGCTCCCAACCCGGTTCCGCCCCCGACGGGCAGCGATCTCGGGCGGCGGGTGAAGTTCCGCCGTCAGCACCTCGGGCTGACCCGGGAGGAGGTCGCGGCCCGCGCGGCGGCCTCGCCCAGATACCTCCGCCATGTGGAGGAGGAACCCGCGCAGCCAGGCGCCGCCTTCCTGCTGCGGCTCGCCGATGCGCTGGACACCACGGTGGCGGAGCTGGTGGGCGGGACCGTCGAGTTTCCCCCGGGGCTCGCCGGGGCCGCGGCCCGCCCCGAGGTACTGGTGCTCGACACCGCCACCTGCTGGGCACACCTCTCGACGCACGGCGTCGGCCGACTCGCGGTCACCGTCGACGACCCCCCGGCGATCTTCCCGGTGAATTACACCGTCGCCGACGGGAAGATCGTCTTCCGCACCGCCGCGGAGTCCGGACCGGCCGCAGCCGCCGGACACCGGGCCGCGCTGGAGGTCGACCACCTCGACGACGCGTTCGGCGAGGGCTGGAGCGTCCTGGTCGTGGGCCCGGCCCGGATGGTCACCGACACCGCCGAGGCCCACCGGCTGACGGCGGCCGCCCGCTCCGGCCCCTGGGTGGGCGCCCGCCCGCTCTGGATGGTCCTCGACCCGGAGCGCATCACCGGCCGCCGGATCCGCGCCACGGGGTTCCTTGCGCCCGCCACCTCCTGACGGCAGGCGACAGGCCACGGGCGTAGGGCGGCGGCCACGGGTGCGAGGCGGCGGACGGCTGGTGCAGGGAGCCGGGAGCCGGGTGGCGGTACGGGCATGCGCCCCGGCCCCCGCCTGTACCGCTCGCCCCCTCACGCCATCGCCCTCACGCCGCCGCCCTCCCCTCACGCCCTCGCCTTGGCCGTCACCTCCTCAGCAACCGACACCACACCGTCGATCCCGGCGCACATCCGCGTGAGGACGGGGATCAGCAGCGCATCGTCCACCGAGCCGTGCAGGGTGACCTGTCCCTCTGCGACCTCGGCGGTGACGCCCGCCGCGCCGAGGCGGGCGAGGCGCCCGACGACCTCCCGGGAGATCTCCTCCTGGATCGCCTGGTCCCGCCGGAGGAAGACCCGTAGCAGGTCGCTGCGGCTGACGACGCCCAGCAGCCGGTCCGTCTCGTCGACCACGGGCAGCCGCTTGACGTTCTGCACCTGCATCAGCCGCGCGGCCTCCACGACCGTCCACTCCGGGTGTGCGCACACCGCGGGGGCGGACATGAACTCTCCGGCGGTGCGGCCCTCGGCCCGTTCCCGTTCCCATGCCTCCAGGTGCGGCAGCGGTGTCCGGCCCGTCAGATCGGAACGGTCGGCCACCTTCCGCAGCAGATCGGCCTCCGAGACCATCCCGGCGGGACGGCCGAGGCCGTCGAGGACGGGGACCGCGCTCACCGCGTTGTCGGCCAGGATCCGCGCGATCTCCTTGAAGGGCGTCTCCAGCCGCACGCTCACGACCTTCCGCGTCATGAGTTCACCCACCGTGCGGTGCTCCATGACCGGCTCCTTTCCTCCGTGGCGCCCGGCGCGGCCCGCTGACCGGCGACCCACGTCGCTCCACCTCTTCAGCATGGCCGGGCAGGCGCCGCCGCGGCATGAGCCGGTCGGCCCTCCGACCGGGGCCGAGGCAGGGACCAGCGGCCCTGGTACGGGCGGGCCGCACCGGCGACCCTGGAGGAAACCGGCCGTTCGCCGTCCGCTCCGTCCGGGAGGTGCCGGTGTCCGCTCCCACTCTCGACGACACGCTGGTCAGGGCCCTCGTCGCCGACGCCGTCACCGCGCCGTCCCAGCACAACGCCCAGCCCTGGCGGTTCCGCTACGCCCGGGCCGACCACACGCTGACCCTCGACGCCGACCCCGACCGCGCCCTGCCGCAGGCCGACCCCACCGGCCGCGGCCTCCACCTGGGCTGCGGGGCCGCGCTGTTGAACCTGCGGGTCTCCGCGGCCCACGCCGGGCTGCATGCGGCGCCCGCGCTCCTGCCCGACCCGCGACGGCCCGCCGCCCTCGCCGCCGTACGCCTCGACGCCTCCGGCGAACCCGTCGACCCGGACCTCGTCGGCCTCCACGAGGCGATCCACGCCCGGCACACCAGCCGTCTGCCGTACACCGACCGGGAGATCCCGCCGCCGGTCCGCACCGCGCTCCTCGCGGCCGCCGCGGTCGAGGGGGCGTGCCTGACCTTCCTGACCGGCCCGCACCGCGAGACCGTCCTCGACCTGATCACCCAGGCCGAGGGCTACAACCGGCTGGACGAGGCCCGCGACGCCGAACAGCGCCGTTGGACCCACGAGACCACGGCCGCGTCACCGGCCGACGACGGCATCCCCGACTACGCCTTCGGCCCCCGCTCGCCGGACGCGACGGCGCCCGTCCGGGACTTCGCCGGGCGGCGCGCCCAGCCCGGCCGCGCCTACGCCACGTTCGAGCGGCGTCCCCAGCTCGCGACGTTGAGCACGCCCGGCGACGCCCCGGCCGACTGGCTGCGCGGAGGGCAGGCGCTGCAACGCGTCCTGCTGCGGGCCACCCGCCAGGGACTCGTCAGCTCCTTCGCGACCCAGCCCGTCGAATGGCCGGACCTGCGCTGGATCCTGCGCGATCCGGTGTCCGGAGCGGGCCACGTCCAGATGATCCTGCGCCTGGGCTACGGCCCGGAGGGCCCCGCGACGCCGCGGCGCCCCGTGGACCAGGTGCTGACGATCACGCCCTGACCCGGCAGCGTCGGGCGCAGGCGCCACGGAGGGAACCGTCCGCCCCGTCCGAGGAGGAGCCATGGAACCGGAAGTGATCACCGTCGGGCTGGACGGTACCCGCGAGAGCCTGGCGGCGGCGCGGTGGGCAGCCGGTGAGGCCGACCGGCGGCACGCCGTGCTGCGCCTGTTGCACGCCTGGATCCTGCTGGCCCAGGGCCCCGAAACGCCCCCGCAACGCGACCGGAACGCCGGCGCCCGGCGCGTCGTCGAGCAGGCCCTGGACGAGGTACGCGCCGACCACCGGGAACTGCGGGTCATCGAGGACCTGGTGGCCGCCGAGGCCGTACCGGCACTGCTGCGTGCGGCCGAGGAGTCGCGGCTGCTCGCCCTCGGCTCCCGGGCCCTCACGGCATGGGAGAGCTACGTTCTCGGCGACATCAGCCTGGAGGTGGTCGGCCGGGCCGAGCGCCCCGTCGTCCTGGTCCGGGAGGGCTGGTCCGGGCGGCAGCCGCTCCCCGGAGCAGGGGCGGAAGGCGAGGAGATACCGTCGCCCGCGCCGCACGTCGTCGTCGGGATGAGCCTGAAGGGGCCCTGTGACGCCCTGCTCTCCTTCGCCTTCGACGCCGCCGCGCGCCGGGGCCTGCCGCTGCGGGCCGTGCACGGGCGGGCCCTGCCGGTCACCGCCTACGCGCCCTGGGGCGTCGACCCCGAGGCCGCCGGGGAGATCGTCAAGGAGGGCGAGGACGCGCTGCGGGAGGCGGTACGGCCCTGGCGGAAGCGCTACCCGGGGGTGGAGCTGGGGCTGACGGTGCGGCCGGAGAGCCCCACCCGAGCCCTGGTACGCAGCGTGCCCGGGGCCGTCCTGCTGGCGGTCGGCCGCCGACGACACCGCGCCCTCGTCCCGCGCGTGGGGCCCGTCGCGCACGCCGCGATGCACCATGCGCCCTGCCCGGTGGCGGTGGTCCCCGAGGAGGGGTCGGCGGCGTGAGGGGCGCTGCCCGCCGGGTCGTCGGCGGGCGGCCCCGCGGCGCCGGGGCGAAGCTGGGGGAAGGGCGTGCACGCTCACGCCGTACCTGCGCGAGCGCTTCCGGGGGTTCGACTTCGGCGGCATCCGCCTGCGCACGCCCGACCGGACCTTCGACCGGCGCCTCACCGTCGACGTGGGCGGTCGCAAGGTGCAGCTGCTCACTCTCGGGCCCCCCACACCGAGGCCGACACGGTGGTGCACGTTCCCGACGCGGGGGTGCTCTTCGCGGGCGACCTGTTGTTCATCGGGTGCACGCCGATCGTGTGGAGTGGCCCCCTCGCCGGCTGGATCGACGCCTGCGACACGATGGTCGGGCTGGGAGCGCCGACCGTGGTGCCGGGCCACGGCCCGGTGACGGACGCCGACGGGATCCGCGCGGTCCGGGACCACTTCCGCCATGTCGTCGAGCAGGCCGACACCGCGTACGCCGAGGGACGCGGCTTCCAGGAGGCGGCGTTCGGCGTCGATCTGGCCGAGTACGCCGAACGGCTGGACGCCGAACGGGTCGTGGTCAACATCTACCGGCGCTACCGCGAGATCCACCCCGACCAGCCCGTGGCCGACAGGCTCACCCTGTTCGGCCTGATGGCCGAATGGGACCGACGGCGGCAGCCGTGAGCCCGACGGCCCGGCCGGTTGCGGCGCCTCAGTTGCCGCTCTCGTTTCCCGGCGCGTCCGGCTTCTCGGTCAGCAGCCGCGTACGGAACAGATCGAGGACCTCGTCGAGGGCGGTGCGGGTCGGCTGACCCGGTTCGTCGATCAGATGCTCCGTCACGACGGAGTGCGGCGCGGCGATGGCCTCGGGGTTGCCGTCCGCGTCGTCCAGTTCGACGGCGATGAACGCGTCCCCCAACTCGCGGCGCAGCGCGGCGAACCGCTCCCCCGGCACGAAGCGGTCCCCACGGAACCGCATGCCGAGCACGCGCAGATCGCCGCGCGCGCAGCGGTCCTTGACGACGGCGAGCTCCGCCGGGGATATGTCGATGGTGTGGCGGCGCGAGGCGGTGACCGGCAGCGGCAGCGAGGGCTGGGAGAGGACGGGGGCGAGCAGCCGCTCGTCGGTGGCCATCGCGAGCGCGAAACCACCGGTGGCACACATGCCTATCGCCCCCACACCGGGGCCGCCGCACCGCTCGTGCTCCTGGGCGGCCAGCGCCCGCAGCCAGCCGACCACCGGGGAGCTGCGGCCGGTGGCGAACAGCGTGAACTCCCGGCTCACACACAGCTTCAGGAAGGTCGACCCCACGTACGCACGGGCCCCCCACCGGCCGTGCGCCGACGGGTGGGGATCGCGTCCGGGGGTGCCGAACAGGACGGGCAGGACGGCGGTGCAGCCGATGGCGGCCACCCGCTCCGCGAACTCCAGAACCTTGGGGGTGATGCCCGGCACCTCGGACATCACGACGACGGCGGGTCCGGTGCCGCGGCGCAGCACCTTCCGGGTGACGCCGTCGTGCGTGAAGGTGGTGCGCTCGAATCCCGCGAGCCCGTGATCCGCCATGGTCGTTTGCCCATCCGATTCCGTCGCCGATACCGCGTATGAGGAACCGCGCCCCGAGGGACGCGTGCCCCCGACGGTGCCAGCGGCCACCCGCCCGTGTCCCCGATTCCCCGGTTTTCCCGCGCCTGCGACGCACGCCACATGGCCGCTCCCTCCGGCGTACGGGACCCGACACGCGCGCCGGGCGCCGCCCCGGGCCCGGCGGGCCGGGAGACGATGCCCGGCAGAGTCCGGCAGCGGCGCCGGGAACTGCCGGGAAGGCGAACGATGGGCGCAGGGCGAAACGGCGGGCGCGGACGGGCCGGGGCCCGGGGCGGCGGGGCGGTGGAGCAGCCGAACCTCGTCGCCCCGGCGGATGTCCCCTCGCTGTCCGCGCGGTTCTGGGTGCTGGTGGTGGCCACGGGCGTGCTGGCGGGGCTCGCGGGCGCCGCCCTGATGACGCTGCTGTACGCGGTGGCCCACCTCACGTACTCCTACCGGTCGGGGAGTTTCCTGGCCGCGGTCGAACGGGCGGGCGCGGACCGCCGGGTGGTGGCCCTGGCCGTTGCCGGGGTGGTGGCCGGGGCCGGCTGGTGGCTGCTGCGGCGGTGGACGGGGCCCGGCGGTTCGGAGGTGAGCACGGCGCTGTGGCGGGACGAGGGGCGGCTGCCGCTGCGGCGCAGTCTGGGTACCGCGGTGCTGTCCATGGTGATCGTGGGCATGGGCGCGTCGCTGGGCCGGGAGGCCGCGCCGCGGCTGGCCGGTGCGGTGCTCGCGTCCCGGCTGTCCGACTGGGCCCACCTCGGCACCGCGCACCGCAGACTGCTGGCCGCCTGCGGCGCCGGGGCGGGCATGGCGTGTGTGTACAACGTGCCGCTGGGCGGGGCGCTGCTCACCCTGGAGGTGATGCTCGGCGGCCTGTCGCTGCGGCTGGCACTGCCCGCGCTGGCCGCCTCGTGCCTGGCCACCGCGGTCTCCTGGACCGTGCTCCCGACCGGGCCGACCTACCGGCTGCCCGAGGTGCCGCTGTCCGCGTCGCTGCTCGTGTTCGCCCTGGTGATCGGCCCGTTCGCCGGGCTGGTCGCGGTCGGCTGGGTGCGGCTGATCCGCATCGCGCACGGGCACCGGCCGACGGGGTGGGGGCTGCTGGTCGCGCCACCGCTGGTGTTCACCGCGGTCGGCGCGCTGGCCGTGCCGTACCCCCAACTCCTCGGCAACGGCAAGGACATCGTCCAGCTCACCTTCGGCGCGCAGTTCGGCGTCGCCACGCTGGTGGCGCTGTTCCTCCTCAAACCGCTCGCCACCGCGGGCAGCCTGGGCAGCGGCGCCAGCGGCGGGCTCTTCACGCCGACCCTCGCCACCGGTGCGCTGCTCGGTTCCCTCGCCGGGCAGGGCTGGGCGCTCGCCTGGCCGGGCCCGGCCGCGGGCTTCGCGATCATCGGCGCCGCCGCGGTCCTCGCCGCCGCCATGCAGGCACCCGTCGCCGCCGTCGTCCTGGCCCTGGAACTCACCCGCACCCTCGACGCGCTGATGGTCCCCCTGCTCTTCGCGGTCACCGGCGCCGTGCTCCTCTCCCGCCGGCTCGACACGCCTTCGCTGTACTCGGTACGGCTGCCTGCCCAGTGATCCGGGGCGTACGGCGTCGGGCCCGCCGCCGGCCTCGGCCGCGCCGTCGCTCGCCGGACGGCCGTGACGGAGCACCCCGCCGCCCGGCGTGGCGTGACGGCACCACCGACGCCACCCGGTAGGACACTTCCCCATGGACGACCACACCGGGCAGAAGCCGCAGCGGGGCGAGCGGAGCGGCTGGTACAGCGCCGGAGTGGGCGGCGTCGGTGCGGCGAGTTTCTTCAGCGACTCCGGGCACGAGATCGCGACCGCGGTGCTGCCCGGCTTCCTCACGTCCACCCTGCACGCGTCCCCGGGCGCGCTCGGTGTGGTCGAGGGCGTCAGCGACGCGCTGACGGGGATCGCCAAACTGGCGGGCGGCCCGCTGGCCAACTCCCCGGCGCGCCGGGCCCGGATCGCCACCGGCGGCTACCTCGGCACGGCCCTGGCCACCGGCGCCCTCGGCCTCGCCACCTCCGTATGGCAGGTGGGCGTGGCGCGCGCCACGGCGTGGGCCTCGCGAGGGATCCGGTCACCGGCCCGGGACGCGCTCCTGGCCTCCCTCGCCCCGCGCCACGCCTACGGGCGCGCCTTCGGCCTGGAGCGGGCCGGGGACAACCTCGGCGCCGTCGTCGGCCCCCTCCTCGCGGCGCTGCTGGTCTCCCTCGTCGGCATCCGCACCACGCTCTACTGCGCGGCCCTGCCGGGGCTGCTCGCGGCGGTGGCCATCACCTTCGCCGGTCGCGAGGCCCGCCGCACCCTCGCGGAACCGTTCGCTCGGCGTCGTATCCGGCTCCGCCTGGGCGCACTGCGGCGCGCCGGGATGGCCCGTGCGCTGCTGCCCGTCGCGATGTTCGAGGTCGGCAACATCGCCGTCACCCTCCTCATCCTGCGCGCCACCCAACTCCTGCACCACGGCGCCCGCGACCTCGCCGCCGCCACCTCGCTGGCCGTCCTGATCTACGCGGCGCACAACGCCCTCGCCGCCGCCGTGGCCTATCTCGGCGGCCACTGGATCGACCGGGCGGGCCCCCGCGCCGCCTTCGCCACCGGCGGTGTCCTCTATCTGGCGGCGTACGGCATGTTCGCCGTCCCCTGGCACGGCTGGCCGCCGCTGCTTGCCGCCTTCGTGCTGGCGGGCAGCGGCATCGGGCTGGTCGAGACCGCCGAGTCGACCCTGGTCGCGGGGATGCTCCCGGACGCCCTGCGCGGCAGCGGCTTCGGCCTGCTCGGCCTCGTCCAGTCCCTCGGCGACTTCGCCTCCTCGGCCGCCGTCGGCCTCCTCTGGACGGCCTTCGGCCCGGCGGTGGGCTTCGGCTACGCGGCGGCGTGGACCGGTGCGTCCGCCCTGGCGGTGTGGGCGACCGGACGAGGACGGCGGTGACCTCGACGGACGGGGCGTCCCGATGGCCGGGGCGCGGGTCCGTCGCAGTCACCGCCGCGGGTACCTGGTCAGCAGCGCTCAGGCGGCGGGCGGTTGGCCGCCGTCCAGCCGGGCCAGCAGCCGCTCGGCGAGCGGGCGGGCCGACGCCGGGTTCTGGCCGGTGAGCAGCCCGCGGTCCTCCACGAGGTGCTCGGCCCAGGGCTCCGGTCCGGACGAGAAGTGGGCGCCCTGACGGACCAACGACTGCTGCGAGGTCCACGGCAGGACGTCGAGCAGGGCCACGTCCTTCTCCTCGGCGTCGGTGAACGACGTCATCCGGTAGCCGGTGAAGAGCCAGTTCCCCTGCGCGTCGGTACAGGACAGCAGCGCGGCGGGGCCGTGGCAGACCGCCGCGACCGGGCGCCCCGCCCGATGGGCGTCGGCCAGGATGCGTCCGCAGTGCGGGTCGCACCAGAGGTCGATCATCGGGGCGTAGCCGCCGGGCACGAAGACGGCGTCGAAGGCTTCGCCGCGGATCTCCTGCAACGACACGGGGTCGGCCAGCCGTTCCCGGTGTCCCTCCACGGCGTCGCGGAGCGCCTGACACCCGTCCGGTGAGAGGCCGGTGCCCTCCGGAGTGAAGCCCGCCGGGTCCGCCTCGGCGGGCCGTCCGTCGGGGGTCGCCGTGGTGACATGCACCCCGGCCTTGTCGAAGACCGCCAGCGGTTCGGTGACCTCCTCGGGCCAGAAGCCGACGGTCCGGGTCCTGCCATCCGTCAGCGGCATCCGGGTGGCGGCGGACAGCATCACGAGAATGCGAAGCATGAGTCTTCCTCTCTTACGGGGCCCGGGGCCCGAAGGCCCCGGGCGGTGCGGGCGGTGCGGGTGGTCAGGACCCGTCGAACGGACCGGTGTCCTCGGCGTACAGGCCGAGGGCCTGGAGGAGGGGGGACTCGTCGGCGGAGAACAGCACGGCTTCGCCGGTGCCGCTGCGGTGGGTGTGGTGGTGCCGTGCCCAGGACGGCACGCAGAAGGTGTCGCCCGCCGACCACTCGAAGTCGGTGCCCTCGATGGTGGTCGTACCGGTGCCCTCCGCGACGACGTACACCACGGCGCCCGTACGGCGGTGCGTTCGCGTCCGCTCCCCGGCCCGCAGGAGCTGGAGACGGCAGCCGGTGGTCGGGGTGACCGGGCCGCCCGTCGCCGGGTTGGCGTACTCCAGCACCACTCCATCGTGGGGGTCGTGGTGACCGGCCCGGGCCGCGTTCTCCAGAGCTTCCCGGCACTTCTCCCACGGGTAGGCGTACAGCGGGGAGCCCTCGTGCCGACGCCGGGTGTCGGGCAGCAGCAGGCCGCCCCAGATGGCGTGGGTGTCACGGCGCGGGGTCGTCGGCAGGTGGGTGCCGTCGGGGTGGAGCTCGAAGAAGTTGGCGCCGAGCGTGTTGACCAGCGGGTCGTTGGTGAGGTCCTGCCAGATGACCAGGCCCTCGTCGGCGTCGTTGCCGTGCTCGTGCCAGCGTCGGCTCGGGGTGATGACGACGTCCCCGGTACCGACGTCGATACGGTCCCCGTCGACGGCCGTCCAGCCGCCGTGCCCCTCGTGGACGAAGCGGACGGCCGACGCCGCGTGCCGGTGGCAGGTCATCGACTCCTGCGGTTTGAGGGCCTGCAGACCCGAGTAGAGGTGCCCGCAGGCCGCCTCGTACTCCCGATGTCCGGGGTTGAGATGGGTGAGGACCCGGAGCGCGGCCGCGTCGCCCTTGACGAACTCGGCGGCCTCCTGCACGAACGGCCGCAGGTTCGCATACCGCCACATGCAGGGCAGGGACTTGGGGGCCGGGGTCCACGGCAGATCGTCGTTGACGGCCGACCAGCGGCCCACGGCGTAGAAGGCGCCGAGGCGTTCCGTGAAGGTGTCGGGGTCCGCGGTCGCGGGCGGCGAGGTCGTCATAGGTGGCCGCCTTCCTGCCGCGCCGCGGCGGTGAGTTCGTCCCAGAGGGCGTCGATGTCCTCGGCGCGGGTGTGGATGTTGCCGATCGAGACGCGGATGACATAGCCGTCGTCGGTGACGGTGTGGGAGACGTACGAGCGGTGCCCGGCGTTGACGCGGTGGTGGATGCGGCGGTTGAGGTCGTCGGTCGCCGTGCGGTCGAGGCCGTCCGGCGCGTACCGCAGGCAGACCAGCGGGAATGGCGTGTGCGCGTTGGTGACCTGCCAGTGCGGGGCGGCCGCGGCGACGGAACGCAGCCGGTCGGCGAGGGTCGTGGACGCGGTGAGGCGGGCGGCGATCCCGTCGGTGCCGAACGTCTTGAGGATCCACCACAGCTTCAGCGCGCGGAACTGCCGCCCCAGTTGCAGGGAGTAGTTCATGAAGTCGACGCCGCCGTCCTCATGACGCGTCGTCAGGTACTCGGGGACCAGCCGGAAGGTGTTGGTCAGCGCGTCGCGGTGGCGGGACAGCAGGGCGCTGGCCTCCATCGGGCAGAGCAGCACCTTGTGCGGATTGGCCACCAGCGAGTCGGCCACCGCCAGGTCGGGCAGGTGCGGCCGGACGGGCCCGGCCAGCCGCCAGAACCCGCCGTACGCCGCGTCGACGTGCAGCCAGACGCCGTGCCGCGTGCAGAGTTCGGCGATGTCGTCGAGCGGGTCGATGCCGCCGGTGGAGGTGGTGCCGACGTTGGCGACGACGGCGAGCGGGCGGTAGCCGTTCGTCACGTCCTCGCGCAGGCGGGCGTCGAGGTCGGCCGGGTCCATGCTGCCGTCAGGCCGGGCGGGCAGGCGCACCACGTTGTCCAGCCCGATGCCCAGGGTGAGGGCCGCCTTGTCGATGCTGCTGTGGGTCTGGTCGGAGGCGTACACCCGCAGGACCGGCCCGCCCGCGAGGCCGGTGCGGCGGACGTCGAGACCGGTGAGGTGTTCGCGGGCCGCCGCGAGGGCGTACAGGGTGGCCAGGGAGGCGCCGTCGACGAGTACGGCGTCGCCGTCGGCCGGATAGGCCAGCATCTCGCAGAGCCAGCGCAGCACGGTGGACTCCACCGCGGCGGCCGCCGGTGCCGCGTCCCACAGCATCACATTGACGTTCAGGGCGGCCGCGGCGGTCTCGGCGAGGATGGCCGGGCCGCTGGAACTGTTGGAGAAGTAGGCGTGGAAGCGGGGGTGGTTCCACTGCGTGAGGTGCGGCCGCACATCCCGCCACGTCTGGTCCAGTACGGCGGCGAAGTCCTGCGGGTCCCTCGGCAGCGGCTCGTCGAACAGCTGGTGGATGTCCTTCGCCGACCGGTCGGTGGTCACCGGCTGCGTCCGTAAGGAGGCGAAGTGCTCGCTGAGCCGCTTCAACAGCAGACGCCCGTTGCTCTCCAGCTCCTCCGGCGTCCAGTCCCCGACCGCGGCCGGGGGCGGACCGGCGGGCGGCGCGGAGGGCGCGGTGAGGTGGTCAGTGGTGGTCATGGTCGACCTCCACGGGCAGCTCCACGGCGTAGCGGACCTCGCGGGGGCGGGTGCAGTACTCGGCTATCAGCGGTTTGACCAGGGCCTCTTCGGACTTCAGCAGATCGGCGTGGTCCTCCGCGCTGCGCCAGGGATAGACCCAGGTGACAACGCGCGGGTCGTCCCGGTCCTGGAGGAAGGTGGCGTGGCCGTTCCAGCCCGGGTGGTGGTGGGCGTTGTCGCCCAGCGCGTCGTCGATGAGCTGCATGGTGCGGGTGGCCTGCGCCGCGGCCTCGTCGGTCAGGTACCAGGTTTCCACGATGGTGAAGGACATGGCCCTCTCCTTTACTTTCCGCTGGTGGCGAAGTATTCCTGCAGCAGGGATGTGCCGCCGGGAACGAATTTCTCGCAGATGAGCTTGTGGTTTGCGCGGTTACGCGACTGCTCCCGCCACAATTCGCGGGCCGCCTCGTTCACGTCGTCCGGCGCCCGGCCGCCGCGTGCGGCCTTTTTCAGCGGGGTGCGGACGGATTTCAGCAGATCGAGCATCCGCTCGTGATCGGCGTTGAACTTACCGGAGAATCCGGGGCTGACCCACGGCGGCTCCATCGCAGGTCGCAGCAGGCCGTGGTAGGCGTCGGCGGGGAAGTCCGACGCGTACTGCATCGACGCCGTGGAGGCGCGGTAGAGGCGGGTGAGGGTGTCCAGCAGCCGTCGGCAGGTGGGCCATTCCTCGCTGTCGAGCGCGGCGCTTAACGCGAGGAGATGGGAGTTCATCATCGTTAAGTGGAGGTGGAAGATGTGATGGCCGAGTTTCCACCTGCGGATGGCGATTTCCTGGTCGCTGGTCAGTTTCATGCCGACATCCTTTGATCTCGGTACCCGGGGCCGGGCACCACTGAATTGCGGAGGTCACGGTGAACTTTCGAGCGGGCCGCGCCGGGGAAATTCGTTACCGGCCGGCGGTGAGGGCCAGGGCATGCTGGAGGAGGAGATTCATCCCGTCCAGCAGATCGGCTCGTTCCGCCTCGCCCAGGCTGGAGTCCCGCAGGTCGTCGGCGACCTTACGGGTGACCGCGAGGGCCTGCTGCGCCCAGGCGGCATCGGAGACGTCGTCGTAGTGGATACGGAAGAAGGCGTCGTACTCGTCCGGGCCGCTGAGCTTCCCGGGAGCCGTGCCGTCACGGGGCAGACTCACCGGGGCGATGAGGCCGTGGTCGTCGGCCGATAAGTGTTCCATCTCGTTTCCCTTTCCGGGGCGGGCACGCGTGGCCCGCGCCGCTACGCGCGGGGGCGCACCACAGGCTTCATTCGAGGGGGTTACCGGACCATGCCGTCGCGGTCGCTACGCGGGACGCGCCGCGGGCTTCGTCCGGGGTGTGCGGTTACTGGTCCACACCGCCGCGATCACCAGGGCACAGCCGCCCAACTGGGTCGGCGTGGGCGTCTCGTGGAGGATGAGGAGGGCGAACGCGATCGCCATGACCGGCTGGAGGAGCAGCAGCGCCGCCGCGGTGTTGGGCGGGAGCAGCGGCCCTCCCTTGCTGATCAGCAGCCAGGCCGCGACCTGGCCGAGGAGCGCCAGCGCCACGATCCAGCCCCACGAGGCGGCCGGGACCGCCAGCGGCAGCCCGGTCGTGAGCAGGCTGATGGCACCGGAACTGACGGTGGCCGCGGCCGTCGAGACGCAGACCGGGGTCACCACATGCCGGGGCGAACGCTGGCCGCAGCGGCGGATCAGGTACAGATACACCGCATAGGCGCTGCCTGCACCGATGCCCAGGAGCGCCCCCCGTACGGGGTGCACGGTCTGCGCGCCGGAGTCGACGACGCCGCCCGCCAGGGCGATGCCCACCAGCATCAACGGACAGGCCAGCAGGAAGCGGCGCGTCACCCGCGTGCCGTCCCAGACCCGCGCCAGCAGCGGGAAGACGATCACCTGCACATTGATGAGCACGGTGGACACCGCGGCGCCGATGTCCAGGATGCTGAGGGTCCACATCACGTAGTCGGCGCCGAGGAACACGCCCGCGAGGATCGCGTTCCGGTGCAGCGCGGCGGGCATGCCGCCGCGCCGACGGGTCTCGTACACGAACATCGGTACGAGGGCGAGCAGCGCGATGGCGCAGCGCAGGAAGGCCGCGGTGCCCGCGTTGACGTCGGCGAGTTTGACGAAAACCGCCGACATCGACAGGCAGGCCGCCCCTCCGATGATCAGAGCGGCTGCCTTCGGCTGGGTGCCCGACGTCTCCGGGGCACGCGCGGGGGCGGGGGTTCGGGGCTTCGGTGCGGCTTCCACGTCAGGCAGCCTTCCACCCTCGACGCGACACCACTACTTACTGTTTGTTCGCTGTATTCATTAGCCTTCGCACATGGTGAGTTGGGAGCGAATGCGCGTCTTCGACGCGGTGGCGCGACTGGGGTCGGTCCGCGCGGCAGCCGAGGCCCTGCACGTGACGGGGCCCGCCGTCTCGCAACATCTGCGCCGCCTGGAACGCGAGGTCGGCTGCGCCCTCGTCGAACGCGATGGCCGGGGCATCCGTCTCACCCACGCCGGGAGGGTCCTGGCCGCGTCCGCCAACCGGATGGCCGAGACGGCGGCGCAGGCCGACGCGGACCTCGCGGCGATCAGCGGCCTGGTCGCGGGGCCGTTACGGGTGGGCGCGGTCGCCTCGGCGTTACGTTCACTGCTTCCGCAAACCCTGCTGGCCCTCACGGACGCCCATCCGCGTCTGGAGCCCGAGGTCCAGGACGGCGAGGCGTCGGACCTGCTGCCGGATCTGGAAGCCGGCTGGCTGGACGCGGTGGTGATGGAGAGCTGGACCCACGCCCCGGCCCGCGTCCCCCCGGGCGTGCTCACCCACCCCCTGGTACGCGAGAACGCGCTGCTGGCCGTCCACGACCGCCACCCGCTCGCCCACCTGACGGAAGTCCCCCTCAACAGCCTGCACGGCCTCGTCTGGGCAAGCTGCCCCGCCGGCAGCGACACCCACCAGGCCCTCGTCGAACTGCTACGCCGCCAAGCGGTCACCGACGTCCAGGTCCGCTACTGCGTGGCCGACTACAGCACCCAGCTCCAACTGGTGGCCGCCGGCCTCACCGCCGCCCTGGTCCCCCGCATGGCCGTCCCCGCCCACCACCCGGGCGTACGCCTCATTCCCTGCCGCCCGGCCGTCACCCGCACCATCTGCGTGGCGACCGCGCCCCGGTCGCAGACCCCTGCCGTACAGGCATTCATCGCGGGGATGGCGCGTGCGGCGCATGGGATGGGGCCGGGGGTGCCTGGTCCGGCTGAGCAGGGGGG
>NZ_VKJP01000350.1 GCF_007280575.1 Streptomyces benahoarensis
GTCGGCAGCGTCAGATTTGTATAAGAGACAGCCGTCACCCAGCACGCCACCGCCTCCGGCAATGCCCGCGTCTATCAGGCGGGACGGGACATGAGGATCGGCGGGGCGGACGGCTGACCGCTTCGCCTCAGCCCACCGGATCCGCCGCCCGCCCCCACTCCCGCCGCAGCCGGGCGAACGGCCGGGGGCGGTTGAGGGCGAGGGCGGCGGTGGGGCGGCCGTCGCGTTCGTAGACGGCGAGGAAGGTGCGGTCGTCGGGGGAGCCCTCCACGACGCGCGGTACGTCACCGGGGGACCGGCGTCCGGCGAACTGGAGGCGGACGCCGTACTGCTCCGACCAAAAGTACGGCAGCGAGCGGTGGACGGCCTCGGTGCGGCCCGCGAGGAGATTGCGGGCGCAGACCGCGGCCTGTTCGGTGGCGGCGGTCCAGTGCTCGCTGCGCGCACCCGCCGTCCGCGCCACGTCCCCGGCGGCCACCACCTGCGGCAGCGGCGTCACCCCGCCCGCGTCGCAGCACACCCCGTCGTCGAGCGGCAGCCCGCTGCCCGCCAGCCAGCCGGTGCGCGGGCGGACCCCGATGGCGACGACGACCACCTCGGCGGGGAGCAGCCGCCCGTCGGCCAGCGCGACCGCGGTGACGGCGTCCGCCGCACCGTCCGCGCGCAGCCCCGCCACCCCGGTGCCGGTGAGCAGCCGCACCCCGTGATCGGCGTGGAGCGCGGCGCAGATCCCGGCCATCGCCTCGCCCAGCTGCGGTACGAGGGGGAGCGGAGCGGCCTCCACCACCGTCACGTCATGGCCGAGCGCGGCGCACGACGAGGCGGTCTCCGCGCCGAGGAACCCGCCGCCGATCACCACCACCCGTACCGGCCCGGCGGTCAGCGCGGCGCGCAGCGCCCGCGCGTCGTCGAGGGTGCGCAGGGTGTGCACCTTGCCGGGCACCGGTCCGGGCAGGGTGCGCGGCGCGGCGCCGGTGGCGAGGACGACGCCGTCGGTGCGTATCTCCTCCCCGGAGGCGAGGGTCACCGACCGCGCCCGCGGGTCGAGGCGGACGGCCCGGGCGCCCGTCCGCAGATCGAGGGCGAGCCCGGCGGTCTCCTCGTCGTCGGCGAGCGCGAGGGCGTCCGCGTCCGCCGCACCGGTGAGGAAAGCCTTCGACAACGGCGGCCGGTCGTACGGCCGGTGGCGCTCCTCGCCGACCAGGACCAGCCGGCCCGCGTACCCCTCGGCGCGCAGCGCACGGGCGGCGTACAGCCCCGCCAGTGACGCGCCGATGACCGTGACGGTGTGCATGGGGCGTCCTCCTCGAAGCCGCGGGGTGACGACCTCACCGGCGAGGGGCAGCGGCGTCGCGGCGTCCACTGACCCTCGCAGGTGAGGCCGGTACGGACGGCGGCCGTGTGACGGCCGGTCACGCCTCCTCCGGCCGTGCGGACGCCGTGCCTCCGGCGCGCGGACAGCGTTTCGCGATGCGCACGCCGGAGCGTTCTGCGCAACAGAATCCCGGCGTGGTGCGGGCCCGTCAAGCGGTCCCCCAGGATTGTCCGGCGATTCCCGGCCGCCCGTTCCACGCCCCTTGACGGTGCCGGTCCGGCGTTCCCACTATGTCTCTCATCGCGCAACCGATCGTGCAATGCGCAACACCCTGGGCCTCTGCCGCCGCTCGTCCTCCGCCCGTCCCCGCCGCCTCGGCGCGCCCCGGCACCGTCCGCCCCGACCTCCCGAAGGAGGGACATGCCTCCCGCATCCCCGACCGGCGCCCGCGTGGTCGTCATCGGCGCCGGCATCGTCGGCTGCTCACTCGCCGACGAACTCACCGCCCGCGGCTGGCGCGACGTCACCGTCCTGGAACAGGGCCCCCTCCCGGCCCCCGGCGGCTCCACCTCGCACGCCCCCGGCCTGGTCTTCGCCACCGGCCCGTCCCGGACCCTGACCCGCTTCGCCGCCTACACCATCGAGAAGTTCACCGCCCTGGAGACCGACGGCGCGCCCTGCTTCCACGCCGTAGGCGGGCTGGAGGTCGCCACCACCGAGGAACGCTGGGCCGACCTCCACCGCAAGGCCCGGCTCGCCGCCTCCTGGGGCATCCGCGGGGAACTCCTCACCCCCGAACGGTGCGCCCGCCACTGGCCGATGCTGGACACCTCCCTGCTGTACGGCGGCTGGTACACCCCCGACGACGGCATCGCCCGCGCGGTGCCCGCCTGCCGCGCGCAGATCGCCCGCGCCACCGCCCGCGGCGCCCGCTTCCTCGACCGGCACACCGTCACCGGCATCGAGCGGACCGATGGCCGTGTCACCGGCGTCGTCACCGACCGCGGCACCTTCCCCGCCGACCATGTCGTGGCCGCCGCCGGATTCTGGGGCCCGGTGATCGGCGCGATGGCCGGGGTCCGCGTCCCGCTGCTGCCGCTCGCCCACCAGTACGCGACGACCGCGCCGCTGCCCCAACTCGCCGCCCCCGGCGGCCCGCCGGACGGGGCGACCCGCCCCCTGCTGCGCTTCCAGGACCGCGACCTCTACTTCCGCGAACACACGGGCCGCCTCGGCATCGGCTCGTACGCCCACCGCCCGATGCCCGTCGACCCGCACACCGTGCCCGCCTTCGACGACGCGCCCGTCATGCCGTCCTCGCTGCCGTTCACCGCCGACGACTTCGCCCCCAGCTGGCGCGACGCCACCCACCTCCTGCCCGCGCTCGGCGCGTCCCAGGTCGCCGACGGCTTCAACGGCGTCTTCTCCTTCACCCCGGACGGTATGCCGCTCCTCGGCGAGGCCCCCCAACTGCGCGGCTTCTGGCTCGCCGAGGCCGTCTGGGTCACCCACTCCGCTGGCGCCGCCCGCGCCGTCGCCGAGCTGATGACCGACGGCCACGCCACCCTCGACCTGCACGCCTGCGATCCGCACCGCTTCGAGGGCGCCCAGCGCTCACCCGCGTACGCCGCCGAGCGCGGCACCCGCAGCTTCCTGGAGGTGTACGACGTCGTCCACCCCCTCCAGCCGCCCGAGCGCCCCCGCCCGCTGCGGGTCAGCCCGTTCCACGACCGCCAGCGCGAACTCGGCGCGTACTTCCTGGAGTCGGGCGGCTGGGAGCGCCCCCACTGGTACGAGGCGAACGCCCCGCTCGCGGACGGCCTCGGCCTGCCCGCACGCGACGCCTGGGCGGCCCGCCACTGGTCCCCGATCATCGCCGCCGAGGCCCGCGCCACCCGTGAACGCGTCGCCCTGTACGACCTGACCCCGCTGCGCCGCCTGGCCGTCGAGGGCCCCGGCGCGCTCGCCTTCCTCCAATACCTGACGACGAATCAACTCGACCGGAAGCCGGGCACCGTGACGTACACGCTGCTGCTCGACGCACACGGCGGCATCCGCTCCGACCTCACCGTCACCCGCCTGACCGAGGACCGCTTCCAGATCGGCGCCAACAGCGCAGCCGACCTGGCATGGCTGCGCCGCCACGCCCCCGACGGCGTCCACGTCCGCGACCTCACCCCCGGCACCTGCGGCATCGGCGTCTGGGGCCCGCTCGCCCGCGATCTCGTCCAGCCGCTGGCCCAGGACGACTTCACACGCGGGGGCTTCGGCCGCTTCCGGGCCCGGCGGACCCACCTCGGCCCCGTCCCGGTCCTCGCGCAGCGCGTCTCCTACGTCGGCGAGCTCGGCTGGGAGCTGTACACCACCGCCGACCTCGGCCGGTGTCTGTGGGACACGCTGTGGGAGGCGGGCCGCGGCCTCGGCGCCGTCGCCGCGGGCCGCGGCGCCCTGGACAGCCTCCGCCTGGAGAAGGGGTACCGCGCCTGGGGCCACGACATGACCACCGAACACGATCCCTACGAGGCGGGCCTCGGCTTCGCCGTCCGCCCCGCCAAGGGCGACTTCGTCGGCCGCGCCGCCCTGGCCGGACGCGAGGCCGCCGTCCGGCGCCGCCTCGTCTGCCTCACCCTCGACGACCCCGCGGCGGCCGTCCTCGGCAGCGAACCGGTGTATGCCGGCGGGGAGGCGGTCGGCTACGTCACCTCGGCCGCCCACGGCTCCACCGTCGGCCGCTGCGTCGCCCACGCCTGGCTGCCGGTGGCGTACGCCGCGCCCGGCACCGCCGTCCGCCTCGGCTACTTCGGCGAACTGCTCGCCGCGACCGTCGCCGAGGAACCGCTCGTCGCCCCGGAGACGGCCCGCCTCCGCCGCTGACGCCACCGTCCGCCGCCCCGCCGCACCGCCCGAGGAGACCCGTATGACCACCACCCCCGTCACCGGCCCGCGGGCGAGTGCGCCCGTGCCGTCCGGCGAGCTGATCGCCACCCTGCCCGGCGCCGCCTACACCGACCCCGCCGTCTTCCGCCGCGAACAGGAGCGGATCTTCGAACGGCTGTGGTTCTGCGCGGTCCGCGCCGCCGACCTCGCCGGGCCCGGCGCCTTCCGCACCGTCCAGGTCGGCCGGGAGAGCGTGCTGCTCATCCGCAACCGGCAGGGCGAGCCCCGCGCCTACCTCAACATCTGCCGCCACCGCGGCGCCCGCCTCTGCACCGAGGAGAGCGGCACCGTCCGCCGCAACCTCCAATGCCCGTACCACGCCTGGACGTACGACCTCGACGGCCGCCTCACCGCGGCCCCCAACCTCCGGCAGATGCCCGGCATCGACCGCGCCGAACGCGGTCTCAGCGCTGTCCACCTGCGGGAATGGCTCGGCTACCTCTGGGTGTGCCTCGCCGACGCACCGCCGTCCTTCGAGGAGACCGTGATCGGCGCGGCCACCGAACGCCTCGGTGACCCCGCCGCCCTCGACCGCTACGGCACGGAAGATCTGGCCCTCGGCCGCCGGATCACCTACGACGTGCGCGCCAACTGGAAACTCGTCGTCGAGAACTTCATGGAGTGCTACCACTGCGCCACCATCCACCCCGAACTCACCGACGTCCTCCCGGAGTTCGCCGACGGGCTCGCCGCCCAGTACTTCGTCGGCCACGGCGCGGCCTTCGCCGACGAGGCCGAGGGGTTCACCGTCGACGGCACCGGCGGCTTCGGGCGGCTGCCCGGCATCGACGACACCCAGGACCGCCGTTACTACGCGCTCACCCTCCGCCCCCAGGTCTTCGTCAATCTCGTCCCCGACCACGTCATCGTCCACCGGATGTTCCCGGCCGCCGCCGACCGCACCCTCATCGCCTGCGACTGGCTCTACCGGCCCGAGGTCCTGGCGGGCGGCGCCGACGTCACCCCGTCGGTGGAGCTGTTCCACCGCGTCAACACCCAGGACTTCGACGCCTGCGAACGCACCCAGCCCGCCATGGACTCTCGTGCCTACCGCGACGGCGGCGTCCTCGTCCCCAGCGAACACCACATCGGCGCCTTCCACCGCTGGGTCACCGACGCCCTCGCGGACGACCCCTCCTGACCTGCGGCGCGGGGTCGCACCGGCCGGTACGGGCCGGTGTGCCGGGCGCCGGGGGCGCTCCGCGGCGGGGCGTTCCTCCGTTTGCGGAGGGCCGGGGGCCGCGCTTGAGTGAGACAGACCCCCACGCACCAGGAGTAACCATGTCGATGCCGTTCGGTTCCGCTTTCGGCGCGTCCGACCCGTTCAGCGAATTGTTGAACCGGTTCTTCGGGATGTCCCCGGCGTCGTCGCCACCCGCCGTCCAACGGGTCCCCATCGGGCGGCTGCTGACCGAATCGTCCCAGGAACTGATCAACCTGGCCGCCGGGCGGGCCGCCGAGGACGGCACCTCCGACCTCGACACCGAACACCTGCTGTGGGCCGCCACCCAGGTCGAACCGGCCCGCGGCCTCCTCGTCCGCGCCGGGGTCGACCCCGACGGCCTCGGCGGCCGCATCGCCACCGTCCTGCCCCGCGAATCCGGCGAACCCTCCGCCGAACCGGGCCTGACCCCCGCCGCCAAACGCACCCTCGCCACCGCCTACGACCGCTCCCAGGCCGCGGGCGTCTCCTACATCGGTCCCGAGCACATCCTCGGTGCCCTCCTCGACACCTCCGGCGCCGAATCCGGCGCCGCGCGGCTGCTGCGCGCCGAGGACCTCGACGTCGACAAGGTGCGGCGGCAGGCCGAGGAGGCGGCTCGCGCGGAAGGTACCCCCGCCGCCGCCAAACCCCCGGCC
>NZ_VKJP01000351.1 GCF_007280575.1 Streptomyces benahoarensis
CACCACCACCCGCCGTCTTCCCCTCGGCCGCGATACGGCGCCCCAGGCGGCTGTGCGCCCGCCCGTACATGGCGTAGACGACGATGCCGATCACCATCCAGGCGGCGAAGCGGAGCCAGGTCTCGGCGGGCAGGTTGAGCATCAGCCAGAGCGAGGCGAGCACCGACAGCGCGGGGACCAGCGGGACCAGCGGGGTGCGGAAGGACCGGGGCAGGTCGGGGCGGGAGCGGCGGAGCAGGATGACGCCGAGGGCGACGACGACGAAGGCGAAGAGCGTGCCGATGTTGACGAGTTCGGCGAGTTCGTTGATCGAGGTGAACCCGGCGACGACGGCGACCACCGCGCCCAGCAGGACCGTGGAGCGGTAGGGCGTGCCGAACGTGGGGTGCACCCGGGAGAAGAACTGCGGCAGCAGCCCGTCCCGGCTCATCGCGAAGAACACCCGGCTCTGCCCCAGCAGCAGGATCATGCAGACCGAGGTGAGGCCGACCGCCGCGCCGAAGCTGATGATCCCGGCGTAGAAGGGATGGCCGACGGACTTGAAGGCGTCGGCGAGCGGGGCGTCGGTCGACAGCTCGGTGTACTTCTGCATGCCGGTGACCACGATCGACACCGCGACGTAGAGGAAGGTGCAGATGGCGAGGGAGCCGAGGATGCCGCGGGGGACGTCGCGCTGCGGGTGGCGGGTCTCCTCGGCGGCGGTGGCGACGATGTCGAAGCCGATGAAGGCGAAGAAGACGACGGCGGCGGCGGCGAAGATGCCCATGACGCCGAAGTGGGACGGGGTGAAGCCGAAGAGGAGCTGGGAGAGCGGGGCGGCGTAGCCGCTCTCCCCCGCGTGCGGACGGGTGGGCGGCAGGAACGGCCGGTAGTTCTGGCCGCTGATGAAGAACGACCCGGCGATGACGACGAGCAGCACCACCGTCACCTTGATGCCGACGATCACACTCGTCACCCGGGACGACAGCTTCATACCGAGGACGAGGATGGCCGTCAGCACCAGGACCAGGATGCAGGCGAGGAGGTCGAAGCCGAACATGCCGCCCTGGGTCCCGGAGAGCGCGGCGGGCAGATGCCAGCCCGCGGAGTCCAGCAGCGAGCGGACGTAGCCGGACCAGCCGACGGCGACCACCGCGCAGCCCAGCGCCAGCTCCAGGACCAGGTCCCAGCCGATGATCCAGGCGGGGAACTCGCCGAGCGAGGCGTACGAGAAGGTGTACGCGGATCCCGCGACCGGGACGGTGGAGGCGAACTCCGCGTAACAGAGCGCGGCGAGGGCGCAGACCACACCGGCGACGACGAAGGAGAGGGCGACCGCCGGGCCCGCCTGCTCCTTCGCGATCTTGCCGGTGAGGACGAAGATGCCGGTGCCGATGACGACACCGACGCCGAAGACCGTCAGGTCCAGCGCCGACAGGGACTTCTTGAGCGCGTGCTCCGGCTCCTCGGTGTCCTCGATGGACTGCTCGACGCTCTTCGTCCGGAACACCCCGCGGTCGCGGCGTGACCGGGCGCCTGGGCCCTGCTGTGTGCTCATGGGCGAACCTCCGCCTGGACGACCCTCACCACTCACCTGAACTGGCAGATTCTCTGCAACGCAGACAAATCGTCAGGGGTGGCGGGCCCCGGGCGGCGGCGATTCACCCTATGGAGCGCGGCGGCGGGCAAACGGATGGGCCGGTCGGCGCACCCGGAGGTGGCCGGCCGGCCCGTATCGCGCGGGTCAGTCGCCCGCGACCTCCGCCGGGCGGGGCGCGCCCGCGGCGCTGGCGGACGCGCCCTCGAACCGGCCGTCGAGCTTGGCCACCAGGCCGGTGACCTGCCGGGCGATGTCCGGCGCGGTCAGCCCGATCTCGGCCATGACCTCCTTGCGGGAGGCGTGGTCGAGGAAGCGCTCGGGGATGCCGAAGTCGCGCAGCGGGAGGTCCACGTCCGCGTCCCTCAGCGCCTGCGCGACAGCCGCGCCGACGCCGCCGGTACGGATGTTGTCCTCGACGGTGACGACGACGCGGTGCTCGGCGGCGAGGCCGGGCAGCGCCGGGTCGACCGGCTTGACCCAGCGCGGGTCGACGACGGTGGAGGAGATGCCCTGCTTGTCGAGGAGGGTGGCGATCTCCAGGCACATCGGGGCGAGCGCGCCGACCGAGACCAGCAGCACATCGGGGCGTCCGACGACCGCCACCGGGGCGCGCAGCACGTCCATGCCGCCGACCGCGCCGACCGCCTCGACGGCCGGGCCGACCGCGCCCTTGGAGTAGCGCACCACGGTCGGGGCGTCGTCGACGTCGACGGCCTCCCGCAGCTGCGCGCGGACCTGATCGGCGTCGCGCGGCGCGGCGATGCGCAGCCCCGGCACGACCTGGAGCAGTGACATGTCCCACATGCCGTTGTGGGAGGCGCCGTCGGTGCCGGTGATGCCGGAGCGGTCGAGGACGAAGGTGACGCCGCACCGGTGCAGCGCGACGTCCATCAGCACCTGGTCGAAGGCGCGGTTGACGAACGTGGCGTACAACGCGAAGACGGGGTGCAGACCGCCGGTGGCCAGGCCCGCGGCGGAGACCGCGCCGTGCTGCTCGGCGATGCCGACGTCGTAGATGCGGTCGGGGAAGGCGGCGGCGAACTTCTTCAGGCCGACGGGCTGGAGCATCGCGGCGGTGATCGCGACGATGTCCTCGCGCTCGTGGCCGAGCTTGACCATCTCCTCGCCGAAGACGGAGGTCCAGTCGGCGCCGGACGCGGCGACCGGCAGGCCGGTGTCCGGGTGGATGACGCCGATGCCGTGGAAGCGGTCCGCCTCGTCCTGTTCGGCGGGCTTGTAGCCGCGGCCCTTCTCGGTGAGGCAGTGGACGATGACGGGGCCGCCGAAGCGCTTGGCGCGCTGGAGCGCCGACTCCAGCGCCTCGATGTCGTGGCCGTCGATCGGGCCGACGTACTTCAGGCCCAGGTCCTCGAACATGCCCTGCGGGGCGATGAAGTCCTTGAGGCCCTTCTTGGCGCCGTGCAGCGTCTCGTACAGCGGCTTGCCGACGACCGGGGTGCGCTCCAGCAGGTCCTTGCCGCGGGCGAGGAACTTCTCGTACCCGTCGGTGGTGCGCAACGTGGCGAGGTGGTCGGCGAGGCCGCCGATGGTCGGCGCGTAGGAGCGCTCGTTGTCGTTGACGACGATGACCAGCGGGCGGTCCTTGGCGACCGCGATGTTGTTGAGCGCCTCCCAGGCCATACCGCCGGTCAGCGCGCCGTCGCCGATCACCGCGACGACATGGTCGTCCTTGCCGCGGACCTGGTTGGCCTTGGCCAGGCCGTCGGCCCAGCCCAGGACCGTCGAGGCGTGGCTGTTCTCGATGACGTCGTGCTCGGACTCGGCGCGCGAGGGGTAGCCGGACAGGCCGCCCTTGGCGCGCAGGCGGCCGAAGTCCTGACGGCCGGTGAGCAGCTTGTGGACGTAGGACTGGTGCCCGGTGTCGAAGAGGACGCGGTCCTTCGGGGAGTCGAAGACCCGGTGCAGGGCGATGGTCAGCTCCACCACACCGAGGTTGGGGCCGAGGTGACCGCCGGTCCGGGCGACCGCGTCGACGAGGAAGGTACGGATCTCCCCGGCGAGCTGCCCGAGCTGCTGCGGCGTGAGCCGGTCCAGGTCGCGTGGTCCTTCGATACGGGTCAGCAACTCCCGTCCGTCTCCGGCCACCGCCCCGGCCTGGCGCGCTTCGCGCGGCACCTTCTGCACTGTGCCTCCCTGCTTGTCGAGCTTCGAAACTGGTCGAGGTTGCTGATCAGCCGAGTCTAATGTTCCGGTGTCCGCCGCGACCTTCGGGCCTCGCGATGTATGTCACTCGGGTGACCCGTCGGATTCGGCCAACCGCCGGACATGCGGCGGCCCCCACCGGAAGGTGCCTGGTGGGGGCCGCCGCGGGCGGTACGGGCCGGGGCTCAGGTGCGTCCGGCGGTCTTCTGGGTGCGGCGGGAGAGCGAGTCGATGACGACCGCCGCGAGCAGCACCGCGCCGGTGATCATGTATTGGATCTCACTGGCCATGCCGAGGAGGTTCAGACCCTGCTGAATCGACTGGATCACGAGCATGCCCAGCAGCGCGGACCAGATCTTGCCTCGGCCGCCGAAGAGGCTGGTGCCGCCGATGACCGCCGCGGCGATCACATTCATCAGGGTGTTCCCGGCGCCGAGGTTCTTGGTGGCGCCGCCGGAGAGGCTGGCGATGAAGAGGCCACCGAAGGCCGCCAGCAGGCCGGAGACCGCGAAGACCGTGACGCGGACGCGGTTGACGTTGATACCGGCGCGGCGGGCCGCCTCCGCGTTGCCGCCGACCGCGAAGATCTGCCGCCCGTAGGACGTGCGGCGCACCACGAAGTCCGCGAGGACGAGGACGGCGAGGAAGAGCACCAGGGCCAGCGGCAGACCGCGGGCGCCGGCCGGTTCGTTCAGCACGTAGGCGACGGCGAAGGCGAGGACCGCGACGACGCCGGTGCGCAGCGCGATCTCGCTCGCCGGGCGGGACGGCAGCGCCGCGGCCCGGCGGCGGCGCGCCTCCCACAGCAGCGATCCGGCGTACGCGAGGACGGCGACGAGGGCGAGGCCGTAGGCGGCGGCCTTGTCCTCGAAGTAGTAGCCGGTGAGGTTCTCCACCACGCTGCCCGAGGGCGTGTTGATGGAGCCCTCCTTGCCCATCAGCCAGATCTGCAGACCGCTCCAGCCGAGGAATCCGGCGAGCGTGACGACGAACGCGGGGACGCCGACCTTGGCGAAGAAGAAGCCGTGCAGGGTGCCGATGGCGGCGCCCGCCGCGACGGCGAGGAGGACGGCGAGCCAGTCACTGACGCCGTGGGTGACGCTCAGCACCGCCCAGACGGCCGCGCCGACGCCGGCGACCGAGCCGACGGAGAGGTCGATCTCGCCGAGCAGCAGCACGAAGACGATGCCGACGGCCATGATGCCCAGGCCGGAGGTGTAGACGCCGATGTTGGCGAGGCTGTCGGCGGAGAGGAAGGCGCTGTTCTTCAGCTGGAAGACGACGGCGATGACGATCAGTCCGACGACGACCGGCAGCGACCCCAGTTCACCGCCGCGCACCCGCCGCCTGAACTCGCTCAGGTACCCGGCGAGGCCCTGCTCGCGGACGAGGAGGCGGGGGTCGACGGCGGCGGGCGCCTCGGCCGCCTCGGTGCGGTCCGGCTCCGTGGCGTCCGCCGTCTTCTTGGTGAGGTCACTCATCGCGCCTCCTCCTTCCTGCCCTGCTCGGTGCGTGCCTTGCGGCGGGTGACGGCGTTGTCCGAGGCGCCGGTGATGGCCGCGATGATCTCTTCGTGCGAGGTGGCGGCGACGTCGAAGACCCCGTTGTTGCGGCCGAGGCGGAGCACCGCGACGCGGTCGGCGACGGCCTGGACATCGGCCATGTTGTGGCTGATGAGGATGGTGCCGAGGTTCCGCTCGCGCAGCCGCTCCACGAGGTCGAGGACCTGGGCGGTCTGCTCGACGCCGAGCGCGGCGGTCGGCTCGTCGAGGATGACGACCTTCGGCTCGCCGATCAGGGCGCGGGCGATGGCGACGACCTGCCGCTGACCGCCGGAGAGCGCCGCGACCGGGATCCGGACGCTGGGGATCCGGATGGACAGGGTGTCCAGCAGCTCCTTGGCCCGCTTCTCCATCGCGATCTCGTCCAGGACGCCCGCGCCGCGCAGCTCGTTGCCGAGGTAGAGATTGGCGACGACGTCGAGGTTGTCGCAGAGCGCGAGGTCCTGGTAGACGGTGGCGACGCCCAGCTCCTGGGCGTCGTGCGGCTTGGTGATGCGGACCGGCGCGCCCTCCCACTCGATGGTGCCGTCGTCGACCGGGTGCACGCCCGAGATGGTCTTGACGAGGGTGGACTTACCGGCGCCGTTGTCGCCGACCAGGGCGACCACCTCACCGGGGTGGATCTCCAGCGTGACGTCGGTGAGCGCCTGGACGGCGCCGAACCGCTTGGAGACCTTGCGCAACGCCAGCACGGGCGTAGCGGACACGGACATCATCTCCTTCGCCGCCTTCACAGGGGCGGGACGGTGGTGCGGGGGCACCGGGTTCTGCGAGG
>NZ_VKJP01000352.1 GCF_007280575.1 Streptomyces benahoarensis
AACCTATTAAGTCGTCGGCAGCGTCAGATGTGTATAAGGGACAGCCCTCGCCGCGCGCCGCCCGGACCTCGTCACCCTCCGCCCCGTGCCGCACGCCCCGCACGCCGCCATGTGGAACGCCGCGCCCGCCGCCTACGAGGAGGCCCTGCGCCGCTTCCTGACCCCGCTGATGTAGCCGCCCGGCCCCGGGCGCTCCATCTCCGCGCGCGTACGAGGGAGCACGGCGCGCGGGCGTACGGGGGGACAACTCCCCACAACCGTGATGGGTCGCCTGGGTGAACCCCGCTGAGCGGGCCGTTTCCCGTCGTCCGATTGGGTTTTCGGGCCGTCAGCGGCAAGACTGCCCCTGTGACGTCCCGTACCCCGCGCGACTCCCGGCTCCGACTCGTCCCCAGGCAACCGATTGCCGCCGCCCGCCGGGCGGTGAGCACCCGGGCCGCCCGTCCGGCCCCGCGCCCGCCCGAGGGCACCCCGCCGCCCGCGGAACTGGCGCGTCAGGCCCGCGCCGCGCTCTCCGGCGCGGCCCGGCTGGCCCGCTGGGCCGACGGCGCCACCGCCGGACTACGGGCCGGGCGCGACGGCGCCCTCCCGGCGGCCGACGTCGACCGCGCCGCCGAGGCCCTCGGTCTGCCCGCCGCGCAGGTACGCGCCGACTGGGACCGCGCCCGCCTCGCCGGACTGATCGAGCTGCACGGCGGGCTGGCCCGCGCCGGCTGGCGGCTGCGCGCCTGGGACCGCGACGACACCGCCGCCCTCCGTGGCTGGGTCGCCCTCTTCGACGCCTGGTCGCTGGCGCTGCCGTCGCCCGGGGGCGCCGGGCCCGCCATCGTCGGCGAGGTCGTCGAGGCCGTACCGCAGCTGCTGTCGCTGCTCCATCTGTCGGCCGGTCCCGTACGGCTCCAGGCGCTGCTGGACATGCTCGAACAGCGCGTCGCCGAGCTGCGCACCGAGCGCTGCGAGGTGCCGTACGGCCCCCGCGCCGAGTCCGCGGACGGCGACCCGGCGGGTGAGGACGGACAGGCCCCGCTCACCGCCCTGCTGGACTGGGCGCTCGCCGCGCTGACCGCGGTCGGCGCGCTGGTGCCCGGCGACGGGACGGCGGTCCCGGCCCCCGCCCCGGACGGGGACGACGACGGCCGCGAGGCGCAGCTGACGCCGCTGGGCCACTGGTCGGTGTGGGTCAAGCTGGAGCAGATCTGCGTCGCGGCGCAGAGCCCGGCGGGCAACATCGAGCAGACCGCCGCCGCCATGCTCCGCGGCTGCGCCCGGCTCACCCCGGGCCCGGCCCGCGCGGAGTACCGCGCCTGGCTCGCGGCCCGCTCCGTGGGCTCGGCCGTCGAGGAGCTGCTGACCGTGGCGCGCGGCGAGGACGCGCTGCTGCGCGGGCTGGCCTTCGAGGCGCTGCGCGCCGTCGGCGCCCCGGCCGAGGCCGCCGTCCGCGCCGCCGCCGACGAGGCGGCCCTGCGGCCGTACGTCCTGCTGTGGCTCTTCGAGCACGAGGGCGGCGACCCGGAGAACGCCCCCGACGTGCTCACCCGCGAGGAGTCGACCTGGCTGTGGGTGGACACCGCCGCGGCCGTCGCCGACCACGGCGAGAGCCAGCTGCTCATCCGCCACCTCGACTCGGCGGTCCAGGGCTCCGTCCCGCGCCTCCTCGAAGAGGTACGCGCCGTGGGTCATCCGCGCACCGTCCAGGTCCTGGTGGCGCTCGCCGCGGCGCACCCCGACCCGGCGCTGGCCAAGGCCGTCCGCCGGGCGGCGTTCCAGGTGCACACCGGCGGCGTCTGAGCCCCGGAAACCGCCGTGCCATCGCGGCCCGGTGGCCCGCCGCCGGGCCGCGGCCGATCACCGGACGCCCCGGCCCGCCGCCCGCGCGGGCGGCCATGAGATCTGCCTCACAGTCCGCCGGTGACCGCCGGCACCGCCCCCGCGGCAGCTGTGCACGCCACCGCGCCGGACGGGCCGCGGTGGGTGCCTGTGGCCCGTCCGGCGACCGGGCAAACCAGTTGCGCGGCACCGTTAGACTGCCCGCATGGCAGTTCTCCTCTGGGTTCATTAGACGGCGTAGACCGCTCTCGGACCGTCCGTCCAATCCGCCGTCACCCTGCCCTGGAGTTTTTCCGTGATCACCGCTTCCGGCCTTGAGCTGCGCGTCGGCGCCCGCGTTCTCATCGATTCCGCTTCTTTCCGCATCGCCAAGGGCGACCGCGTCGGTCTCGTCGGCCGCAACGGCGCCGGGAAGACCACCCTCACCAAGGTCCTGGCCGGTGAGGGCATCCCCGCCGCCGGTTCCGTCGCCCGCTCCGGCGAGGTCGGCTACCTCCCGCAGGACCCGCGCACCGGCGACATGGACATCCTCGCCAGCGACCGCATCCTCTCCGCCCGCGAACTGGACACCGTCCTGCGCAAGATGCGGGAGAACGAGGACCGGATGGCGAACGGCAAGGGCGCCACCCGCGAGAAGGCGATGCGCAAGTACGAGCGCCTGGAGACGGAGTTCCTGACCAAGGGCGGATACGCCGCCGAGGCGGAGGCCGCGACCATCGCCGCCAGCCTGGGCCTGCCCGACCGGATCCTCGCCCAGCCGCTGCACACCCTCTCCGGCGGTCAGCGCCGCCGCGTCGAGCTGGCCCGGATCCTCTTCTCGGACGCCGACACCCTGCTGCTCGACGAGCCGACCAACCACCTCGACGCCGACTCCATCGTCTGGCTGCGCGACTACCTCAAGACGTACCGTGGCGGCTTCATCGTGATCTCCCACGACGCCGACCTCGTCGAGACCATCGTCAACAAGGTCTTCTACCTCGACGCCAACCGCGCCACGATCGACGTCTACAACATGGGCTGGAAGCTCTACCAGCAGCAGCGCGAGGCCGATGAGAAGCGCCGTCGGCGGGAGCGGCAGAACGCCGAGAAGAAGGCCGCGGCCCTCAACTCGCAGGCCGACAAGATGCGCGCCAAGGCCACCAAGACCGTCGCCGCGCAGAACATGGCCAAGCGCGCCGAACGCCTGCTGGCCGGTCTTGAGGATGTCCGCGCCGCCGACAAGGTCGCCAAGCTGCGCTTCCCCGACCCGGCGCCGTGCGGCAAGACGCCGCTCACCGCCGAGGGCCTGTCGAAGTCGTACGGCTCGCTGGAGATCTTCACCGACGTCGACCTCGCCATCGACAAGGGCTCCCGGGTCGTCATCCTGGGCCTGAACGGTGCCGGTAAGACCACCCTGCTGCGGCTGCTGGCCGGGGTGGAGACCCCCGACACCGGCGAGGTCCGCCCCGGTCACGGCCTCAAGCTCGGCTACTACGCGCAGGAGCACGAGACGCTCGACCCGGACCGCACGGTCCTGGAGAACATGCGCTCCGCCGCCCCGGACATGGACCTCGTCGCCATCCGTAAGACGCTGGGTTCCTTCCTGTTCTCCGGCGACGACGTCGACAAGCCCGCCGGGGTGCTCTCCGGCGGCGAGAAGACCCGCCTGGCGCTGGCCACGCTGGTCGTCTCGTCGGCCAACGTCCTGCTGCTGGACGAGCCGACGAACAACCTCGACCCGGCCAGCCGCGAGGAGATCCTCGGCGCGCTGCACACCTTCACCGGCGCCGTCGTCCTCGTCTCGCACGACGAGGGCGCGGTGGACGCCCTGGAGCCGGAGCGGATCATCCTGCTGCCCGACGGCGTCGAGGACCTGTGGGGTCAGGAGTACGCGGACCTCGTCGCGCTGGCGTGACCGGCGGCGGGCGGCCAGGTCCGCGTATCGATCATTCGGCCGACGGGTGATCCATCATCTGAGTGAGAGCGGCTCGTACACCGGCGAGCCTCCGAGACGGAAGCCGGGCCCCCGCGGCCCGGCTTCCGTCGTTCCCGGCACACCCCTGCTGACCTGCGGTTTCCGGGACGGTGTGCGAGATGGCGCGGCGATTTCGGCGGGTGTCAGAGGCCCTTGGCCAGATTGTCCGGACACGGACGGCCTCGGACGGCTCACCACAGACCTTGCCGAATGGGTGGCCAGGAACGCGAGGAGGGGTGATCATGAGAGTCCAGAGCGCACTTCCCACGAGGAGGCACGGGTGGCCGAGACTCTGAAGAAGGGCAGCCGGGTGACCGGCGCCGCGCGCGAAAAGCTCGCGGCAGACCTGAAGAAGAAGTACGACTCCGGAGCGAGCATCCGGGCGCTGGCCGAAGAGACCGGACGCTCCTATGGATTCGTCCACCGGATGCTCAGCGAATCCGGTGTGTCCCTGCGCGGTCGGGGCGGAGCAACGAGGGGCAAGAAGGCCACCTCGGCCTGACGACCGCGACTCCGACGGGTGTCCCCCCGGTCGGTCGGGCAGACGACCGGGAGGTTACCGTTCAGTCACTTACGCACGCTGGTGTGCGACGGCTGACTCGGAGGCACTCTGATGACTCTGCTCGACAAGGACGGTGTGCGGCTCACCGTGGACGACGCGCTCGCCACGGTGACCCTCACCAATGCGGCCAAGCGCAACGCCCAGTCGCCCGCCATGTGGCGGGCGCTGGCCGAGGTCGGCACGCTGCTGCCGGGGAGCGTCCGCGTCGTGGTGCTGCGGGGCGAGGGCGCGTCCTTCTCCGCGGGCCTCGACCGGCAGGCGTTCACGCCCGAGGGTTTCGACGGCGAGCCGTCGTTCCTCGACATGGCGCGCGGCCCGGAGCACGAGATGGACGCGCTCATCGCCTCCTACCAGGAGGCGTTCACCTGGTGGCGACGGAACGACCTGGTGTCGATCGCCGCCGTCCAGGGTCATGCGATAGGCGCCGGATTCCAGCTGGCGCTCGCCTGTGACCTGCGGGTGTGTGCCGAGGACGCGCAGTTCGCGATGCGCGAGACCAGCCTCGGCCTGGTGCCCGATCTGACGGGTACCCATCCGCTGGTCCATCTGGTCGGCTACGCCCGAGCGCTGGAGATCTGCGCCACCGGGCGCTTCGTCCACGGCGACGAGGCGGGCCGGATCGGCCTGGCCAACCTCGTGGTCCCCGGCGACGAACTGGACGCCGCGGTCGCCGACCTGATCACCGCTCTCCTGGCCCCGCCGCGCGACGCCGTCATCGAGACCAAGGCGCTGCTGGCCGGGGCCGTCGGCCGTGGCCTGGAGGAGCAGCGCGCCGCCGAGCGTGCCGCCCAGGGCCGCCGCCTGCGTGACCTGGCGGGCCTCGGCGAGTGAACCCGTAGCGTTCCCGCGACGCCGTGCCGGAGGGCGTCGCGGGAAGGGCGGTCCCAGGTCACCTCTCGTCCACAGCCGTGACCAGCACCGCCACGGCCACCGCCGGGGTGCGGGCCGTGCCCGCCGCCGCGCGCACCGCACGGGCCACCTCCGACACGCGGTGACCTGGGCCGGTCGCCACCTGGACCAGCAGCCCGCCCGGTACCTCCCGCACCGGCCGGGACGTACCGCCGAGGGTGGCGGCGAGCCGCGCCACGCCGGGTACGGCGAGCGCCGCGTCGGCCACCGGGTCCGGGACACCGGCCTCCTGCGGGCTGAGCCCGATGCCCGGCCCGGGTGGCGCGGGCCGCTCCCGGCCCGGCGCTTCCGGGGTGTCCAGTACGCCGGTGACCTGGAGGTCCACGGCCGTCACCGGCAGCCCGAGTGTCCGGTCGGCGGTCTCCAGCAGGGCCGTGCGCAGCTCTTCGGCGGTCCGGGGCAGCGGACGGTCCGGGGCCGCCGCGAGGTCCGCGGTGATCCGCAGCGGGCCCGGCGGCAGCGCGCCGGGCGGGGCCGGTGCGGGCGGCCGCGGGCCGTGGCCGCCCGCCGGGCCGATCCGTAGCGCGCCCAGGCGCAGGCCGGGCAGGGTGGTGGCGCGGGCCCGCAGCACCCGTGCCGCGGCCTCCTCGGTGATCCAGCAGCCGTCCGCCGGGGCGCCCAGTGGCAGCACCCGGCCGGTCCCGAGCTCCCGGCGCACCCTGTGCGCCCACTCCGTCGCGGCCACCGCGTGACCCCTGGGGTCTGTCGTCACGCTGCCCTCCCAGCCTGCCGCAGCCGGACCCGTGTGGCAGGGCGGTGCGGCCGGGGCGCGGGGGCGCAACCCGGGTGCCGTAGCAGACCGGGCGGGGCGG
>NZ_VKJP01000353.1 GCF_007280575.1 Streptomyces benahoarensis
AGCTTCCCGAAGGCGCGCGGGCTCAACCCGGTGAACGGGGCTATCCAGGACGGCTCCGACGCCGTGATCACACCAGCCACACCAAGATCATCTCACCTGTGACCAGCAGTTACGGGACAACCCTTAGGCGCGGGGCCGTACCGGACGTCTATACCGCGAGCCCGGAGGAGTATCGCTGGCGGCTGCGGGACAAGCTCGGCGAAGAGGTCGCGGAGTTCCTGGCAGCGCAGGAGGGAGATGAAGCGCTAGTCGAATTGGCGGATGTGCTGGAGGTCGTACGCGCGCTCGCTGCAGACCTGGGGTCCGACATTGCCGCGGTGGAGAAGATCCGCGTGTCCAAGGCACGAGAGCGCGGCGGGTTCGCTGACCGGGTCATCTTGCGGGGAAACAGGTGACTCCCTGCTCGTGGGCGCGGTGAAGGTCTCGTGCGGTGCACAGCTGCACCTCCAGGTCGCCTGCGCTGTGGTGGCCGCCGCCGGCGCCCTACGGGGGCGGAGTGAGTGCGATGCTCCCAGAAGTCACGGCAAGGCGACTGCAGGGTTCCGTACACCGGCACACGAGCCCCGGCAGCGTCGGGGCTCGGCCGCGTGAGCTGATGCAACCACCGGCTGCCGGAACGACCGTGCCTTGGTTCTGGCCGTGTGCCGGCGCCAAGGCCCGTCGCTGCGCCCGCTAGATCCAGGGCCTGCGCTCGTAGCCGGGCTCCTCATCGGGGAAGTCCTCCGGAAAGACCTCGCTCACCAGGTCCCCCCGCAGGACCCGCAGCAGATAGCTCTCCACAGGCCCTTCGTACAGGTCGTACTCCCTGCCGCGGCCGATGACGGTGAGGACGGCCCATCGTGCCGGGTCATCGTGCGGGACCAGGAAGCACATGTCCGCGTTATCCGTGCCGCCCCAGCAGATGAGCTGCGCGGGCTCCAGCCCACGCCCGGCCAGCAGCTCCCGGATCCAGTCCCGTGTCCTTTCCATGGTGCCGCGCGCCTTGACCGTATTCGCCACCAGGTCGACATACTCGTTCTCGGCGCCTGCTCGGTACACGTGGAGGAAGTCGTCGAATTTCGCGCCGCCGAAGGTGTCGAGGAAGTCCCTGAACGCGGGCGGGAATCTGGTGTGCAGAGTTGCTTCGGCGTCCGCCCAATCGTTGAGGACGGGTCCGGCTTCACCGGTCGCGGGGAACGATGCCAAGAGTTCGAGATCAGTTGCCATGGGTCCTACTTGTTGATGATGGTCTGGTCGATGTGCAGGCCGGGCCCGACGGCCCTGATGTGAATCCCGGTGGGAATGACGTCGCCTGGGGTGGCGTAGACCGGAGCTGCTGAATATTCCACGCTTCCCCGTTCCCTCACGGTTTCGAAGATCTGCTCTTCAAGCTTTTCCATCACGTCGTTGTTGGCCGTCTTGTACATGATCACGATGTTGACCTCGGAGCGGCCGTCACCGCCGAGCGACCGGGCCAGGAGGTGCCCGCGCGTATGCTCGGCCTCCGCGCCTTCCCAGCCCGGGGGCTGCACACGCCGGGACGCCTTGGTGCCGGTGTCGAGCATGTCCTTCGTGATCGTCGTCTCGACGCCGGTGGCGCGCCCCATACGGTCCAGCGGCTTCGCATACGGCGGGATGGGTTTCTGCGGAGCACGGCCACGGCCGCCGCTCCCCTCCGTACTGCGCAGCAGCCGGTGCTCGGCCAGCCCCTTGTCCCTCATGGCCGCGTAGGGGCCAGCGCCGGTGGGGCTCTCCCCGGCCATGGCCAAGCGAGGCCCACCTGCATTGAGCCGGGGCAGCTCGAACGGCTTCAAGCCGGGGCCCTTGAAGGATTTGAGGCCGGTGTGATCGAGCTGGGTGACGACGGCCTTGAAGCCGCCCCGGTCCCCTACCGCCCGCGCCGCTCGGCCGGCCGCCCCGAGCGCGCCTCCGAGCACCGCGCCGCCGACGCCGGCGTCCTGCACTTCCTGAAGGTTGATGCCCTTCTGATCTCCCAGGAGGTTACGGCCACCTTGGGCGACGACCACGTCGACGGTGATGGCCTCGATGCCGCCGATGGCAGCGGTGGCCAGAACCGTTCCGGCGATCTCTGCGACCGTGGCGGATACGGCGACGCCCGCCGTGCTTGCTGCGGCGACGATCGCCTCGGTGGCGCCGGCGGCCGCCACTTCGCTGATGCCGCCGGTGAAGAGCGCCAATGCAGTGCCGGCGACAAGGACGGCTCCCGCGATCTCCAGCTCGTGCTCGATCTTCTTCTTCGCCTCGGCGATCTGGTCGGCGAACTTGTCGAGGGCCTTGGCCATGTCGCGGGCAGCCGCGGCCACATCGTCGAGGTAGCCCGTGCCACCGCCGTGGTAACGGCGCCAGAACTCCCCGAATGCCTCGATCGACGTGCCCTTATTGGTGTCGATCACGTCCTGCGCCCGCTTGTGGCACGCGGCCGTGCAGTCCTCGACCTCGTCGGCGAAGGTCCGCCAGGCCCGCGCGGCTCCTCGGAGGGCATCTTCGTCGCCTTCGGGCCACCACATGCCGGTGAGGTCCTGGACGATCTCCTTGGCCTTGCCGGCAGCGCTCATCCTGCGGCGCCGTCGAAGGCGGACTTGGCCGAACGGTCTGCCTCTTCATGGTTGTTCGCCATGTCGTTCATGGCCTTGGTGATGCTGGATAAGCCCTTCACGAGGGCCGTGGCCGCCTTCTCGATCTGTGCCCGGTGCGGCTCGTAGACGTCCTCGAACTTCTTGCCCTGCTCGTCGTCACCCCACGGCTTCCCATACCCGCCAAGGGCGTGCCGGAGCTTGGCTTGCGCCCGTTCCAGGGCCACCGACTCCTTGTGGAACGTCGGTGCTGAGGACTTCAGTTGGCCGGTATCTACGTCGAAGCTGTCGCCCATGTTCCTCCCCCTCGGTCGAGGACCCAACATGGCACGGGGCACTGACAATCACTCCCGAACGGATACATTCCAGCCACATGCAGGCGCCCGTGAGGCATGGCGATGCTGTGCCCCAGGACGTCACCTCAAGATCGTCCGAACCGTCAGGCCGGCCCCGGCACATCGCGGGGGAATCCGCGGTAGACGGACGCAGGAACCTCATCGACCCCACGTGACAGCATGCCGCCACCCCTGGTGGCTTCTTCGCGAATACCTGGCCCAGTACGGCCGTGGGGCATCAACGCGGCGGCAACATAGCCCACGATCACCGGTTGGCCAAACCGCCGATCGTGCGCACCATTGATAGTCCACCGCCACGCCCCACCCGCACGTCGAAAGGCATCCCCCACGGCCACAGAGCAGCCACGAAGTGGCCACGGCCAAGAGGTCGGCAGGCAATCACGCCGCCGCGTAGCTGGCCTGGAACAGGTCCTGCGCCCGCTCCACGTCCCTCGGCGTACGGAGCTGCACCTCCAGATCGCCCGTCCCGTGGTGACCGAGCCCGGACACATCCCGGGTGAACCCCGGAACGAGATCCACGTCCGCCGGGTCGACCTTCAGATAGACCAGCACCTTGCTGCGCTGCGGCGGACAAAGGCAGGCGAAGTTCCTCAACCGCTGATACGCCCGGTAGGTCTTGCGCTCGACACGCTTCACGCCGTCCCCGAGCCCGAGCAGCACCTCGTCGACCGCGTTCGCCAGCTCCGCCATCGACGCGCCCTGGACGTCGGCTGTCGGCCGGGCAACCGTCTGACGCCGCGCCCTGCGCGATACCTGCACGCCGCCGCTGAAGGACGCTACGGCCTCAAGCCCGAGCAGGTCGTTGCCGAAGAGGCGGTAGCGGACCAGGTCGATCGAGCGCCGGTGCTCGCGGACGGCGTGCACGTCGTAGCGGGTGAAGTCACCGGCGATACAGATCAGGCGGGGACCGCTCCACAGGACCTGGGACGCGGCCGTCGCCCCGAGCCGGCCATGGACCAGGTGCTCGAACTCGGCCCGGTGGTCCATCAGCCAGGCCAGGTAAAAGAGACCCTGGTTGATGACACCGGCGTCGACACCGCGCTTGTACTCGACATTACCGACCGCAGGAGGTCGGATATCGGCTCTGAACTGCGACGATTCCTAGATTACATGTCCGTGACGGGAAGTTGGGGCCGCTGCTGTAGCTCGTCCGGGTGGTCTAGGTGCGTATCGGGTCGTGATCAGCAGAGCCGTGACGAACCGCTATGCCGCAACGGCGGCTCGATCAGCGGCCGGGCACGGCCAAGAAACGATGTTGCCCCTGCCTGTGATGGTCGCTAAGGTCGATCGGGTGACTGCCGGGTCGGCCATGGGCCACGCACGAGTGAGGTTCCCGGCCTCGGCGTGAGCACGAGGCGGGCAAGAGGCCCGCCCACTTCTCCGCGTCTTAGCTCCCGGCGCCCGCATACGGCGCCCCATTCCAGCGGATCCCAAGACCGGAGACACACCACTGATGTCCTATGACCAGCAGTACTCTCATGAATTTGCGCTGCCGACGGCCGGCGTCCAGCTGAACCACACTGCCATCTACGCAAGCGACCGGCACCTGTCTGCCGAGTTCCTCGCCGCGGTCCTGGGCTTGAAGGTCGGCGCCCCGTTTGGACCGTTCCTGCCGATCGACCTTGGCAACGGCGTGACGCTCGACTACTACGAGAAGAGGGATGAGCCGATCCAGTCGCAGCACTACGCCTTCCTCGTCCCTGACGAGCAGTTCGACGCCGTTATCACCCGTCTGGAGGTGGTCGGGGTCACCTACTACGCCGACCCCAGCCACACCGAACCCGGCCAGATCAACCGTCTATTCGGTGGTCGCGGCGCCTACTTCGACGACCCGGACGGTCATAACATGGAGGTCATGACTCGGCCTTACGTCCGCCCTTAGGGTGCGACAGGGCTGTGATCAAGGGGTGCCTCGGGTGAGGTCTTTGATCCAGATCATCGAGGCGCGCAGGTGCAGTCCGGCGAGGAAGCTGTCCGGGGCCTTGTCGTATCGGGTGGCGATGCCCCGCCAGGACTTGAGCTCGTTGATCAGGCGCTCGACCGTGTTCCTCTCCTTGTAGAGGTCGGCGTCGTGGCTGGCGGGCCGGCCGCCCATGGAGCCCCTCTTCTTCCGGTTGGCGGCCTGGTCCGACTTCTCCGGGATGACTGCCTTGATGTGGCGTTTGCGCAGGTGGGCTCGGTTGCCGCGGGACGAGTAGGCCTTGTCCCCGGCGACCGCGTCCGGCCGGGTGCGGGGGCGGCCGACAGGATCGCGGACGTGGATCCTTCCCAGCACTGGGATGAAGTGGGGGCTGTCAGCGGCTTGTCCAGCGGTCAGGACAAACGCCAGCGGGCGGCACTTGCGGTCGGCGGCGACGTGGACCTTGCTGGTCTGCCCGCCCCTGGAACGTCCGGGGAGGGCGGCCTTCAGTCGGAGCTTTTGCCGACGCCGAATGCGTCGTCGCTCGTCCCGCTCGGGATCGGCTTCGGCGTCCTGCCCGCTTTGTTCTTCGCGGCCGCCCCCTTTGACCCGGCCTTCTCTTCCTCGGCGGCAGCCTCCTCCAGCGCGGTGATGACGTCCTGGTCCAGGTGCATCCCGGCCGCGTCGTGGTGGGCCCGATTCGACGCTGACCAGTGACAGGTCCGCCTCGCCCCGCCTCGCAGCCTCCGCGATGAGCCCTTCCATCAGGGCCTCGAACACGCCCGCGTCACGCCACTGCCAGAAGCGGTTGGAAACGGTCGACCAGGCACCGAATTCCTGCGGCATCTCCCGCCACTGCCCGTCTGTCTTGAACCGCCGGATCACACCCTCGAACTGCTGCCGCAGCCGCTCGGGGTACGGCCCGTACTCGCCGATCGGCAGGTATGGGCCGATGAAATCCCGCTCCGCATCTGCCAGTTGCACTCGCGTCACGCAAAACTATCTACGGATCGGGCCCCGCCGCGAAGGCAAATCCCGCAGATTGATCACGACTCGATACGCGCCCTAAGGGTTGTCCCGTAACTGCTGGTCACAGGTGAGATGATCTTGGTGTGGCTGGTGTGATCACGGCGTCGGAGCCGTCCTGGATAGCCCCGTTCACCGGGTTGAGCCCGCGCGCCTTCGGGAAGCT
>NZ_VKJP01000354.1 GCF_007280575.1 Streptomyces benahoarensis
CAGATTTGTATAAGAGACCGGCCCGGCCGCCCTCCCGCGCCCCGTCACCCGAGGTGTTCGAAGCGTGTACGAGCGCGGCGCCCGCGCCGTGCGGGCATCGCGTACGGCGCGGGCGCCGGGGCGCGGCCGGCGCGACGGTGCCGAGGCCGGGAGGCGCGTCCGGCTTCCGGGGCACACGGCTCAGAACGACGCGGCCCCGGCCCGGTCCAAGGCGTACCGGCACAGAAGGTTCAGCGGCGCTGGGACGGCGGAACGGCGGTGCGTACCGTGCCGACGGCCGCGCCGGTACGCCGCTCGCGGCCCGCCGCGTCGCCCAGGGAACGCCCGCGCGCCCTACCGCTCATGCCAACGTATCCGCCCAGCCGTGCACCGCCGGTCCGCGCGACGGGGGCGGTGCCGCACCGACACCGGCCAGGTCCCGGTCGGCCACCCGCAGCAGCCGTCCGGCGAGGTCCTTCAGGGCGCGTCCGGACGCCAGCTCGTCACCGATCTCGGGGATGTCCACGTCCTCCGGGTTGCAGTGGGCCGTGCCGCGGCCCGCGAGCGTGGCCGAGCCGGTGTCGAGCACCGCCCGCGCCTTCGTCGTCCCGTCCTCCTCGAAGAGCAGTATCCGCACCGTCCACTCGGTGGTTCGCGTCATGACGTACCTCCGCTTCACAGGTCACCCGCCGGTCGCCCGCGCGTCCGGCCGGGCGCGGTCACTCGTGCGGGACGACCGCCACCGGGCACGGCGCGTGGTGCAGCGCCGCCTGTCCGAGGTGCCCGATCCGCGACGGGATCCGGGGACGCCGATGGCGGCGCCCGATGACCAGCAGTCCGGCCTGCCCGGCCTCCTCCAGCAGCGCCTGCGCCGGGCTCTCCAGATTCACCCGCTCCACCACCCGCACCTCGGGATACCGCGACCGCCAGGGCCGCAGCGCCTCGGCCAGCTCCTTCCGGGCGTCGTGCGCGGTCTGCTCCGCCACGTACGGTTCCACCCCGCCGCCGCGGTTGTAGGCGTGCGCGGGCAGATGCCGCCCGTGGACCGCGCGCAGGGGGACGCCGTGCCGGGCGGCGGTCACGAACGCGAAGTCCATCATCGCCACGCACGGTTCGTGCAGGCTCACCCCGACCACCACATCGCCCCGTCCGTCCGCGGTGGCGCCCTGCCGGGCCCGGACCAGCACCGTGGGCACGTTCACCCGGGTCACCAGCCGCAACGCGACATCGCCCAGCACATACCGGGCCACCGGGCCCAGATTCCGGGAGCCGAGCACCAGCAGATCCGACCGGCCCGCCGCTTCGGACAGCGCCTCCAGCGGGTCGGCGGGCACCAGCTCCTCGTCCACCGGGAGATCCGGGTGGCGCGTCTGCACGGCGGCGCGTGCCTGCTCGACGATCCGGTGCGACCAGTGGTTCTGCTCCGCCGCGCGCGCCTTCCGCCCCGGCCGGATCCGCCGCAGCGACGCACCGCCCGGCTGCCGTGGCTCCGGCCCCGTCGGCTCCGCCTCCTGCGGTTCCGCGCCCGGCTCCGGCCGCTCCGGTACGAGCATCGTCCAGGCGTGCAGCAACCGCAGCCGCGCGCCCCGCGTCTCGGCCTCCTCCGCCGCCCACAGCACGGCCGCCAGCGACTCGGGGCTGCCGTCCAGCCCCACCGTCACGGTGCCCGCCGCGGCGGTCGCGCCCGTCACGGCGCCGCTCCCCGGAGCCTCGGACCGCCTGTACGGCTCTGCATCACGGCACTCCCTTCCGGACGGCGCTCCTCCCGGCTGCTGCCCGGCGGAGCGACGCACCCTCTCCTTCCAGGGTGGCCGGATCCGGCGCTTCCGGCATGTGCCCACCGGAGGCCGCGGTCCGGACGGGGCGGACGAGCCGGACGGACGGGCCGGATACGGCGCCCGACGGCGGGCGGGCCCGCGGCCACAGAGGTACCGGGACCCGCGCCCACGGGGAAGCGTCCTCCCGAGGCCCCCGCCCGGGGGTGACTCAGCTGTCGAAGTCCACGGTCAGCTCCTCGGACACCGGGAAGCTCTGGCAGGTCAGGACGTACCCGGCGGACACCTCGGCGTCCTCCAGCGCGTAGTTGCGGCGCATGTCCGCCGTGCCCTCGGTGACCAGCGCCCGGCAGGTGCCGCACACCCCGCCCTTGCAGGCGAACGGGGTGTCCGGCCGTATGCGCGCGGCGCTGTCCAGGATCGTGCTGTCGCGGGGGAGCGGGGCGGTGGTGGACCGGCCGTCCAGGACCAGCGTGACCTGGCTGACCGGACCCGTGGCGGGCGCGTCCTCGTGGCGTACCGGACGGACCGGCTCGTCGTCGGCGAAGAACAGCTCCTGATGGATCCGCTCCCCGGGCACCCCCAGCTCCGCCAGCACCCGCTGGGCGTCGCGGACCATGCCGTGCGGACCGCACAGCCACCAGTGGTCGGCCGACGCCACGTCCACCAGCCCGTCGATCAGCGCGGTGAGCCGCTTCGCGTCCAGCCGTCCCGACAGCAGCTCCGCCTCGCGGGGCTCCCGGGAGAGCACATGGCCCAGCTGGAACCGTGCCGGATGGAGATCTTTCAGATCGGCCAGCTCATCGGCGAACATCACCGAATCCGTCCGGCGGTTGCCGTAGAAGAGGGTGACCTGCGAACGGGAATCGGCGGCGAGCACCGACTCCGCGATCGAGACCATCGGGGTGATACCGGAACCCGCCGCGATCAGCACATGGTGGCCGGGACGCGACAGATCCGGGGTGAACGCGCCCGTCGGCGCCATCACCTCGACGGTGTCCCCGGGACGGACCTCGTGCACCAGCCACGAGGAGAACAGCCCGTCGGGCACCACCCGCACCCCGATACGCGGGCGGGAGCCCACCGGCGCACAGATCGAGTACGACCGCCGCTCGTCGCGCCCCTCGACCTCCCGGCGCAGCGTCAGCGACTGACCGGGACGGAACGCGAACTCCGCCGCCAGCTCCTCGGGCACCTCGAAGCTGATCGCCGCGGCGTCGTCGCACAGCGGCTCGACCTCCGCGACACGCAGCCGGTGGAACACGGGACGGCGCCGCCGCGGGCGCGCGCCGGACAGCTCCTCCGGCGGCGTCGCCTCGGTCAGCTCGGACGAGGTCGGGGCCATCAGATCTCCTTGACGTACTCGAAAGGCTCGCGGCAACTCCCGCACCGCCACAGGGACTTGCAGGAGGTGGCGCCGAAGCGGGAGGTCTCCCGGGTGTCCGCCGACCCGCAGCGCGGGCACGGCACCGCGCGCCGCACGCCGGACAGCTCCAGCGGAACCGGCCCCGAGGTGCGCCGCGGCGCGGGACCGGGCGGGGCGATGCCGTGCCCGGCGAGCTTGCGGCGGCCCTCGGCGGTGATCCAGTCGGTGGTCCACGGCGGCTCCAGGGCCGTACGGATCGTGACCCGCGGGAACCCGGCGTTCCGCAGCCGCGCCGCGACCGCGGCGCGCATTTCCGCCATCGCCGGGCACCCCGAATACGTCGGCGTGAGCGTGGCCGTGACCGCGCCGTCCGCGGCGACCTCCACGCCCCGCAGCACCCCGAGATCGGCGAGGGTCAGCATCGGCAGCTCCGGGTCGGGCACCTGCGCCGCGACGCGCCGGGCCAGCGCGCCGGTGAGAGCGGTGACGGTCGCCATGGTCACCACACCCCCTCCGGATGGGCCCGCGCCACGCTCTGCAACTCGTCGAGCAGCGGCGCCAGATGGACGGTACGGTCCCCGTCGCGGCCGCTGCCGGGCAGCGGCCGCGCGTCCGGAAGCTCCAGCCCCGCCGCGTCACAGACCTGCCGCAGCACACCGGCCACCTCCTCCCGGAGGTCCGCCGGAGCCACCCCGCACACCGGGGCGCCGGTGAACAACTCACCGGTGTACGGGGCGGCCTCGGCGAGCGCCGCGCACATCCGGCGGTGCGACTCCTCGGTGCCGTCACCCAGCCGCACCGCCCAGTCCGCGGCGTACTGACGGTGGTACGTCAGCTCCTTGACGCCCTTGTCGGCGACGGCGGTCACCACCGGGTCCGGCGCGCCGTGCGCGAGCCGGGTGAAGAGCGCGAGCCGCCAACTCGACAGCCACAGCAACCGCACGACGGAGAACGCGAAGTCGCCGTTGGGCAGTTCGGCCAGCCGGAGGTTGCGGAAGGCATCGGCGCCGCGGAAGTAGGCGAAGGCGTCCTCGTCCCGGCCGGAGCCGTCGGCCTGACCTGCGCGGGTGTACAGCAGCCGGGCCTGGCCCAGCAGGTCGAGACCGATGTTGGCGAGCGCCACCTCCTCCTCCAGCTCCGGGGCACGGGTGCACCACTGGGCCAGCCGCTGCGCGCCGACCAGCGCGTCATCGGCCAGCGCCGCACAGTCGGCGGCGAGCCGCGCCGCGTCCACCCCGGCGGGCACGGCCGTCTCCACGCCGTGCAGCGGGTCCTCGAAGCCGGTGCCGAACGCCCAGCGGGCGTCGCCGTCGCCGTGCTCCTCGGCCAGGGACAGGTAGATGTGATCGTCTTCGGTGTCGGCCATGTCCTGCTCCTCTCCGGCCTCAGATGTGCGGGACGTCATCGGGTATGTCGTAGAAGGTGGGATGGCGGTAGATCTTGTCGGCGCTGGGCGCGAAGAACGGATCCTTCTCGTCGCGGGTGGAGGCCGCTATGTGGGACGAGAGGACCACCCAGATGCTGACGCCCTCGTTGCGGCGGGTGTACAGATCGCGGGCGTGGGTGAGGGCCATCCGGTCGTCGGCGGCATGCAGCGAGCCGACATGGACGTGGTTGAGACCGCGCTTGCCGCGGATGAACACCTCGTACAGCGGCCAGCCGGCCTTCGGGTCGTCGGTGTCGCTCATGCCGCCGTTCCTTCCTCGGTGTGGGGCCCGCGCGGGCCGCGAGCCGCCTGCTTGGCCGCGTGGGCGGTGGCCGCCTCGCGCACCCAGGCGCCGTCCTCGTGTGCCGTCCGGCGGCACGCCATCCGCTCGGCGTTGCAGGGCCCGTCGCCCTTGATGACGCGCTGGAGCTCGGACCAGTCGGGCGTCCCGAAGTCGTGGCGTCCGCGCTCGGGGTTCCAGCGCAGCTCGGGGTCGGGCAGGGTCACGCCGAGCCGCTCCGCCTGCGGGACGGTCATGTCGACGAACCGGCTGCGCAGCTCGTCGTTGGTGTGCCGCTTGATCTTCCAGGCCATCGATGCCGCGGAGTTGGGGGAGTCGCCGTCGGGCGGGCCGAACATCATCAGCGACGGCCACCACCAGCGGTTCACCGCGTCCTGGACCATCTCCCGCTGCGCCTCGGTGCCGCGCATCATCGTCATCAGCAGCTCGTAGCCCTGCCGCTGGTGGAACGACTCCTCCTTGCAGATCCGCACCATCGCGCGGGCGTACGGGCCGTACGAACTCCGGCACAGCGGTACCTGGTTGCAGATCGCGGCGCCGTCCACGAACCAGCCGATGACGCCGACGTCGGCGAAGGTCGGCGTGGGGTAGTTGAAGATCGAGGAGTACTTCTGGCGGCCCGTGATCAGCCGCTCGGTCAGCTCGGTGCGCTCGGCGCCCAGCGTCTCGGCCGCGGAGTACAGATACAGGCCGTGCCCCGCCTCGTCCTGGACCTTGGCGAAGAGGATCGCCTTGCGGCGCAGCGAGGGCGCCCGGGTGATCCACACGCCCTCGGGCTGCATCCCGATGATCTCGGAGTGCGCGTGCTGCGCGATCTGCCGGACCAGGGTCTTGCGGTAGCCGTCGGGCATCCAGTCACGCGGTTCGATGCGCCGGTCCTTGGCGATCGAGGAGTCGAACCGCTCCTGCAGCTCCTGCTCGGCGCCGCCGGTGGCCGACGGGGCGGAATCTGTCGTGGTCATCGATACCAACTTCCCTACCGACCATTCGTTCGGTTCATATTCTGACGAGTTTCCGCGGTGCGGGCAAGCCCCTTTCGGTGCACGAGGTGGCCGGGGCGGGCGCCGGACCTCGCTGGCACCCCGCGGCGTACGGCGGCGCAGGGCGGCCCGCACCCCCAGGGATCAGCGCCCGCCGCCGCACGGACCGGCCCACCCCGGCGCCGCC
>NZ_VKJP01000355.1 GCF_007280575.1 Streptomyces benahoarensis
GTCCCCGTCCGCCCCCGCCAGATCCCCCGGATCCTTGCCCGTCAGGGCCGCGAGGCTGTTGCGGACATGGGTCATGTGGGAGCGCAGCTCGTCGCGCTCCTCCTGGTGCTCGCGCAGGATGCGGGCGGTGACCCGCTCGATGCGTTCGACCTCGACGTCCGCCTGGGCCAGCAGCTCGGCGGCGCGGGCCTCGGCGTCCTCCTGCCGGTGGCGCGCGGCCTCCTCCGTCTCCGCGTGCCGCCGCTCCGCCAGGGCCACGACCTCCCGGCCGTGCTCCTCCAGCTCCGCGATCCGGCGGGCCGACTCCGCCTCCCGCGCGGCGATCTCCCGGCCGCACTCCTCCCACTCGTCGGCCTGCCGCTGCTCGGCGTCGGCCAGCGTCGCGGCGGTGCGGCGCCGCATCTCCTGGAACGCCTCGGTGGCCTCCTCGCGCCACTGGGCGGCGTCCTTCTCCGCCGCCGCCACCCGCGCCGCCGCGTCCGCGTGCGCCGCGTCGACCGCCCGCTGCCCGCGCCCCTCGGCGTCCTTGCGCCGGGCGTGCGCCACCTCGTCGGCCGCCTCCCCGGTGTCGCACGCGTACGCCACCGTCGCCTCGCGCAGCTCCTCGGCGGCCCGCTCCGCGTCGGCGCGCAGCCGCGCCGCCTCGGACTCGGCGGTGGTGAGGATCAGCCGGGCCTGCTCGCCCAGGGACTCGTACGTCTGCGGCGGCATCGTGGCGACGTACGCGCGCAGCTCCACCAGCTCCGCCGCCAGCTCCTCGGCCGCCTCGGTGAGCTGTGCGACCCGCTCCCAGCACGAGTCGCGGTCCACGGTGAGGCCCGCGACGCGGCGGTCCACCTCGTCCGGGCGGTAGCCGCGTCCGCGTACGGTCACGAAACCCTGCGGCGAAACCGACGCACTCATCCTCAAGCCCCTCTCCGGCGCGCGCACCGTCACGCCCTCCGCGACGGTGCGCCGTCCGGACCGCTGTGTCCGGCCGACGCGCCGTCCCGCACTCGTCTCTCCGGAACGACCCGAACCGCCCATAAGGCGGCGGGTGGGCCGCTCCCACCCCACCAGGATGCGTCAATTGGTGACAGAAGTCGGAATTGGATCATCCCTGCGGAGCGCCTGGAACAGCAGCCGGGCCCTCGGCGTGTCCCACAACAGCACATCACCCGCACCGCTGACACTCACCCCGGGCCGCGCCACCGGCACCGTCACCGCCCGGCCCGCACCACCGGTGATCTTCCGCATCGACCAGCCCAGGTCCCACAGCTGCCGCATCCCGGCCCCGTCGTCCACCCGGATCGCGGCGAGCGTGGTGCGCGCCACCGGGACCGGGCGGGACGGATGGAGCAGCATCCCGGTGCCCAGCATCCGGTCCGCCACCGCCGCCATCAGCTGCCGCTGCCGCTTCACCCGTCCGAGGTCGCCCTGCGGATCGCTGTAGCGGGCCCGCGCGTACGCCAGCCCCTGCCGCCCGTCGACGTGCTGGCACCCGGCCCGGAAGTCCGCGCCCGACCGGGCGTCCTTCAGCGGTTTCTCCGGGCAGATCCGTACCCCGCCGAGCGCGTCGACGACCTGCACCAGGCCGAGGAAGTTCACCTCGGCGTACCGCTCGATGCGCAGCCCCGTGGCCTGCTCCACGGTGCGGGTCAACAGCTGCGGCCCGCCGTCCGCGTACGCCTCGTTGATCTTGCGGCGGCCGTGGCCCGGCACCGGTACGTAGCTGTCGCGCGGCAGGCTCACCAGAGACGGGCCGTGGACGCCGGTGTGCAGCACCATCACCGTGTCGGTGTTCCGCCCGCCGTCGTTGCCGACGTGCAACTCCTTGCGCTGCTGCGCGGTGAGCCCGGCGCGGCTGTCGGAGCCGACCAGCAGCCAGTTCGTGCCCGCGCCCGCGGCCGGGCGGCCCGGGTACGTGCCGATCGCCGGGACGTGCCGCACCTGCCCGCCGGCCCAGAGGTACAGCGCCGCGGCCCCGGCGACCAGCAGCACCACCACGACCAGCAGCGCCGGCAGGATCCGGCGCAGCCACCGCCGGGGCCGCCGACCGGTCCCGGCGGCTCTGTCGGCGCCGCGCCTGCCGCGCCGCCCGGCGCGGTAGGTCGTCGCGGACGGCGGTGGCGGCTCCTGCCCGAGCTGCTCCATACCGGTATGGTCCGCGCGCCGGGCGACTCCCGCAGCCCGAGCGGTACCGCGCACCGCACGGCGAAGGGCCGCTCACCCCCGAAACCGGTGGTCAGCGGCCCTTCCATGACGCTGCTTACAGCAGCCCGTCCCACATCTGCTCCAGCAGCACCGACCACCACGTCTCCGGCGAGCCGAGCGCCTGCGGGTCGAGCGCCACCAGTTGCGCCTGGAAATCGACCGTCCAGCGGCCCGCCTGCTCCGGGGTCAGCCCGTACCGCAGCCGCCACATCCGGCGCAGCATCGCCAGGCAGCGCGTGAACTCCGGCAGCCCACTGTTGACGAACTGCGCCGCCGCGGGCTGCCCGCCCGGCGCCCCCTCCAGCGGCACCGCCACGATGTGCGCCGTGCCGTACTGCACACACAGCTGCCGCCCGAAGTCGGTGCCCATCACCAGGTACGAGCCCGCGTCGGCCGACGGCTGCACCCCGCGCTCCGCCGCCAGCTCCGCCAGCGTCGGCACCGGACGGCCCGGCTGCGCCTGCGCCCAGAAGAACGGCCCGAAGTCGACCGGCAGCCCCGCCCAGACCAGCATCTGCGCGACGACCTCCGGCACGCCCTGCCGGGAGACCGCCCGCTGATCGAAGCGGAACAGCGCCTGCGGCCCGAACGCCTGCTCCAGCTCCTGCCCGATGACCTGCGGCGGCGCCGGGGGCACCGGCTGCACCTGCGAGGGGTGCGGCAACGGCGCCCGCACCGGGGCGGGCCGCGCCGGACCGTCCGCCACCTGGTGCAACTCGCCCTGGTGCTCGACGAGATGACGTACGCCCTGCTGCCGCGAGGCGTGGTCACGGCCGTACGCGGCGGTGTGGCTGATCCGCACCTGCGGCCAGGTGTCCCGGACCAGCCGGGCGCAGTAGCCGCCCGGCACCTCACAGCACTCCAGCTCGGTGTGGAGCTCCAGGACCTGCTGCGGCGGGATGTTCATCCCCCGCAGCTCGTGCAGGAGTTGCCACTCCGGGTGCGGCGTACCGGGCGCGGACCGGCGCACGATCTTCTGCTCGGACCCGTCCGGCGCGCGGTAGCTGAGCACCGCCATGTAGCCGGGCCCGACCGTCGGCACCCCGCTGGGCGCCTGCGGGTAGCCGTACGCGCCGGGGGCGCCCTGCGGCGGGGCGGCGGGACCTGCGCCCTGCGGCGGAGCGGGCGGCGGGGCGGCCGGGCCCGGGCCCTGCGGCGCACCGGGACCACCGGCCGGACCGGGACCCACCGGGCCGGGCACCGCCGCGCCGGACGCCAGCATCGTCGCCGCCGCGTGCACACCACCACCGGCGCCACCGGCCGAGGGCACCGGCGAAGGCGGCGGCGGACCGTCCGGACCCGCGCCCGAACTCCCGCCCGTACCACCGGACTTGGGGGTACCGGGCGGCTTCGGCGCACCGGGCGGGCCGGGCGGCGGCGGCACGCCGGGGCCGCCCGCGCCGGGGCCACCGGCCGCCGGATCGGGCAGCGCGGCACCGGACGCCAGCATCGTCGCCGCGGCATGCACCCCGCCCCCGGCCGCGCCGGAACCGGCCCCGCCCGGCGCACCGTCGGCCCCGTCCACCGCGCCCAGGTCCAGACCCCCGCCGTCCAACTGCGAGACCAACTGCGTCGGTACGTAGCCTCCGGCGGGCCCGCCCGTACCGCCGGAAGCGGCCTTCTCCGCACCGGGCACCCCGGGAGGCGGCGGCGGACCGGCCGCGTCGGCGGGCACCGCGGCGCCCGCGGCCAGCACCGTCGCCGCCGCGTGCACACCACCACCACCGGCGGCGGGCGGCGCGGGCGGACCGGACGCGGCGGGCGTGGCGCCCTGCGGTGGCGGCACCTCGGCGACCGGCGGGCCGGACGGCGGCGGCAGATCCGCCAGCCCCCGCCCCGCGGGCGGCGCCGACGGCATCGGCGGCACCGGCCCACCGGCCGCCGCACCCACGCCACCGGACGCACCGGAGTCACCCGCCGCACCCGCACCGGACGCCCCGTCAGCCCCCGGCGTACCGGACGCGCCCTCGGACGCCTGCCGCTCGGCCGCCGGGGCGACCTGCGTACGCGGCAACTGACTGCCGCCCCGCAGCAGCTGGGTCTGCGCCTCGGGGCTGTTCCGCGGCGCGACGGCGTCCGCCCCGTCCTCCTCGCCGACCTCGTCGAGACCGGCCAGCGGCGGCGCGAACACCGTCTGCGGCGGCGCCACGGACCGGTCGTCGTCCTCATCCGCCCCGGGACCGCCACCGGCCCCCGGCGTCACATTCACCCCGGCCCAGGCATCGGCCGCGCTGTCCCCACCGACCGGGCCACCGGCCGCGGGAGCGGACGCGGGAGCGGACGCGGGAGCGGACGCGGGTGCCGCAGCGGGCGCATCCGCCACAGCCGCCCCTCCGGACGTCCCGGCGCGCGCATCCGCCGCCTCCTGCAACCACTCCGGCGGCGTCAGCAGGAACGACGTCGCCTCCAGATCGATCCGCGGCGCCGCCACCGCCGCCGGACGCGCCGCCGCCGCGCCGTACTCCTCCTCGTACCGCCGGATCACCTCACCCACCGGCAACCCCGGCCACAGCGTCGTCTCCCCGCTGTCCCGCGCGATCACCAACCGGCTGCGGCCCCCGTCGGACCCCGGACCGTCCTCCCGGTCCTCCGCCCACGCGACGAACCCGAGGTCGAACTCCCGCACCCGCACCTCACGCTGGAGCTGCGCCGGTACGTCGCCGTTGACCCACAGCTCCGCACGCTCCTGCGCCTGCGCGAACGTCACCACCGCGCTCACCCCTCCACCGGGACGACCTGCGCGAAGCCACCGTCCACCATCAGATTCGCCACCGTCTCCAGCTCCGGCGGATTCCCCGCGAGCCGCTCCAGGAACGCGTCGAAATCCGCACCGCACGGCAACAACAGCCGCTCCGCCCGCTCCTGCACCGTCCACCCGTCCCGGTCCCGCGCATCGTCGTACGGGCAGAACCACACCGAGCCCACGTCCGCGCCCCGCACCTTCACCGCGAGCAACCCGCCCTGCGCGAACGCCACCCCCAGATAGTCCTTGGTCAGGTGATCACGCAGACACTTGTTGACATAGACCAGATCGTTCACCGCCGCGTCATCGCGCACCGTGAAGAACGGCTGGTCCACCAGCAGCCCCAACTCCGCGTCCAGGCCCACCCCCACCGGCGCACAGCCCCCCGCCGCCTTCAGGAACGACCGGTACGCACCCGGCAGCCGGCACCCCAGCGCCTCCTCCGCCTGCGCCACCTGCTCCTCGCCCACCGAGATCCCCCGGTGCGCCAGCCCGAAGTGCACCGGACGCGTCTCCTGCAACGGCCGGGTGCCCCGCTTGTCGTGCGCCACCGCCGCCGTCGCCAGCCCGCCGTGGTGCCGCAGCAACGCCTTCACCTCGACGGGAACCAGCTCCAACCGCCGCGTCCCCGCGACGTGATGCCACGTCCAGCCGTGCGGCGTCGCCACCGCCGGACCATCCGCCCACAGCTCGTGCCGCCGCGCATGCATCGCCGCGTTCGCCGACACGTAGTCCGTCAACCGCAGCTCGTCGACACCGAAACCCTCCGGCGGCTCGGCGATCTCCACGGCCGCCCGCGCATACGGCGTGAACGACGGAAAACCCCGCCCGTCCATCCGCACCCCCGCGGGGTGCCGGGCGGCACGGACCGGATCCGGGAAACGCACGAGCTGCCCGGCATAAGCGGTGTTCGGTGGCGCGGCATGCTGCCCGAGCCGACCTGTCGTCATCGCGGTGCCCCCTGGCTGAATCTGGCTACTGCGCACAGCCTATGCCGTACCGCAAGGGCGACCGCAGGTACCGGACGCCCTTGCGGTACGGCATAGGCTGTGCGCAGTAGCCAGATTCAGCC
>NZ_VKJP01000356.1 GCF_007280575.1 Streptomyces benahoarensis
GGTTTCGTGCACCGCTGGGGATCGGCCTGTGCGGCGTGGCCATGGTGGGGTGTTGGGCCGGCCTTGAGGTGCCCCCTGCGGTTTCGGCTGAGCCTTGTGACGTTGTGTGAGCCTCGGGCCGAGCGCTGTTCGGGGGCCACGGTCCTGGCACCGGGGGCCGTCTACGGTCCTGACGCCTCGTTCCCGGGGCGGCGAGAGGCCCGTGATCACTGCCCGGTCATCGAGCGGCGCGGGCGTCGTGGACGTGGACGGTGCCGGGGCAGCCCCTCGCGGTCGGCAGGTTCCCGGCGCGACTTCGCAGGGTGCGTCGGCCCGCCCGTCGTCACCAGCTGTGGTGCGACGATCCCCGCGCCCGGGCCGGAGCCGGGGCGACCCGCCACGCGGCTGCCGCACACCCTGCTGCCGAGGAGCCGCGCGGCGCGTCGGGCCGACGCACACCCCGAGCGCCGCCGGAACGGGGCAGTCGACACCGCACGAGCCTGGGCCGAGGCGACGGCCCCCGCGCAGCAGGAGCGCCCCAGCTCACCGCCACAGCCCGGCACGCCACAGCCCCGGGCCGCACCCGGAACCGGCGCACCCCACCAGACGCCTGCCGCGCACCAGGCCCCGCCAAAACCGCAGGGGGCACCTCAAGGCCGGCCCAACACCCCACCATGGCCACGCCGCACAGGCCGATCCCCAGCGGTGCACGAAACCCGGCCCCTCACCCCGCCGCGGCAAGCACCAACGGCAGCACCCGTTCCGTGCCCGCCCTCTGGAGGAGGCGGGCGGCGACCGCGAGGGTCCAGCCGGAGTCGGTGTAGTCGTCCACGAGGAGGACCGGGCCGGGGGTCCGGGTGAGGCCATCGGCCAGTGGGGCGGGGACGGTGAAGGCGGCGGACAAGGCCTGGAGGCGTTGTGCGGAGTTGCTGCGGTGAGCGCGGTGGGCGTTGCCCTGCTCGGTGTGGGCGAGGGAGCCGAGGAAGGGGAGGTGTCCGATGCGTGCGATGCCTTCGGCGAGGGAGTGGACGAGCCGGGGGCGGCTCAGGGACGGGACGGCGACGACGCCCACCGGCCGGGCCGCGGCGTCCGGGTCCTTCGAGGCCCAGCCGCCCGGGGAACGCGCCCAGTCACCGAGGACCGCCACCGCGGCCTGGAGGACATCGTCCGGGACGGAGCCGTCCGGGGCCTGCTCGGCCAGCAGCGGGCGCAGGCGATTGCCCCAGCCGATGTCGGAGAGACGGCCCAGGGCACGCCCGGGGGCGCACTGTTCGTTGGCCGGGATGCGGCCCTTGAGGTCGATGCCCAGGGCGGGCATGCCCGTCGGCCACATGCGGCGGGGTTCGACCGCCACGCCCGGGCGGTCCAGTTCGCCCGTGGCGCCTGCCAACGCCGCCGGGGACACCGTGGAGTTGGTCCACTCTCCCGCGCAGTTGTCGCAGCGGCCGCACGGGGCCGCCCCCTCGTCGTCCAGCTGGCGGCGCAGGAACTCCATCCGGCACCGGGCGGTACCGACGTAGTCGCGCATGGCCTGCTGTTCGGCGGCGCGTTGCCGTGCCACCCAGGCATACCGCTCGGCGTCGTACACCCAGTCGGCGCCGGTGGCCGTCCAGCCGCCCTTCACGCGCCGGACCGCGCCGTCCACGTCCAGCACCTTCAGCATCATCTCCAGCCTGTTGCGCCGCAGGTCGACCTGGGCCTCCAGGGCCGGTACGGACAGGGGGCGTCCGGCGTCGGCGAGGGCGGCGAGGGTCTGGCGGACCTGGGACTCGGGCGGGAAGGCGACCTCGGCGAAGTAGCGCCAGATGGCCTCGTCCTCCTTGCCGGGCAGCAGCAGCACATCGGCGTGGGCCACACCACGGCCCGCGCGGCCCACCTGCTGGTAGTAGGAGATGGGCGAGGACGGCGAACCGAGGTGGATCACGAAGCCGAGGTCGGGCTTGTCGAACCCCATGCCGAGCGCGGAGGTCGCAACGAGCGCCTTGACGCGGTTCTCCAGCAGGTCGGTCTCGGCCTGCTGGCGGTCGGCGTTCTCGGTGCGGCCGGTGTAGGAGGCGACGCGGAAGCCGCGGCCCTGCAGGTAGGCGGTGACCTCCTCGGCGGCCGAGACGGTGAGGGTGTAGATGATTCCGGAGCCCGGCAGTTCGCCCAGGTGGTCGGCGAGCCAGGCCAGGCGGTGTGCGGCGTCCGGCAGTCGCACCACGCCGAGCCGCAGACTCTCCCGCTCCAGCGTGCCGCGCAGCACCAGCGCCTCCCCCGCGCCCGTGCCGAGCTGGTCGGCGACGTCCGCCGTGACCCGGGCGTTGGCGGTGGCGGTGGTGGCGAGGACGGGGACCCCCGGGGAAAGCTCCGCGAGCATGGTGCGCAGCCTGCGGTAGTCCGGGCGGAAGTCGTGGCCCCAGTCGGAGATGCAGTGCGCCTCGTCCACCACGAGCAGGCCGGTGGTGGCCGCGAGCTTCGGCAGCATCCGTTCGCGGAAGTCGACGGAGTTGAGGCGCTCCGGGCTGACCAGGAGGACGTCGACGTCGCCGCGCTCGACCTCCTCGTGGATGGCGTCCCACTCCTCCGGGTTGGCGGAGTTGATCGTGCGCGCCCGGATTCCGGCGCGGGCGGCCGACTCGACCTGGTTGCGCATCAGCGCCAGCAGCGGCGAGATGATCACCGTCGGGCCGGAGCCGCGGCGGCGCAGCAGCGCGGTGGCGACGAAGTACACCGCCGACTTGCCCCAGCCAGTGCGCTGCACGACCAGCGCGCGGCGGCGCTCGACCACCAGGGCGGCCACCGCCTGCCACTGGTCTTCCCGAAGCGTCGCCGGGCCCCCCGGATCGCCGACCAGTTCGGCGAGGATGGCGTCGGCTTCGGCACGCAGCTCCTGTTCGTTCATGCCCCCATGCAACCGCACGGCACTGACAAACAGCCACCCGCCCACCGCGGCGGAGGGCATCCGCGCGCTCCGCCCACGTCGGAGAACCGCGTCACCGGCCATCCGCGCGGGCTCGTCCACACTCTCCGCATGAGGTTGTTTACCCAGGTCAGAGACTTGGCGCAGGGGCCTCGCCGGGGTGGTCCACGGCCGTGGGGCGGTGCTCGGCACGCTGAAGAAATGGGGGGGGTCCGCACCCGTAGGTGGCCCGGTTCGCGGAGCCCGTGGCGCGTTTCACGGCCGCGGCGGGCCGGTCGCGGCGCCGCCGGGCGCGGACCGGCACGCGGCCCGGCAGTTCCCGAGGAGCGCTACGCGGCAAGCGTCTCGTACGCCCGCGCAGTGCCCGCCATGCGCCCCTCGCGGGGAAAAGGCCCGTGCGAGGCCGATGTGGAGCGGGCGACGGGGCGTCGGGCGGGGCGGCGGCGGGAAGGATGGAGGCAGCGCCATCGGTGAGGCGGGAGTGCGCGCGTGTGGGGGTACGGCCGCGGTCCCGTGCGAGCGCGGAGACCGGTGCCGCTTCCACGTACCGGCCGTGCACGCCCGGTCGCCGTGGAGTCGCGCGCCCGGCGCCGCCTGCCGGAGGGACGCGTGGTGAAGGGAGGAACGTGGATTTCGCCGACGCCCCACGCACGCCCGCGTCGCGGCCCGCGTCCGCCGATCCGGCTGCCCGGCGGAGCCGCGTACTGGAGCCCGCCGAGTGGGCGACGGCCGGGATTCCGCTGCTGCGCAACCCCCGTGAGCTGGTCAACGGGGTGCACGACCGGCACTCCCCGGCGCTCGCCACCGCGGTGGTGGCGGTGCTCGATCCGGATCAGCGGGTGCGGGCGAGCGCGTCGTTCACGCTCGCCGCCGCCGACCCCGACGGGTGGCGGTTCCGGCACGCCCTGCTGGTCCATCTGCGGCGGATCGTGCCGCACGATCTGCGGTTGCGGATCCCGGTGCGTACGGCGGTGCTCGTGTACTGCCGCGCGGGCGAGCTGCGGTGGACGGAGACGGACGGCGCCTGGATGTGGGGGCTGCGGGACGCCTGCACGCTGCACGGGCTGCGGTGCGGGGCGTATCTGATGATGAACGGCGAGCGCTGGCAGGTGCTGGGCGAGGAGCGCGGCGGACGGCGGCCCGGCGGACGGCCGAAGCCGGGCGGGCGCGCCGTGGTCGCGGCGGGCGGTGAGCGGCCCCGTGCCGTACCGGAGACGGCGCGGCGGCGAAGCGGTGCGCGACGGTCAGCCGGTGGTGCGGAGCGGCCCCGGCGCCTGCCGGAATCCGAGGCCCCGACCGGTAGCCGGGGCCCCAGGAGCATTGCCGCGGGCGGGAGTTGAGGCAGCGGGCCGAAGAAGCCCCGGGCCGCCACGGAAGCGGAGCCGCCGTTTTCGGGTACGTGTACGGTGCTCGCGCACCGGCCGCGCATGGGGCGTCAGCGGTGCCCGTATGCACGCCTCGCCGGTACCCCTGGCAGCCACCGTGCTCCGGCCCCCGGCACACCGACGAGCCCGCGCCCCCCGGGTACACGTGCGGGCCCGACCGGCCGGGTGGCCGGCGGGCCGCTGCGTGCGGGACCGGTCAGGCGGAGGTGCCGAGCACGGCGTTGATCCGCTGCGGGTCGCCGCAGACGATCAGCAGTGCTCCGGCGCGCGCCAGGGCGGCGGGCAGGACCCCCGCCGTGGTCTCGTCGGTGCCGCCGTTGACCGCGACGACCACGACGGGCCGTCCGGCGGGCCGGGTGGCGGCGGCGTCCGCGTAGAACACGTCGTCCGCGGCGTCGTACTGCGCCCAGTAGGACGCCTCGCCGAAGGACAGTTCGTGTGCGGCCCAGGGGTGCGGGTCACCGGTCGTGAGCACCAGGATGTCGCTCGGTGCGCGTCCGGAGTCCAGCAGCAGGTCGACGGCTTCGTCGGCGGCGTCCAGGGCGCCGTCGGCGGGGGCCGGGATCAGCTGGAGCTGCGCGCCGGTGGCGGCAGCCTCCTGGGGGCGCGGGCCGGTGCGCTGCGCGGGCGGGGCCGTGACGGGCGCCCGCGGCGGAGCGGGCGGGCCGGGCTTGCCCGGACGGACTCCGGCCGCGTGGAGGCCACGCCCGGGTGCGGGGCGGGGACCGGGGCCAGGAACGGGTCGGGGGGTCGGCGCGGTGCGGCCGGCGGCCGGAGTAGCGCGGGGACCCGGGACACTCTCGTGAATCTGAGGCTCCTCGGGGATGAGAGGCATGAAGGGATGTTTATCAAACGTGGGTGCGGGACATGTCGGCGGGTCCGCCTCGACGCCCGCACCGCTCAGAAGTCGAAGCCGAGTTGGCCACCGGCCTTCAGAGCGGCTGCTTCGGGGGTGACGCGCACCTTCTTCAGATGCCGCCACCGGGGCAACGCGTCCATGTAGGACCACGACACCCGGTGGTGCGGCGTGGGACCGTACTCCTCCAGGGCGGTGCGATGGGTCGGGGAGGGGTAACCGGCGTTGCCGGCGAAGTCGAACTCGACGTGGTCGACGCCCAGTTCGGCCATCATCGCGTCGCGTCGCACCTTGGCGAGCACGGATGCGGCGGCGACCGCGATGCAGGACTGGTCACCCTTGATGACCGTGCGGACCCGCCATGGCGCGCCCAGGTAGTCGTGCTTGCCGTCGAGGATGACCGCGTCCGGGCGGACCGGCAGCGCCTCCAGGGCGCGGACGGCCGCGAGCCGGAGCGCCACGGTCATGCCCAGGGCATCGATCTCCTCCGGGGAGGAGTGCCCCAGGGCGTACGCGGTGACCCAGTCGCCGAGGACCTCGGCGAGGCCGGTGCGGCGCTTGGGGGTCAGCAGCTTGGAATCGGTGAGTCCGGCGGGCGGGCGGCGCAGGCCGGTGACGGCCGCGCAGACGCTCACGGGACCGGCCCAGGCTCCTCGCCCGACCTCGTCGACACCGGCGACGATCTTGGCGCCCGTCGTGGCGCGCAGTGATCGCTCGACGGTATGGGTGGGAGGCTCGTACGGCATGGCGCGAGCAAGCGTACGCCTATTCGGGGCGCCCGTCGCCACCGGATCCGGATGAGAGTGCGACCGCCACCACCGGGGCCGGTCGCGGGGGCGCACGGGGCGGGTGGCAC
>NZ_VKJP01000357.1 GCF_007280575.1 Streptomyces benahoarensis
TGGGTGGGGCGTCCGCCGCCGGGGGTCAGGCGGGTCCGCGTGGGTGTGCCTGACGCCCGAAGGCCCATGTGGCCAGGCCGAAGGCGAGGCCACCAACCAGGAACCAGGGGTTCCACAGCGCCAGCGTCCACAGCCGCTGCTCCGGACTCACCTGGATCGCCGGGCCCGCCACGCCGGTCAGCAGCAGCACCTCGACGGCCGCGCCGCGCACCACCAGCCCGGCGCAGACGCACCATCCCAGGGCCTTGAGCAGCCATCCCGCCGGGCCGCGCCGCCGCGGCCCGGCGAGCAGCCGCCCCAGCACGGCCCCGGCCAGGCACACCGCGCCCACGCCCCACAGGCCCACCGCCACGAACCACCCGGGGCGTTCCTCGGCGAGCGGGCCCGCCGCGACGTCCAGGCCCCGGCTGCCGCCCAGCGCCCAGTAGAAGTGCAGTACGGCGAAGGCAACCGCCCAGGCACACGCCAGCCGCCCCCATGTACGCATCGCCCTGTCCCCCGTGTCGTCATCCATGGCGAGCAGGATGCCAGCGTCGCGGGCGACAGTCGGAGGGTTCGCCGTACCCGGTCACGTCCATCGCCGTGCGGATGCCTGCCGACGCGCGGCCGACGACCGCCGTGTCGCCGAAGTGTCCGGTCGTCGCGTACGCCGTCACGCCGAACGTGTCCGGCCACATGTGCAGCAGCGGAAAGACCGACACCCGCCCGGTGTCGCCCATCGTCTTCGCCACGGAACTCCCTTACGTTGCCACGAACTTCGCGCCGATGCCCTGGCGCGGAACCTGCCCAACGGTGTGATCGGCGGGTGGGTTATCGCCGTGCCCTGGACGATCACAGCGTCAGCTCCGCGCGGACGATCTTGCCGACGCCGAGGCGGTCGGCGACCTCCCAGTGGTCGGCGAGGGCGTCGACGAGGAGGAGGCCGCGGCCCGATTCGGCGTCCGGTGCGGGCGGACGCAGCCCGTCCGGCCCCGGCGGCCGGGCCTCGGTGCGGGTGTCGGCGACCTCGATCCGTAGCCGGTCGCGTCCGGCGGGACCGCCTACGAGGGTGAGCCGCAGCTCGAAGTCACGCCCCGGGACGCGGCCGTGGAGGACGGTGTTGGCGGCGAGTTCGGCGACGAGCAGGGCGACGGTGTCGGACCGTTCGCTGCCGTACGGGGTGCCCCAGGTGTCGAGCTGCGCGGTGGCCAATCGCCGGGCGAGGCGGGCGCCGCGACGGGTGGCGCTGAAGCGTTGCGCGAACACACGCGCGGTAACGGGGGTGGGGGCCGCAACGGTGGCGGGTGAGGCGTGCATATGCCCAAGTTGGCGGCCGAACCGGTGCGTTGACCAGCATCCGCGCCCGTACGCTTGGTCAGCGTACGGGTGCGGAGAGTGGACAGTACGGGTAACCGACCGTGAGCATGGCCGAGTTAGCCGGAGGGGCGGCACGGAGCACACCGGAGGTGGCCGGAGATGGCAGGGAACACGGGCGGCGGAGAGCCGGAGTCCACGGACAGCCTCAGGGCGTTCGGCGCGGCAGTCAAGGTTCTTCGGGAACGGGCCGGGCTGACGCAGGAGCAGATGGCTCCGCTGGTGGGGTTCTCGGTCCAGATGGTGGCGTCGATCGAGCAGGGGAGGCGATTCCCTCCGCCCGATTTCATCGAACGGGCGGAGGAAGTCCTGAACGCGCACGGGGTGCTACGGGCGATGGCCCCACATCTCGCCCGGAAGCCGGGATTGGCGGCGTGGTTCCGTCAGTGGGCCGCGCTGGAGGAGAAGGCGCTCAGCCTGTACACGTATGAGTGCCGGTTGATTCCGGGACTGTTGCAGACGGAGGCGTACGCCCAAGCACTGTTCCACAATCACCTGCCGCCGCAGAGCGACCAGCAGATCTCCGACAACATGGCAGCGCGATTGGAACGGCAGCGTCTGCTTACAGAGCGGCCGAACACCGCGTACAGCTTCATCCTGGAAGAGCATCTGTTCCTGCGCGGCCTCGGTGGCGCAAGCGTGACGCGGGAACTCATTGACCACATCATCGAGATCGCTTCCCAGCGGAATGTCGAAGTGCAGATCATGCCTCAAGTCCGCGAGTCACATGCGGGACTGGCTGGGCCGATGCGGCTGGCGGAGACCGCCGGGGGCAAGTGGTACGCGTACTGCGAAGGTCAGGAATACGGCCAATTCATCTCGGACCCCAAAGTGGTCAGCATGCTCCAGATGCGGTATGCCAGGATGCGTTCACAGGCTCTCTCCCTCGATGACTCTCTGAGCCTGTTGCAGCGGATGCGAGGAGCACTATGAGCACCACCGAACTGTCCTGGTTCAAGAGCAGCTACAGCAGCAGCTCCGGCGATGACTGCGTCGAGGTGGCCACCTGCCCCACCACCATCCACATCCGCGACTCCAAGGACAAGAACGGCCCCCAGCTGGCCGTAGCGTCCGACACCTGGAGCGCCTTCGTCGCGTACGCAAGCACTCAGCGCTAGGCGATCACCCCCGTACCGCCCCCGTCGACCCCCGCACCACCAACTCCGGCTGGAACACGAACTCCGTATGCCGGACGGGGTGCCCCTGGATCTCCTCGATGAGCGTGTCGACCGCTGCCGCCGCCATCGCCTGGACGGGCTGGCGGACCGTCGTCAGGGGCGGGTCCGTGAAGGCGATCAGTGGGGAGTCGTCGAAGCCGACGACGGAGACCGCGCCGGGGACCGCCAGGCCGCGCCCGCGGGCGGCGCGGACCGCGCCCAGGGCCATCAGGTCGCTGCCGCAGACCAGGCCCGTACAGCCGTCGTCGAGGAGGGTGTCGGCCGCCGCGTGGCCGCCCTCGACGGTGAAGAGGGTGTGGCGGACGCGGCGTTCGGCGTCCTCGGGCGGCAGGCCGAAGCACTCCCCCAGCGCCGCCGTGAAGCCGTCCGCCTTGCGGTGGGAGGGCACGAACCGTTCCGGGCCGACGGCCAGGCCGATGCGGGTGTGGCCGAGCGCGGCCAGGTGCCGGACCGCCATGCGGGCGGCGGCGCCGTCGTCGGGTGAGACGGAGGGGGCCGGGATGTCCGGGCGGTGGCCGTTGATCAGGACGTACGGAACGCCCCGCTCGCGCAGGCGGTGGTAGCGGGCCGGGTCGGCGCCGGTGTCGGCGTGCAGGCCGGAGAGGAAGACGATGCCGGTGACGCCGCGTTCCTCCAGCTGCTCGACGAGTTCGTCCTCGGTGGAGCCGCCCGGCATCTGGGTGCAGAGCACCGGCGTGTAGCCGTGACCGGCCAGTGACTGCTCGATGATCTGCGCGAACGCCGGGAAGATCGGGTTGGTCAGCTCCGGGAGGACCAGCCCGACCAGCCCGGCGCTGCGCCGCCGTAGCCGTACGGGACGCTCGTAGCCGAGGACGTCGAGGGCGGCGAGGACGCGCTGCCGGGTGGCGGCGGCGACGCCCGCGCGGCCGTTGAGGACGCGGCTCGCGGTCGCCTCGCTGACCTGCGCCTGAGCTGCGAGGTCGGCGAGGCGGGGGGTGGCGCGGGAGGCCGGTGCGCTCACGCGTCCCACCAGACGGTGGTGTCGGCGGGGAGGATGAATTCGCTGTCGGTGGAGGGGAGTTGGCCCGAGGAGAGCAGGGGCTTGCCCGGGGACGGGAGGCGGACGGCGGTGTCGGTGGTGTTGACGGTGCAGACGAGGCCGCCGGGGCGGCGGAGGACGAGGACGCCGTCCGGGGCGTCCAGCCAGGTGACCTCGGTGCCCGCGCCGAGGCCCGGGTGGGTGCGGCGCAGGGCGAGGGCGGCGCGGTACAGCTCCAGGGTGGAGTCCGGGTCGCCGGTCTGGGCCGCGACGGAGAGGGCGCCCCAGCCGTCGGGCTGCGGGAGCCAGCTGCCGCCGTCGCCGAAGCCGTACGAGGGGCCGTCCTCGGTCCAGGGCAGCGGGACGCGGCAGCCGTCGCGCAGCCCGGCCTGGCCCAAGGCGCCGGTGCGGCGGGCGAACGCCGGGTCCTGGCGGGCCTCGTCGGGCAGGTCGGTGACCTCCGGCAGGCCCAACTCCTCACCCTGGTAGAGGTAGGCGGAGCCGGGGAGGGCGAGCATCAGCAGGGTCGCGGCGCGGGCGCGGGCGGCGGCGCCGCCGAGGCGGGTGGCGTGGCGGACCACGTCGTGGTTGGAGAGGACCCAGGTGGTGGGGGCGCCGACGGGGCGCATCGCGTCGAGGGAGGCGTCGATGGTCTCGCGGAGGGCGGGGGCGTCCCAGGCGGTGCCGAGGTAGTGGAAGTTGAACGCCTGGTGGAGTTCGTCGGGGCGGACGTAGCGGGCGGTGCGCTCGGGGCTGGGCGCCCATGCCTCGGCGACGGCTATGCGCTCGCCGGGGTACTCGTCGAGGAGGGTGCGCCAGGAGCGGTAGATCGCGTGGACGCCGTCCTGGTCGAAGAAGGGCAGCACCTGATGGCCGAGGAGTTCTATCTGGCCGGTGGTGCCGGTGTCGGGCAGGCCCGGTGCCTTGACCAGACCGTGGGCGACGTCGACCCGGAAGCCGTCGACGCCCCGGTCCAGCCAGAAGCGCAGCACGGCGCGGAACTCGTCGCGTACGGCGGGGTGCTCCCAGTTGAAGTCGGGCTGTTCGGGGGCGAAGAGGTGGAGGTACCACTGGCCGTCGGGCCCGGGCAGGCGGGTCCAGGCGGGGCCGCCGAAGACGGACTCCCAGTCGTTGGGCGGGAGTTCGCCGCTCTCGCCGCGGCCGTCGCGGAAGTGGAAGCGGGCGCGGAGCGGGGAGGTCGGGCCCTCGTCGACGGCCTGACGGAACCAGGCGTGCCGGTCGGAGCAGTGGTTGGGGACGAGGTCGACGATGACGCGCAGGCCCAGGGCGTGGGCGTCGCGCAGCACCGCGTCGGCGTCGGCGAGGGTGCCGAACATCGGGTCGACGGCGCGGTAGTCGGTGACGTCGTATCCGGCGTCGGCCTGCGGGGAGGCGTAGAAGGGGGAGAGCCAGACGGCGTCGACGCCGAGGTCGCGCAGGTGGGGCAGGCGGCGGCGGATGCCTTCCAGGTCGCCCATGCCGTCGCCGTCGGCGTCGGCGAAGCTGCGGGGGTAGACCTGGTAGATCACCGCGTCGCGCCACCAGTCGGGGCGGGCGGAATCCTGGCTCGGGGCGGGTGCGGGCTGGTCCGGAGTCATGTCATCCCTTGGTGGTGCCGGCGGTCAGTCCGGCGACGAGGTGGCGCTGGGCGAAGGCGAAGACGGCGGTGGCCGGGACGGCGATGAGGACGGCGGCGGCGGTCATCGAGCCCCAGTCGTTGGTGTACTGGTTGACGAAGGTCTGGAGGCCCCCGGCGAGGGTGAGGTGTTCGTCGCCGGTCATGAAGGCGGAGGCGTAGGCGACCTCGGCCCAGGCAGTGACGAAGGTGTAGAAGCCGGTGACGGCGAGACCGGGGCGGGCCAGCGGCAGCACCAGGCGCCAGAAGGTGCCGAAGGGGGTGAGGCCGTCGACGCGGCCCGCCTCGTCGATCTCGACGGGGATGGTGTCGAAGTAGCCCTTCATCATCCAGGCGCAGAACGGCACGGCGATGGTCAGATACGTGACGATCAGGCCGCCGGGCTGGTTGAGGAGGCCCAGGCCCGCCATGAGGTTGTAGAGCGGCACGATCAGCACGGCCACCGGGAACATCTGGGTGATCAGCAGCAGCCACAGCAGCGGGCGCATCCCGGGGAAGCGGAAGCGGCTCAGCGCGTAGCCGGTGGTGGCGGCGAGGAGGACGCCGACGACGGTGGTGACGGCGACGACGAGGACGGAGTTGCCGAACCACGTCGGGAACGACGTATCGCCCAGGACGTGGCGGTAGTTGGCGAGGGTCGGGTGGGAGACGACGGCGGTGGTGAAGGCGTCGTTCTTGGGTTTGAAGGAAGTGATCAGCAGCCAGAGGGGCGGGAAGACGGCGATGACGGCGGCGAGCAGGAGCGTCGCGTGCAGGCCGACGGAGGCGAGGGGGGAACGGTGGCCGCGGGGGC
>NZ_VKJP01000358.1 GCF_007280575.1 Streptomyces benahoarensis
TCCCCGCCCCGAATCCCCCAGCGTCAGCCCCCGGACACACCGACGCCCCGCTCCAGGGGGGAGGAAGCGGGGCGTCGGTGGCGAGCGGGGACGGCGGTGTCGTTACCGCCGCGGAGCGGTTACCAGTCGCTCTTCGACGAGGTCGTGGAGGAACCGCTGAACCTGCGCACCAGATAGATGACGCCCGCGATGAGGGCCACCGCGATGAGGATCTTGAACAGCAGGCCGATCAGGAAACCGACCGCGCTGGCGATCAGCCCGCCGAAGACGACGAGCAGGACCACGGGCACCACGACCCAGGTCACCCACCACGGAAGCCCCGCGAATATTCCCTTACCTGCCACTGCTCTGCCCTGCTTTCTGTGTCCGCGGCGGGCCCGGCGCGGCCTGCCGTGTGCCGCACCGGGTCCTTGCCGTCGTCAACCGCTGCTGTGTGTACTGCGTACTGCCGTATCCGGAACTGCCGTTGACCGGAGATGGTCCGCTTCGCCTCTGCCTTGGGCGGAGTACGTGGTGCCCCTCCGCTGTGGGCTCGGGCTCTGCGTCCCCCTTCACTCACGATGCTAGGGCGGTGGGGGGCGGTGTGGGGGCTTTGTATCCCTGGGGCATCCCTGAACCGACCCTTACGGGTTCCGGGGGCCGCCCTCAGCTTTCGGGGGGAGAGAACACCACCATGACCCTCAGGTCCTCGCTGATGTGGTGGAACTTGTGGGGCACCCCGGCGGGGACGTAGACCACGCTGCCGCGGGCGACCGACTGGGTTTCGGTGCCGACGGTGATCGCGGCGCGGCCGCTGACCACGAGGTATACCTCGTCCTGGTGGTGCGGCTGCTGTGGGTCGGTGTCCCCGGCGTCGAGCGCGTACAGCCCGACAGACATGTTGCGTTCCTTGAGGAACTGCAGATACGCACCGTTGTGGGCGGCTCGTTCCGCCTCCAGCTCGTCCAGTCGGAAAGCCTTCACGTCCTACCCCTCAGTCATCCAGGACTCGTCTGCGACGATCTCACCATGAAGAACTTCTTGGTCAAGACGATCGCCAACGCCGCGGCGCTTGCCGTGGCCGTCTTCCTGCTGAAGCCGGACATCTCGCTGACCGGCGACAGCAGCGGTCATCAGGCGCTGACGCTGATACTGGTCGCGCTGATCTTCGGAGTGGTGAACTTCGTCGTCAAGCCGGTCGTGAAACTGCTGTCGTTCCCTCTGTTCATCCTCACGCTCGGCCTGATCACCCTGATCGTCAACGCGCTGATGCTGATGTTGACGTCCTGGCTGGCCGGCAACCTCGATCTCGCGTTCCACGTCGACGGCTTCTGGACCGCGGTGCTCGGCGGCGTGATCGTGTCGATCGTCTCCTGGGCCATGCACATCATGCTGCCCGACGAGGACTGACCCGCACCGTGACCCGCCCGCCCCGCCGCCCGTTCCGCGTCTGCTTCGTGTGCACCGGGAACATCTGCCGTTCGCCGATGGCCGGGTCCGTTTTCCGCACCGAGGCGGCCGCGGCCGGGCTCGGGGACCGCGTCGTGGCCGACAGCGCCGGTATCGACGGCTGGCACGAGGGCGAGGGCGCCGATCCGCGCACCGTCGCCGTGCTCACCACGGCCGGCTATCCGGCGGCCCACCGCGCCCGCCGCTTCGACGCCTCCTGGTTCGCGGACCGTGACCTGGTGATCGCGCTGGACGGCGGCCATCTGCGGGCGCTGCGCCGGATGGCGCCCGGGCCCGACGATGCCGCCAAGGTCCATCTGCTGCGCGCGTACGACCCGGCCGGGCCCGCCCCGGGGGCGCTCGACGTTCCCGATCCGTACCACGGCGGCCCGGCGGAGTTCGCGAGGTGCCTGGAGATGGTCGAGGCGGCGTGCGCGGGTCTGCTGGCGGCGGCCTCCGATGCCCTCACCCGGGGGAGCGCCGGGGCACCACCGCTCCCCCGGGGACGGCACCCCCTCTCACCCAAGGAGCGCTCATGACCGGTGACGGCACCCGCGCCGTCCGCGCCGGGCTCCCCGAGCCCGCCGCCCACGAACCGTCCCTGCCGGGGCCGGTGTTCGCGGCCCATTTCCATCTGCCCGGCGACGCCGTCGGCCCGTACACCTACGGTCGCGACGGCAATCCGACGTGGACGCTGCTGGAGGAGGGCATCGGCGCACTGGAGTCGCCGCACGCCCCCGCGCACACCGTGACGTTCGCCTCCGGGATGGCCGCGATCAGCGCGGTCCTCTTCTCGCAGCTCCGGTCCGGGGACGCGGTGGTGCTGCCCTCGGACGGCTACCAGCTGCTGCCCGCGGTCCGCACCCGGCTGGAGAGCTACGGCATCGAGGTCCGTACCGCGCCGACGGCGCACGACGCGCAGCTCGACGTCCTGGACGGTGCCCGGCTGCTGTGGCTGGAGACGCCGTCCAACCCGGGTCTGGACGTATGTGACATCCGGCGGCTGGCCGACGCGGCGCACGAGCGGGGCGCCCTGGTGGCCGTCGACAACACCCTCGCCACCCCTCTGGGCCAGCGCCCGCTGGATCTGGGCGCCGACTTCTCGGTGGCCAGCGGCACCAAGGCGCTCACCGGGCACGGCGATGTCCTGCTCGGCTACGTGACCACCCGTGATGCCGCGCTGGCGGACTCCGTGCGGCTGTGGCGGAAGACGGTCGGTGCGATCCCGGGGCCGATGGAGAGCTGGCTGGCGCACCGTTCGCTGGCCACCCTCGCGCTCCGGGTGCGGCAGCAGTCGGCGGGCGCGCTGGCGCTCGCGGAGGCGCTGTGTGAGCGGGCGGAGGTCGCCGGGGTGCGTCATCCCGGTCTGCCGTCCGATCCGTCACACGGGCTGGCCGTGGCGCAGATGCGGCCGGGGCGGTTCGGCTCCGTGGTGTCGTTCACGCTGCCGGACCGGGCGCACGCCGAGCGGTTCCTCGCCGCGCTGACGCTGGTGGACGACGCGACGAGCTTCGGGAGCGTGCGCTCGACCGCGGAGCGCCGGGCCCGCTGGGGCGGCGACGCGGTACCGGAGGGCTTCATCCGCTTCTCGGTGGGGGTCGAGGACCCGGACGATCTGATCGCGGACGTCCACCGGGCGCTGGATACGGCGCTGCGCGGCGCCTGACGTTCGGACCCCGTGCCGCCGTCACCGGGCGAGCGGGGGTCGTCGCCGCCCGGTGTCCGCGGCCCTGCGGTGGCAGTGGTCCCCGGGTCGTCCCGTACGGAGTGCGGAACCGGCGGCTCCGGCGGGGTTTCGGTGGCCGGTGGCTGCGGCATCTGTCCTCTATGACCGTACGGCCAGTCGTCAAACGGACCGCCCGGGCGATTCTGCTCGACGGCGCGGACCTCATCCTGATCAAGCGCACCAAGCCGGGCCGCGCCCCTTACTGGATCACTCCCGGCGGTGGCGTCGAGCCCACGGACGCCACGGTGACCGACGCGCTCCACCGTGAGCTGGACGAGGAGTTGGGCGCGAAGGTCAAGGACGTCGTCCCGGTGTTCGTGGACACCGTCGAGCACATCGGCGACAGCGGTGTGGACGGCGTGAAGGTGCAGCATTTCTTCGTCTGCCGGCTGGACACCATGGATCTCTCCCGGCGGCACGGGCCGGAGGTCGAGGAGCCGTGCGGGGAGTACGAGATCGTGCGGGTGCCATTCACCCGCGTGGGCATCGCCTCCGTCGAGGTCGTCCCGCTCTCCCTGCGGCACTACCTGGACGGCAACATCGAGGGCGTACGGGCGATGCACGCCCCTGACCTGGGATGATCGGGGACGGTCGGCGTTCCCGTCCGGCCGGCCCGAGGGGCGTACGGGCGTGACGCCAGGGCCCGGGGGCGCGCGGTTCCGCGCGCCCGCCGTCACCGCGCCCTCCGGGGCCGTGGGTGTCAGCCGAACCAGCCGCGGAACCCCGGTTCCTCGGCGGGACGCCGCTGCCGGGCTCGGGCCAGGACCCGTTCGACCTCGCCCTGGAACCCCTGGGTGAGCGCCTCGACGAGGCCGTCGGGCTCGCCGCGGAGCCGGGGCCCGGCGGTGTCCTCGTGGCGGCCGCCGCGCAGATGTTCCTGGTCGTGGCCGGGGTGACGGAACGGCGGGCGGGTGGTGGCCTCGGCTGCCGCGCCGAAGAAGTCGCCGCCCTTGCGCCGCTGGTCATCGGTGCCCCAGGCACGCGCGCCGCGCTCTTGGGGCGGCACCTTCCGGAGGTGCGGTATGTGCTTGGCGCAGTGGATGTACGCCTCCTCGACCTCGACGGCCACCCACAGCTGCGCGCGCCGCCCGGGGACGGGGTCGGTGGGCAGCCACGGGTACTGCTGCCGCATCTCCTCGTCGAGGACCACCCGGGCACGGCCGTTGATGTGCAGTCCGATCCGGTCCCGGAGGAAGTCGACCATCAGGATGCCCAGGCGGGGGTTCTCCGAGAGGTTGCCGACCGAGGCCATGACGCCGTTGCCGCGGTACTCGGGGTAGGCGAGATACCGGTCGCCGAGCACCTGGATGAAGCCGGGCGGTCCGGCCCGGAACGAGGAATCGCATTCGCCGTGCCGGTCCGCGGTGGCCAGGAAGAGCATCTCCTGCCGGGCCACGAACTCCCGCATGGCGCCGTTGAGGTGGTCGAGGACTTGGTCTCTGTAGAAGCGGTTCGCCCGCTCGGTCGTTCCCAGCCGCTGCTGGACGAGGTGCTCCCCGTCGCTGCCCGGACGCGCGTCGTGCATGCCGTGTCCCTCCCGTGAACCACTGGGTTCACCCTGTACTGGCAAGACCTCACTCCCCCACCGGGACCAGCTCGTCGACGGAGTCGTGCCGGATGCGGCCGGTCGGGACCCCGGCCCCCACCAGTGCCACCACTCCGCTGCGGATGAGTCCGGGCGGCCCGGACAGGTACGCGTCGAACTCCTGCCACGGGCCGTACTGCCGTACCGCGTCGGGCAGTTCACCGGTGACGCCGTTCGCGCGGCCGGCCGCCGGGCCGGTGGAGACGACCGGGCGCACCTGGAGCCACGGGTAGGAGGACTCCAGCCGCAGCATGGTGTCCATGTCGTAGAGGTCGTGGTCGCTGCGGGCTCCGTAGAAGACCTCGACGCGGCGCCGGACACCGTGGGTGGCGACGTCCTCGATGAGCGCCTTGATGGGCGCGATGCCGGTGCCGCCGCCCACGCACAGCAGGCCGTCACGGGTGGTGTGGTCGACGGTCATGGAACCCACGGGTCCGCCGAGGCGCAGGACGTCGCCGGGACGGGCGCGGTGCACCAGCACGTTGGAGACCCAACCGGCCGGGACCGCCTTGATGTGGAAGGACAGCAAGCCGTCCGAACGGGGCGCCGACGCGAAGGAGTAGTGCCGCCACACCCGCGGCCACCAGGGCGTTTCCAGGCTGGTGTACTGCCCGGCGCGGAACGGGTAGGGCTGGTCGGGGCGGACGGTGACCACGGCGATGTCGGGGGTGCGCAGTTCGTGGGAGACGACCTCGGCCTGCCACCAGGCGGGCGCGACCGCTTCGTTCTCCGCCGCCGCGTCGATCATGATCTGGGAGATCGCGGTGTACGCGCGCACCCACGCGGCCTCGGTCTCCGGGCCCCAGCTCAGCGTCGCGTACCGGGCCAGCGCGCCCAGCAGGCTCTCGCCGACGGCCGGGTAGTGGTCAGGCAGCGTGCCGTACTTGCGGTGACCGCGGCCGAGGTGCGAGAGGTACGCGGTGAGCCGGTCGCTGTCGTCGATGTGCCGGGCGGCGGTGAGCAGCGCCTTGAAGAGCCGGTCGCGCTGAGTGTCCATCGCGGCGGGGAACAGCGCCCGCAGATCGGGGTGCTGGACGAAGAGCATCGCGTAGAAGTACGACGTCACCTTGTCGGAGACCGGCTCAATCTCGGCCAGCGTGCGCCGGATGAGCGCCGCGTCGGCGGACTCCGGGGCGTCGGGGGAGACGGCCGAGACGAGGGATTCCAGCGCGGCCGGGGAACCCTGGGGGGCTGCCTGTCTCTTATA
>NZ_VKJP01000359.1 GCF_007280575.1 Streptomyces benahoarensis
CTGTCAGGGAAGTTACCGGTACGTACCGCGGAGGTCACGGGGTGCGCGCTGTGATGCGGGACTCTTTTCTAAGCGGATGCTTATGCGGGTGCGGGTGCGGGTGCGGGTGCGGGTGCGGGTGCGGGTGCGGGTGCGGCGCCCGCGGCGCCCCGTCACTGCGCCACCGGTGGCCGGTCCGTCTCCTCCGGGGCCGGGATGCGGCGGCGCCTGCGGTGCTTGAGGAGGGCCCAGGGGGCGCGGGCCGAGGTGACCTCCGTACCGGCCTCGGACGCCGCCTCCACCGCCGCCTGCTCGACCGGCAGCACGCCCTCGTGCCGGGCGGGCTCGGGGCGCTCGCCCTCCGGCCACAGGCCCAGCGACGCGCAGAGCGTCGGCAGCACCGCCATCGCGGCCGTGGCGTAGCCCTCCGCCGACGGGTGGTAGTTGTCCGGGCCGAACAGCTCCCGCGGCCGGGCCTCGAACTCCGGGCCCAGCAGATCGCCGAGCGAGACCGTCCGGCCGCCGTTCTCCACCACGCCGATGGTCTGCGCCGCCGCCAGCTGCCGCGACAGTCGCCGGGCCACCCAGCGCAGCGGCTGGTAGACCGGCTCGATGGTGCCCATGTCCGGGCAGGTCCCGACGACGACCTCGCTCCCGGCCGCCCGCAGCCTGCGGACCGCGTCCGACAGCAGGCGTACGGAGCGGGCCGGCGGCATCCGGTGGGTGACGTCGTTCGCGCCGATTATGATCACGCAGGCGTCCGGGACCGGCGCGTCGTTCGCCAGCAGCAGGCCGACCTGGCGCTCCAGATCGTCGGACTGCGCCCCGGGCAGCGCGACGTTGCGGAGGTCGACCGGCAGCTCCGACAGCGCGGCGAGGCCGGAGGCGAGGAGCGCGCCCGGCGTCTCGCGGGCCCGGCGCACGCCCTGGCCCGCCGCGGTGGAGTCGCCGAGGAAGCCGAGCCGCAGCGGCGGCCGGTCGGTGCCGTGGCCGAACGCGGCGCCGTAGCGCCCGTCGGCGCACGGCGGGGTGTCGCCGGAGCCGCCGACCGTGCGGCGTGCCAGCCGCATCTCGGTCAGCAGCACTCCGGCGGCGGCCACACCGAGCAGGCCGACCCCACCGCCGCCGTATGCCGCGGCGGCGGCGATCCGCCGGGCCACCCTCGCCCTGGACAACGTCATCGGCATAGGCCGGGCACCTCCCCGCGCAGTGCGTCGGCGCGCTCCGTACCGGATCGGCGCGCGCCGGGAACTCGTACAACAGGTTGTTGCCCCGTAGCGCACCGAACGCAACGCGGCGGCCCCGCAGGCGGGCGGGCAATAGGCTGATGTGATGGGCGCAGGACAGCGTGCCCCCGACCGCGGAGACCACCGTGCAGTTTTACGAATCGATGATTGAGCTCGTCGGCAACACCCCGCTCGTGCGGCTCAACAACGTCACCCAAGGGATCCAGGCGACCGTCCTGGCCAAGGTCGAGTACTTCAACCCCGGAGGCTCGGTCAAGGACCGGATCGCGGTGCGGATGATCGAGGCCGCCGAGGAGTCGGGCGCGTTGCAGCCGGGCGGCACCATCGTCGAGCCGACGTCCGGCAACACCGGCGTGGGGCTGGCGATCGTGGCCCAGCAGAAGGGCTACAAGTGCATCTTCGTCTGCCCCGACAAGGTCTCGACGGACAAGATCAACGTGCTGCGGGCGTACGGCGCCGAGGTCGTGGTCTGCCCGACCGCCGTCGACCCCGAGCACCCCGACTCGTACTACAACGTCTCCGACCGGCTGGTGCGGGAGACGCCCGGTGCCTGGAAGCCGGACCAGTACAGCAACCCGAACAACCCGCGCTCGCACTACGAGACGACCGGCCCGGAGCTGTGGGAGCAGACCGACGGGAAGATCACCCACTTCGTGGCGGGCGTCGGCACCGGCGGCACGATCAGCGGCACCGGCCGCTATCTGAAGGACGCCAGCGACGGCCGGGTGAAGGTCGTCGGCGCCGACCCGGAGGGCTCCGTCTACAGCGGCGGCTCCGGGCGGCCGTATCTGATCGAGGGCGTCGGTGAGGACTTCTGGCCGACCGCGTACGACCGGACCGTCGCCGACGAGATCGTCGCGGTGTCGGACAAGGACGCCTTCCAGATGACCCGGCGGCTGGCCAAGGAGGAGGGGCTGCTGGTCGGCGGCTCCTGCGGGATGGCCGTGGTGGCCGCCCTGGAGGTCGCCTCCCGGCTCGGGCCCGACGACGTGGTGGTCGTCCTGCTGCCGGACAGCGGCCGCGGCTACCTCTCGAAGATCTTCAACGACGAATGGATGGCCGACTACGGCTTCCTGGAGGAGGGCGGCGGCGCCGCCGTCAGTGAGGTGCTGGCCCACAAGGAGGGCGCGCTGCCGTCGCTGGTGCACATGCACCCGGAGGAGACCGTCGGCCAGGCGATCGAGGTGCTGCGCGAGTACGGCGTCTCCCAGATGCCGATCGTCAAGCCGGGCGCCGGGCACCCGGACGTGATGGCCGCCGAGGTCGTCGGCTCCGTCGTCGAGCGGGAACTGCTCGACGCCCTCTTCGCCCAGCGCGCCTCGCTGTCGGACCCGCTGGAGAAGCACATGTCGGCGCCGCTGCCGCAGGTCGGCTCCGGCGAGCCGGTCGCCGACCTGATGGCCGTCCTGGAGGGCGCGGACGCCGCCATCGTCCTGGTCGAGGGCAAGCCGAAGGGCGTTGTCAGCCGCCAGGACCTGCTGGCGTTCCTGGCGCGCGAGGCCGGGAAGTGACGGTTTCCCGGGGGTGAGGACGGGGAGGCCGGTGCCTGAGCCGGCGGCCCGGGACCGGTCGGGGGGTGCGCGCTCAGGGCCGGCCGGCTGCCAGGCCGGTACGTGGCCGCGCGGTCGCCCGGCCGGTGCCCGGCCCTCCGGCGTACGGCACGCCGTCGCCCCGCCGTCGCCCCGCCGCGCAAGATGTACGTATGCGTCACGTGGACGCAGCACGGGCTTCACACGGGTCCGGCAGATTACTGATCACGGCGATCGGAACTCCGGAGCGGCTCCCGGACCTCCGGCTTCGCCGGGACGCCACCTCCGGCCCTGGCCCGGAACGCGTCCCCCGTGGGGACCGCCGTCGTCCCGACCCCGGCCACGGCCGGGGTGCGGCGGCCCCCACGCCCCTCACTCCGCCGTGGCCGGAGCCGGTTCCTCCGCGGGGGCCGGGGCCAGGATCCGTCCCGTATCGCGCCGGGCGAGGACCCCGTACAGCACGGCGGGCACCAGCAGGCCGATGATCCAGGACAGATCGGCGCCGCCGAGCGGGGCGACCAGCGGGCCGGTGTAGAACGCGGTGGCCAGGAACGGCAGTTGGGCCAGGACGCCGACCGCGTAGACCGTGAGCGCCGTGCCGTTCCACGCGCCGTATCGGCCGCGCGGGTCGGTGAGCGCGGGGATGTCGTACCGCTCCTTGGAGATCAGGTAGTAGTCGACGAGGTTGATCGCCGACCACGGCGTGAAGAACGTCAGCAGGAACAGCAGGAAGTCCTTGAACGCGGCGAGGAAGGAATCCTTGCCCAGCAGCGCGACGACGGTGCCCGCCACCATGATCCCGGAGATGTACGCGGCGCGGGCGCGCGGCGACAGGGTGCGCTGGGTGCGGAAGCCGCTGACGCCGGTCACCAGCGACATGAAGCCGCCGTAGGTGTTGAGGATGTTGATGGTGAGCTTGCCGAGCGCGATGACGAAGTAGAGCAGCGACGCGATCAGCCCGGTGCCGCCGAGGCCCACGATGTACGTCACCTCGTGCCCGACGAACGCGGCGGGCGCGGCGGCGGCCGCCAGCGCGCCGAACGTCATCGACCACTGCGCGCCGAGCACCGAACCGGACAGCGTCCACCAGAACGTCGCACGGGTCGAGGTATGCCGCGGCAGATAGCGCGAGTAGTCGGCGACGTACGGGCCGAACGCCAGCTGCCAGGAGGCCGAGAGGGAGACGGCCAGCAGGAAGACGGGCAGCCCGAAGCCGTGCGGGTGCAGCAGCGCACCGAGGTCGGCGTGCTGGAGGAGGCGGGCGCCGAGGTAGACGAAGGCGACCGCGCACACCAGCCCGGCGATCCTGCCGAGGGTGTGGATCAGGCGGTAGCCGACGGTCGTGGCGACGCCCGTGACCAGCGCGAACAGGATGATCCCGGTGGTGTCGCCGAGATGCGTCAGCTCCCCGACCGCCTGCCCGGCCAGCACCGTGCCGCTGGCGAAGAAGCCGATGTACATCACGATGACCAGCGCCAGCGGGATGACCGCGCCGCGCACCCCGAACTGCGCCCGCGAGGTGATCATCTGCGGCAGCCCGAGCCGCGGGCCCTGCGCGGAGTGCAGCGCCATCACGGCCCCGCCGAGCAGATTGCCGACCAGCAGCCCGGCCAGCGCCCAGAAGGGGGATGCGCCGAAGACGACGGCCAGGGCCCCGGTGATCACCGCGGTGATCTGCAGATTGGCGCCCAGCCAGAGCGTGAACTGGCTGAACGCGCTGCCGTGCCGTTCCTCGTCCGGCACGACGTCGATCGAGCGTCTCTCCACCACACCGGCCATGGACGCCACCTCCCTGTATGAATTCATTCAGGATTAGGGTGGAGTGAATGGAAGGTCAATAGGTGAGAGTGAGACGTCTGCGAAGGAGGGGGCTGGCGGGGCGCCGATTCGGTCCGGTCCGGTGCGGTTCGGTCCGGTGTGCGGCCTGGTGCGTGGTGCCGTGCGGTGCGGTCCGACTCGGGGCGCGGCCCGGTGGTGTGTCCAGGTGGGTGCGGCCGGGGGCGTACGGCCGTGAGCGTGCGCGTACGGGGGCGAGGCGGGCGTGCGGCGGGGCGTACGGGGCGTCGCGGGGCCCGAGTATCCGTAGAGTCGATCGGTAGACGACATGGCCCCCGACCGGGCCGGGAGGAAGAGGCGATGAGCGGGGACGGGGACAACGGCGGCGGTGCGGCCGGTGCGACGGGTGCGGTCCAGGTGACCGGTGTGGCCGGTGTGGCCGGTGTGGTCAAGGCGGCCGAGGTTCCGGGCGGTGATGCGGCGGCCGAGGCTCCGGTGGGCCGCGCGGCGGGCGGTGATGCGGCGGCCGCGCGGTTGCAGCGGCTCTTCGAGGGGCGGCGGCTGACGCCCACTCAGCGGCGCATCGCGCACTGCATGGTGCGCCGCGCCGCCGACGCGCCGTTCCTCTCCAGCGTCGAACTCGCCGAACTCGCCGGGGTCAGCCAGCCCTCCGTGACCCGCTTCGCGGTCGCCCTCGGTTTCGACGGCTACCCGGCGCTCCGCCGCCATCTGCGCGACACCGCCCCGACCGGGCCGGACGCCATCGCCGCGGCCAACGAGTACCAGCAGGCGGTCCAGGCGGAGATCGACAACCTCCGCCACCTCGCGGCCGTCCTCGCCGACCCGGAACCGGTCGTACGGGCGGGCCAACTGTTCGCCGCGTCCCGGCCGCTGCCCGTCCTCGGGCTCCGCGCGGCCACCGCCCAGGCCGCCGGATTCGTCTACTTCGCCCGCAAGGTGCACCCGGACGTCCGCCTCCTCGACGAGGGCGGCTCCCTCCTCGCCGACCGCATCGACGCCGCGGTGCGCGCCGGGGCGAGCGCCCTCCTCTGCTTCGCGCTGCCGCGCCATCCGCGCGAGGTCGTCGAGGCGCTGGAGTACGCCCGCGCCGTCGGGCTGACCGTCGTCACCGTCGCCGACAGCGCCTTCGCCCCCGTCGCCCACCACACCGACCTGCTGCTGCCCGCCCCCGTCGGCACCGGCCTGGCCTTCGACACGGTGTGCGCCCCGATGCTCCTGGGTCGCGTCCTGCTGGAGGCGATGTGCGACGCCCTGCCCGACGCCCAGGCCCGCCTGGAGGAGTTCGACGCCAAGGCGGCGGCCCGGGGGTTGTTCGTGGAGTGAGGGGCGGGGGCTGCGC
>NZ_VKJP01000035.1 GCF_007280575.1 Streptomyces benahoarensis
CGAGAAAACCTGCCATCACTGCCTCCTGTGAACGATCGGTCTCGTCGGGATCAACGGCCCGCCCGCCTCGCGCCCCCCGCCCGGGTGCCCGAGCCTGGCACGGGGAACCCGGCGGCCGGACGGGCCGTTGATCCCGACGAGACCGATCGTTCACAGGAGGCAGTGATGGCAGGTTTTCTCGACCGCGCCAAGGAGCAGGCCCAAAGCGCCCTCGAACAGGGCAAGCAGAAGGTGGACGAGGTCCAGCAGCAGCGGGCGGGCAACGACCTCCTCAAGAAGCTGGGCACCGCCTACTACGCCGAACACAGCGGCAGCGGCTCCCCGGAGACGACCCGGAACGCGCTGAGCGCGCTGGAGGCACACATCAGGGCGCATGGGGACGCGTTTCTGCGCTCGTAGACCAGGCGGAGCGGGGTACGGCCGTCGGGCACCCGGGCCGGCGGCGCCCCTCACCCCCGCTCCTCCCGATAGGCCGCCGCCTCCTCCAGGTCGAGGCGGCGGAGCAGGGTGCGCAGCATCTCGTCGTCGATGCGGCGGGCGTCGCGCAGGCGGACGAAGACGCGGCGTTCGGCGTCGATCATCTCGCCGGCCAGGCGGCGGTACGTCTCGTCGGCGGTCTCGCCGGTCGTCTCGTTGACGGTGCCCAGCCGCTCCCAGACGGCGTTGCGGCGGCGCTCCATCACGGTGCGCAGCCGGTCCTCCAGAGGGCCGGGCAGGGCGTTGCTGTCGTCGGCGAGGAGGGCTTCGAGGCGTTCCTCGGCGGCGCGGGAGGCCGCGTTCTGCGCCTGGGCCTCGGCGAGCGTTTCGGTGCGCGCGTCGCGGCCGGGCAGCTTCAGGGCGCGGATCAGCGGCGGCAGCGTCAGTCCCTGGATGACGAGGGTGCCGATGACGGTGGTGAACGTCAGGAAGAGCACCAGGTTGCGGGCGGGGAACGGACCGCCGTCGTGCACCGTCGCCGGGATGGAGAAGGCGATGGCCAGCGACACCACGCCCCGCATCCCGGCCCAGCCGACGATCAGCGGCGCCGCGGCCGTGACGTCCGGCTCCCGCTCCCGGATACGGGCCGACGCCCGCGGCAGATACGTCGCCGGGAAGACCCACACGAACCGCGCCACCACCACCGCCACGAAGACGAGCGCGGCGTACGCGGCGGCCTGCGCGCCGCTGAACTCCCCCAGGCCGCGCAGCACCACCGGCAGCTGGAGCCCGATCAGCGCGAAGACCGCGGACTCCAGCAGGAACGACACCATCCGCCACACGGCCGCCTCCTGGAGCCGGGTCTCGAAGTCGACCTGCCAGGAGCGGTGCCCCAGGTAGAGGGCGACGACGACCACGGCGAGCACCCCGGACGCCCCGATCTGCTCGGCGGCGGCGTACGCCACGAACGGGATGAGCAGCGAGAGGGTGTTCTCCAGCAGCGGCGACGCCCGCACCCGGCGGCGCAGCCAGTGCAGCGGCACCATCAGGACGAGGCCGACGCCGATGCCGCCCAGGGAGGCGACGGCGAACTCCTTGGCCCCGCCGCCCCAGGTGGCGCCCGCGCCGACCGCCGCCGCCAGGGCCACCTTGTAGGCGGTGATGGCGGTGGCGTCGTTCACCAGGGACTCCCCCTGGAGGATCGTCGTGATCCGGCCGGGCAGCCCCAGGCGGCGGGCGATGGCGGTGGCCGCGACCGCATCGGGCGGCGCGACCACGGCGCCCAGGACGAGCGCGCCGGTCAGCGGCAGATCCGGGATGGCCAGGTGGGCGAGGAGACCGACGGCGAGCGTGGCGAAGAGGACGTAGCCGACGGAGAGCAGCGCCACCGGCCGCCAGTTGGCCCGTAGGTCCAGGTAGGAGCTTTCCAGGGCCGCGGAGTGCAGCAGCGGCGGCAGCACCAGCGGCAACACGATGTGCGGATCGAGGGTGTAGTCCGGCACCCCCGGGACGTACGCGGCGGCGATCCCGGCGGCGACCAGCAGCAGCGGCGCCGGTACGGGCGTACGCCGGGCGAGCCCGGCGACCGCGGCGCTCCCCGCGATCAGCAACAGCAGCGGCATGACGTCCATCGGCCCGTCCCGTACCCCTCTGACACACCGGCGCGGCCCGCCTCCGGCGCCGCCGTTCTAACCTGGCCATCATGAGCGAGTGTGTGCACGTCCGTGATCTGCCACGCGCCGAACCCGCCCCGCTGACCGACACCTGCCCGGAGTGCCTGGAGGTGGGCAGCCACCCGGTCCAGCTGCGGCTGTGCCTGGTCTGCGGCCATGTCGGCTGCTGCGACTCCTCGCCGTTCCGCCACGCCACGGCGCACTACGAGCGGACCGGCCACCCGGTGATGCGCTCCTTCGAGCCGGGCGAGTCCTGGCGGTGGTGCTTCACCGACCAGCTCCTGGTGTGAGGGCGGCGGGGCCCCGGCCCCGGGGCGCTCCACGGCCGCCGCGCGACGGTACGGACCGCGCGCCCGGCCCGGCTGACGGTCGCGCTCCGGCATCCCGCCCGGTCGCGCTCCGGGCACCTTTCCCGGCCTCCCTGCCGGGCTGTCACCGGCGCGGTTTAGCCTGGCGGCATGATCCGCGAAGCAGCCGTCGCCGATGTCCCCGTCATCCTGGCCATGATCCACGAACTCGCCACGTACGAACGCGCCCCCGAGGCCGCGCAGGCGACCGAGGCGCAGCTCACCGAAGCGCTCTTCGGTCCCCAGCCCGCGGCCTTCGCGCTGATGGCGGAGGAGGACGGCGAGCCGGTGGGCTTTGCCCTGTGGTTCCGCAACTTCTCGACGTGGACGGGCACGCACGGTGTCTATCTGGAGGATCTCTACGTCCGCCCCGACGCACGCGGCGCGGGCCACGGCAAGGCGCTGCTGGCGGCGCTCGCGGAGACCTGTGTCGCCCGCGGCTACGAGCGTTTCGAGTGGTCCGTCCTGGATTGGAACGAACCGTCCATCGGCTTTTACCGGTCGATCGGCGCGCAGCCCATGGACGGATGGACGGTCTTCCGGCTCACTGGAAAGGAACTGCACGCCCTCGCGGACACCACGCGGGTCAACGGAGCGTCACCGTCGAGGATTTGACGCCCCCAACCCCTAGCCACTGTACGTACTCGTATGTTTACAATGAGTGACGAAAGCGGTTCCGGGAGCCCCCGGATCCGTTCGCATTCCGGACGACAGTCATGCTCTTTCCGGGCGACACCGGCCCGCGGATCGCGGTAGCGTCACAGCCGACCATGTGCTGCGCCGCACCACCGCCACGTCCTGCGGGAACGACCGGCGGAACGACCGGAGCGGCACCGTGGCCACGCACATCAGCTCAACACGTATCAGCTCAATCCAGCTTGTGCCACCTTGGAGGTGAGGGTGTCCCAGATCGCAGGCGAGCCCGGGACCCAGGACTTCGTGGAAGTCCGGCTGCCCGCTGCGGGTGCCTACCTTTCCGTGCTGCGTACGGCCACGGCCGGACTCGCAGCCCGCTTGGACTTCACCCTCGACGAGATCGAGGACCTGCGCATCGCGGTGGACGAGGCGTGCGCGATCCTGCTCCAGCAGGCCGTCCCCGGCTCCGTGCTGAGCTGCGTCTTCCGTCTCATCGACGACGCGCTGCAGGTGACCGTCTCGGCGCCGACCACCGACGGCCGCGCACCCGAGCGCGACACCTTCGCCTGGACGGTGCTCTCCGCACTGGCCGGCAAGGTCGACTCCGCCGTCGCCGAGGACCGTACGGTCACCATCAGCCTCTACAAGGAGCGCGGCGCCGGTCCCGGACCGTCATGACCGAACAGGGGGCCCCGTGAAAGATCTCGAACGCGGCGCGGGGATCGCGCCGGGTGCGACCATCCCGGACCAGCAGGCCCGGCCGCACCCGACGGGCGCGGACAACCCCGGCGGCCGGCCGGACGCAGCGGAGCAGGCAGAGCGGGCGGACCACATGGACGACAGCGAGCAGCAGGGCGAGCGGGCGCAGCACACGCCGCGTCCGTCCCAGGAGACTCCGGAGCCCCAAGGCGCTCCGGAGCCCCCGCACGCCCACGAACCGGCGCACGCCCACGACCCGCACGACCGCAGCGGCGCACGGGCGATGTTCTACGAGCTGCGGAAGCTCCCCGACGGCTCCCCGGAGCACGCGGAGCTGCGCAACACCCTGGTGCAGATGCACCTCCCGCTGGTCGAGCACCTGGCGCGCAGGTTCCGTAACCGCGGCGAGCCCCTGGACGACCTCACCCAGGTCGCGACCATCGGCCTGATCAAGTCCGTCGACCGCTTCGACCCGGACCGCGGCGTGGAGTTCTCCACCTACGCGACGCCCACCGTCGTCGGCGAGATCAAGCGGCACTTCCGGGACAAGGGCTGGGCGGTCCGGGTGCCGCGCCGTCTCCAGGAGCTGCGGCTGTCGCTGACGACGGCGACCGCCGAGCTGTCCCAGCGGCACGGCCGGTCGCCGACGGTCCACGAGCTGGCGGAGCATCTGTCGCTCTCCGAGGAGGAGGTCCTGGAGGGTCTGGAATCGGCGAACGCCTACTCCACGCTCTCCCTCGACGTCCCGGACACCGACGACGAGTCCCCCGCGGTGGCCGACACACTCGGCGCGGAGGACGAGGCGCTGGAGGGCGTGGAGTACCGCGAATCCCTCAAGCCGCTGCTGGAGGATCTGCCGCCGCGGGAGAAGAAGATCCTGCTGCTGCGGTTCTTCGGCAACATGACCCAGTCGCAGATCGCCCAGGAGATCGGCATCTCGCAGATGCACGTCTCCCGGCTGCTGGCCCGCACCCTGGCCCAGCTGCGCGACCGGCTCCTCGTCGAGGAGTGAGCACCCGGCCGTGACAGGCGGAGGGGGCGGGGTCCGTTGTGGACCCCGCCCCCTCCGCCGTTCCCGCCGGTTACTCCCGCGGGCCGATACCGAGCGCCACGGTGGCCGTCGGGTTGACCAGCAGGCCGAGGGCGACGAACGCGGCGACCGCCAGCGCGACGCCCGCCGCGATCAGCGCGCCGCCGCCGTTGATCAGCGTCCAGGCGACGGGCAGCGCCACGATCTGGGTGATCATTGAGGGGCCGCGGCTCCAGCGGCGCAGCAGCCACAGCCCGCGCGCGGCGACCAGCGGCAGCACCGCCAGCGCGAGGACGGTCACCGCGCCGGTCACGGCCTGCTGCGGGCTGTCGGGCGAGCCGGTGACGCCCTCGATCAGCAGGAAGAGGCCGAGGGCGGCCAGGGCGACGCCTTCGACGGCGGTGAGCACCGCGGCGGCGCTCAGCCGGGCCGGGCGCGGTCCGGGCCGCTCGGGGGCCGCGGGTGCGGCGGCGGCCTGGCGTGCGGACTTCTTCTGCTGCTGACTGCTCACCTCAGCAGGGTAGCGCCGCCCCCGCCGCCCACCGGCCGCCCCCGGGTCGCCGCGCCGGTCGGCACCGCGGCTCCCCGCCCGCGACGCCTTCCGGGGAGGTGCGTCGCCGGGCCGGTACCAGCAGGTAGGTACGCTGGCGGTCATGCGCGCGCTTCTCGTGGTCAATCCCGCTGCCACCACCACCAGTGCCCGCACCCGTGACGTTCTGGCCCATGCGCTCGCCAGCGATCTCGATCTGACGGTCGCCGAGACCCGGTACCGCGGCCACGCCCGCGACCTCGCCCGGCAGGCCGCCGAGGACGGCAGGACCGAGCTGGTGGTGGCGCTCGGCGGCGACGGCACCGTCAACGAGGTCGTCAACGGCCTGCTGACGCACGGCCCCGACCCGGAGTCCCACCCCCGCCTGGCCGTGGTGCCCGGCGGCTCCACCAATGTCTTCGCCCGCGCGCTCGGCCTGCCGAACGATGTCGTGGAGGCGACCGGCGCCCTGCTGGACGCGGTACGGGACGGCAGCGAACGCACGGTCGGCCTGGGGCACGCGGCGGGCACCCCCGGCAGCGAGGACGAGGCCACACCGGGGCGCTGGTTCACCTTCTGCGCCGGATTCGGCTTCGACGCCGGGGTGGTCGGCCGCGTCGAACAGCAACGCGAGCGCGGCAAGCGTTCGACCCACAGCCTCTACGTCCGTCAGGTCGTCCGGCAGTTCCTGGGCGACCAGAACCGCCGCCAGGGCACCATCACCCTGGAACGTCCGGCCCCGGGCGGCGGCGCCCCGGAGATCACCGACGGCCTGGTGATGTCGATAATCTGCAACACCTCTCCTTGGAGCTACCTGGGCAATCGCCCGCTCTACCCGCTTCCGGATGCCTCGTTCGACACCGCGCTGGACGTCTTCGCCCTGAGCCGTCTCTCCCCCGCCGCCGTGACGCGTTACGCGACCCAGCTGCTGACCTCCACACCGGAGCGCGGCCCCCGCGGCAAGCACGCACTGTCACTGCACGACCTGACGGCCTTCACCTTGCATTCACAGGTGCCGCTGCCCTTTCAGATGGACGGAGACCACCTGGGACTGCGTACGAGTGTGACGTTCACAGGCGTACGCCGGGCACTGCGTGTGATTGTGTGAGCAGTAGGGCCTAAAGTCCTTTCACTCGAACGTTTAGGCTGACTTCCACCCCCTAGAAGTACGGCTGTGACCTAGGCGACACCAAGGAATCAAAAAAAGTTTCCGGTAGGGGTTGTATCCGTCGCCGAGGTTTGCGAGTCTCTTCATGGCGATCGGGACGGCAGCTTCACCAGCCCCCTTGAGAGCCCGAATCCCCTCCTCATTCCACAGGACCGCACCAGTTTGTCGACTGGTATTCGGCCCTTCCCCTGCGGAGGGATTCGTGAAAGCGTTCACATTCACAAGCAACGTTCCCGTTATACGAGGAGATGGAGCAGCCATGGACTGGCGTCACCGCGCCGTTTGCCGCGAAGAAGACCCCGAGCTCTTCTTCCCCATCGGCAACACCGGTCCTGCGCTCCTGCAGATCGAGGAAGCCAAGGCCGTCTGCCGCCGCTGCCCCGTCATGGAGCAGTGCCTGCAGTGGGCGCTCGAGTCCGGCCAGGACTCCGGCGTCTGGGGTGGTCTGAGTGAGGACGAGCGCCGCGCGATGAAGCGCCGTGCAGCTCGCAACCGGGCGCGCAACGCCAGCGCCTGACACAGACTCCCCGTGGCCCCCGAGCCGCAGCGCGCAGTACCCCCGATGCGCAGAGCAACGTGAGCTTTGAGCCCCGGACCACCTCGTGGTCCGGGGCTTACTGCTGTGCGGGCCGCCGCCGCACCACTCCCCCGGTGGCCGCGGGTGCCCGGTCGGTTCAGCTCTTCTCGGGCCGGACCGGTACGTCGAGGAGCACCCGCGTACCGCCCTCGGTGGCGCGCACCATGTCGAACGTGCCGCCCAACTCCCCCTCCACCAGGGTCCGTACGATCTGAAGGCCCAGGTTTCCGGCGCTGTGCGGGTCGAAGCCCTCGGGCAGACCGCGGCCGTTGTCCTGGACGGTGACCAGCAGCCGCGGCTCCGTACGGCTGCCGCCACGTACCGCGCCCACCTCGACCGCGCCCTGTTCCCCCTCGTCGAAGGCGTGCTCCAGGGCGTTCTGCAGGATCTCGGTCAGCACCATCGACAGCGGGGTGGCGACCTCGGCGTCAAGGATGCCGAAGCGGCCGGTGCGGCGGGTGGAGACCTTGCCGGGGGAGATCTCGGCGACCATCGCGAGGACCCGGTCGGCGATCTCGTCGAACTGGACGCGTTCGTCGAGATTCTGCGACAGCGTCTCGTGGACGATCGCGATCGAGCCGACCCGGCGCACCGCCTCGTCGAGCGCCTCGCGGCCCTGGGCGGAGTCCATCCGGCGGGACTGGAGGCGCAGCAGCGCGGCGACGGTCTGGAGGTTGTTCTTCACCCGGTGGTGGATCTCCCGGATGGTGGCGTCCTTGGTGATCAATTCCCGTTCGCGGCGGCGGAGTTCGGTGACGTCGCGCAGCAACACCAGCGAACCGCTGTGGGTGCCCTTGGGCTTGAGCGGGATCGCCCGGAGCTGGATCACGCCGTCGTCGCCCTCCACCTCGAACTCCCTCGGCGCCCAGCCGCTGGCCAGTTTGACCAGTGCCTCGTCCACCGGGCCGCGGGCGGGCGCCAGTTCGGCGGTGGTGCGGCCGAGATGATGGCCCACCAGGTCGGCGGCGAGGCCGAGGCGGTGGTAGGCGGAGAGCGCATTGGGGCTGGCGTACTGGACGACGCCGTCCGCGTCGAGCCTGATCAGGCCGTCGCCGGCGCGCGGTGAGGCGTCCATGTCGACCTGCTGGGCCGGGAACGGAAACGTTCCGGCAGCGATCATCTGGGCGAGGTCGGAGGCGCTCTGGAGGTAGGTCAGCTCCAGGCGGCTCGGGGTGCGGACGGTGAGGAGGTTGGTGTTGCGGGCGATCACGCCCAGCACCCGGCCCTCGCGGCGGACCGGGATGGACTCGACGCGGACCGGCACCTCCTCGCGCCACTCCGGGTCGCCCTCGCGGACGATCCGCCCCTCGTCCAGCGCGGAGTCCAGCATCGGGCGGCGGCCCCGTGGAACGAGGTGGCCGACCATGTCGTCCTGGTAGGAGGTGGGCCCGGTGTTCGGCCGCATCTGGGCCACCGACACATAGCGGGTGCCGTCGAGGGTGGGCACCCAGAGCACCAGGTCGGCGAAGGACAGATCGGACAGCAGCTGCCATTCCGAGACGAGCAGGTGCAGCCACTCAAGGTCGGAGTCGCTCAGAGCGGTGTGCTGGCGTACGAGATCGTTCATGGAGGGCACGCCAGCGAGCCTACCGGCGTACGGTGTCCCTGTTCTTCCCGTGTTCTCCGCGCGGAGGGCTTCCCTTGGGGTGGCCGTACCGTGCGGGCGGGCGGCCCGGCGGCACGGATCTTTGGTCCCGCATGGGCATGGACAGATCAGAATGGTCTAGTCCACAATGTTTTCTGCTACAGACTTCCGCCCTCCCCGCACAGGAGGGTGGATCGAGACCGGCGCGTTCTCTGCCCTGACTACGCAACGGTCTCCGATCGACCGGTTCCCGGGCGGGCGCCACCCCTACCGCACTCGGGGTGCCCGACCGCCCTACGGAACCGGCCGATGTAGCTCCGGGCTGCGGTGCCGGACAGGCTGAGGGTCCTGTCCCGGCGCCGCGGCCCGCGGGTGTTTTCGGGCCCGGATGCGCCGCACGGTCGGCCGGGCGCCCCCAAGCGAAGCCATGACGGCGCCCTGTTGCCCGGGGTGGGGCCGGGCGGATCTGGCGTTGATCCCCCGTTGACGGCCTTTTGATTCCGCGCGCCCATGCTGGAGGCGCGTCACCACGTGACCTCCCCACTCGGTCGCCCGCCTGCTTCCCCCCGGGCGACCGCTCAGGTGCGTCGCCGGGCCGGCCCGTTCCCCGTCGGACAGGGCCCGGCGGCGCACTCTTTTTCCGGCCCGGCGCTTTCCCGCCCCCCTTTTCCGGCGCCGCCTCCATTTTCCCTTTCCCGTAAGGGAATTACGGAATTCCGAACGGCGAGGACCGGGTGGTGAATAAACGGAGCGTGGAGGGTTCGGTACGGATGGTGGAACCCGCGAATGGGCCGGGAATTCGATGCCGTTTCGCGGGCGCGAAGACGATCTTCGTGAGCTGGGCCCGGGGGCGCCCCCTCTGATAGATTGGTCTATACCACCAGACCCCATTCTTCAGAACGGCAGGCCACGCGTGGAAGTTGTCATCGTTCCGGACGCCACGGCAGGCGGCTCGCTCATCGCCGACGCCCTCGCCGCCTTGGTGCGCCGCAAGCCCGACGCGCTGCTCGGTGTCGCCACCGGCTCGACCCCGCTGCCCATCTACGAAGCGCTCGCCGCGCAGGTCGCATCCGGGGCGGTGGACGCCTCGCGGGTCCGCGTCTGCCAGCTCGACGAGTACGTCGGGCTGCCCGCCGGGCACCCCGAGTCGTACCGTTCGGTGGTGCTGCGCGAGGTCGTCGAACCGCTGGGTATCGATAAGGGTTCCTTCCTGGGGCCCGACGGTTCCGCCGACGACATCCCGGCGGCCTGCACGGCGTACGACGAGGCGCTGCGGGCGGCCGGGGGGGTGGACCTCCAGATCCTCGGGATCGGCACCGACGGGCACATCGGCTTCAACGAACCGTGCTCCTCGCTCGCCTCGCGCACCCGTATCAAGACGCTGACGCGGCAGACCCGCGAGGACAACGCGCGGTTCTTCGACAGCCTCGACGAGGTGCCGCACCACGTCATCACGCAGGGCATCGGCACGATTCTGGAGGCGCGCCACCTGGTGCTGCTGGCGACCGGCGCGGGCAAGGCGCACGCCGTGGCACAGGCGGTCGAGGGCCCGGTCGCCGCGGTGGTGCCCGCCTCCGCGCTCCAGCTGCACCCGCACGCCACGGTCGTGGTCGACGAGGCCGCCGCGTCGGAGCTGAAGCTCGCGGACTACTTCCGGGCGACGTACGCGGCCAAGCCGGAGTGGCAGGGCCTGTAGACGATCGGGACACGGCGACGGCCGGGGCACTCCCCCCACGCGGGAGCGTCCCGGCCGTTGGTCTGTGGCGGCCGGGTCAGCCCTCGGCCGCTGCGCCCGTCAGCGCCTCGGCCGCGGCGCGGGCACAGACCCGGGCGGCGCCGTGGGTGGCGAGGTGGAGCGCCCCGCACGGCGGCGCCTGCGGTACGCCCATCTCGATGACGACGGTGTCGGGGCGGGCGGCCACCAGGGTGGTGAGCGCCCCGGCCATCCAGGGGTGCCGGTGTGCGTCGCGGACCACGGCGACCACGCGGCGCCGCCCGGCCTCGGTGAGCAGCGCGGCGACCAGCTGCTCGGTGCCCTCGGCGGTGGCCCGCTCGGCGCCGTACCCGGTCGTGGTGGTGCCGGGCAGCAGCCGGGTCAGCTCGGCGGCTACGCCCCAGGGGGTCTCGTCGCCGACGGCGATGTTGGCGACGGGCGTGAACGCGGCGACGTGCACCGGCTCGGTGAGCGGGGTGAACGGCTCCCGGGCGGTGCGGCGCAGCGCACGGCGGGCGGCAATCAGCCCGGGTGTGGGCGCGGCCCCCTCCTCCGCGCCCGCGCCCGGAATCGAAGCGCCCGAAGCCCCGGCGCCCGCGCCCCCGGCCCCTCGGACCCACTCCGCCAAGGCGCGCACCCGTGCCGCGGCATCCGCCAGCCGCTCCTCCGGCAGGTCACCGTCACGGACCGCCCGTACCAGCGCGTCGCGCAGCCGCAGCACGGTCTCCTCGTCCGAGAGTCCGCCGCCCACGCAGAGCGCGTCGGCGCCGGCGGCGAGGGCCAGGACGCTGCCGCGTTCGATGCCGTAGGCGGCGGAGATGGCGCGCATCTCGATGCCGTCGGTGACGATCAGCCCGTCGAAGCCTAGGCCGCCCTCGGCCTCGGGGGCCCGCAGCAGACCGTGCAGGGCGGCCGGGCTGAGGGTGGCCGGGCGGACCGGGTCCAGGGCGGGCAGCAGGATGTGCGCGCTCATGACCGCCCGGGTGCCCGCGGCGACGGCGGCGCGGAACGGCACCAGCTCCCGCTCCCGGAGCGTCGCGAGGTCGACGCCGACGCGCGGCATGTCGTGGTGGGAGTCGACGGCGGTGTCGCCGTGGCCGGGGAAGTGCTTGGTGCAGGCGGCGACCCCGGCGGACTGAAGGCCGTCGACGTAGGCGGCGGTGTGCCGGGCGACCAGCGCCGGGTCGTCGCCGAACGAGCGGACGCCGATGACGGGGTTGCCCGGGTCGGAATTGACGTCCGCACAGGGCGCCCAGTTGAGGTGGATACCGCAGGCAGCAAGGCGGCGGCCCAGGTCCCGGGCGACGGCGCGGGTGAGCGCGGGGTCGTCGACGGCGCCGAGCGCGAGGTTGCCCGGGTAGGAGGATCCGGTGCGCACCTCCAGGCGGGTGACGTCGCCGCCCTCCTCGTCCACGGCGACCAGGACGTCGTCGCGTACGGCGCGCAACTGCGCGGTCAGGGCGGCGAGCCGGTCCGGACTCTCGACGTTGCGGCCGAAGACGGCGACGGCGGCGAGGCCCTCGTCGAGGCGGCGCAGCACCCAGTCGGGGGCGGTGGTCCCACGGAAGCCGGGCTGGAGGACGGTGAGCGCGTCGCGGGTGAGGGTGTCGGTGGCCGCGCGGGTACGGGTGGTGCTCATGGGGTCCGGGTCATCCCTTCACGGCGCCGGAGGTGAGGCCGCCGACGGCCTTGCGCTGGAGGAAGAGGAAGAGGACCAGAATCGGCACGGCGAAGATCGACGCGGCGGCCATGGTGGCGCCCCAGTCGTCGCCGAACTGGCTCTGGAACTGCGACAGCCACAGCGGCAGGGTCCCCTTGGCCGGTTCCTTGTTGAGGACGAGGACGAGCGGGAACTCGTTCCAGGCGGTGATGAAGCCGAAGAGGGAGGTGGCCATCAGACCGGGGGCGAGCAGCGGGAAGACGACCTTGGTGAACGCCTGGCGGCGCGAGCAGCCGTCGACCATCGCGGACTCCTCCAGTTCCTTGGGTACGGCGGCGACGTAGCCGCGCAGCGTCAGGAGGGTGAAGGGCAGCACCATCAGCATGTAGAAGGCGGTCAGCGGGACGAGGCTGTTCAGCATGTCGGCGTCGCGGACGATCATGTAGATCGAGATGACCATGACCTCCCACGGCGCCATCTGCGCGACCATGAAGACCAGCAGCGTCGTCTTGCGGCCCGTGAACCGCATCCGGGTCAGCGCGAAGGCGGCGCAGAGCGCGATGAGCAGGGAGAGGCCGACGGCGAGGGCGGTGACGAGGACGGAGTTGCCCGCCAGCGTCCAGAAGTCGGGGGCGCCCACGGCGGTCGCGAAGTGCGCGAAGGTGCCGTGCAGCGGGAACCACACGGGGACGTCGCTGAGGATGTCGCCGGTCGGCTTGAACGCCGTGTTGAACATCCAGTAGACGGGGAAGACGAAGCCGAGGGCGAGGGCGACCGCCGTCGCGTTGGGCCAGATCCGGCCGGCGAGCGAGCGCTTCACAGCTCGTCCTCCTCTTGCTTGAGCGTCAGACGCAGGTAGTACGCGGTCATGGCGAGCAGCACGGCGATGGTGAGCAGCGAGATCGCGGCGCCCATGCCGAAGTGGAGGTTGCCGACGCCCTCGGTGAACGCGTAGATCGGCAGGGTCTCGGTGAGCCGGTCCGGGCCGCCCTTGTTGATGGCGAAGATCTGCGGGAACGCCTTGAAGACCCAGATGACCTCAAGGAACGTCGTGGCGAGGAAGAACGGCTTGAGGAAGGGGAAGGTCACGGTGGTGAAGACCTTCCAGGTCCCGGCGCCGTCCATCCGGGCCGCCTCGTACAGCTCCTTGGGGATGGTGGTGGTCGCGGCGTAGAGGTTGAGCGCCACGAACGGCAGGGACTGCCAGACGATCAGCAAGGTGATGACGAAGAAGGTGGAGAGCTGGGTACCGACCCAGTCGTAGTGGGCCATGGCGTGCCAGCCGAGCTGGTCGAGGACCCAGTTGACGACGCCGTAGCGGGAGTCGAAGACCCACTGGAAGACGGTGGTGGCGGCGATGACGGGCATCGCCCAGGCCAGCACCAGCGCGACGGAGAGCGTCAGTCGCATCTTCGTGCCCAGCCGGGCGAGGAGCAGGCCGATGAGGACGCCCAGCGCCATGATCAGGACGACGTTGACGGCGGTGAAGACGAGCGTGCGGAGGGTGACCCGCCAGAACTCCTCGTTGCCCAGGATCTCCTGGAAGTTTCCGGTGCCGTTCCAGACCGTCAGGTGCTGGATCAGCTCCTTCATGTTGAGGGTCTGGAAGGAGAGCAGGACGTTGCGGACCATCGGCCAGCCGAGGAAGACGGCGGTGGCGAGCAGCGCGGGGAGCAGCAGCAGATAGGGCGTGGCTCTGCCGGTGCGGGTCCGCGGGGTGCCGGTGGCGCGGCCGGACGGCGGCGCACCACCCTTGCCGATGCGCGGCGCCCTCTTGTCCACCGCGTCGTCGAGCTGCACTGCCATGGCCGTTCGCTCCCCTTCGTACCGATGTCGCGCGCGTTGGCGGTGCCTCCGTACGGGCCGGGGGCGGCCGGGCGTACGGAGGGACCGGGTGTGCCGGGTCCGCGAAGGGGCGCCCCCGGACGGGCGGCGCCCCTTCGGTGGCCGTCGCCCTACTGCTGGGCGAGCCGCTTGTTGATCTCCGGCTCGACGGCCTTGGCGGCGTCGTCCGCGGTCTGTCCGTTCAGCACGGCGGTCATGTAGTTCTTGATCGGGTTCGGGACGTTCTCGACGGCCGCCCACTCCGGGATGAGCGGGGTGGTGCCGCCGGACTTCGCGGCCGCGGGGGCCGCCGCCTCGGCCGCCGGGTTGCCCTTCGCGGCGCTCGCCAGGTCAGCGGACTTGGGGCTCCAGCCGACCTCCTTGACCATCTGCGCGTCGTTCTTCTTCGACAGCGCGACCTTGAGGAATTCCTTGGCGAGGTCCTGTTCGGTGCTGCCGCCGGCGACCGCGAAGTTGGAGCCGCCGAGGAAGACGCCCTCGGGCTTGCCGGCGGTCTCACCGGGGAGGGTGAAGAAGCCGATGTCCTGCTTGATGTCCGGGTTGGCCTTGACGGCGGTGGCCGCCTCGTAGCCCATGGCGATGATCGCGCCGGTCTTGCCCTTGGCGAAGACCTCGGCCTGCTGCGGCGTCGCCTCGTCCTTGTTCTTGGGGGCGTCGCTGAAGGACTGGTAGGTCTTGTAGATGTCCATCGCCTTGGCGACCTTGGGGTCGGCGAGGTTGGAGACCCACTTGCCGCCGCTCTTCTTGACGAGGTCGGCGCCGGTGCCGATGGTCAGGCCGTCGAAGAAGTACCAGTTCTGGCCGGGCAGGTAGAGCGGTTCGGCGTCGGTCTTCTTCTTGATGGTGTCGAACGCCTTGAACAGCTCGGTGCGCGTCGTCGGGAGGTCCTTGATCCCGGCCTTCGCCCAGATCTTCTTGTTGTACATCACGACGCGGTTGCCGGCGTACCACGGGAGCGCGTACTGCTTCCCGTCGGCCATCGCCGCCTTGTTGAAGGAGTCGCTCCAGTCGGCGCCGATCTGCTTCTTGAGGTCGCCGAGGTCGAGCAGGGCGCCTGCCTTGGCGTAGGCGGCGGTCTGGGTGTTGCCGATCTCGACGACGTCGGGCGGACTGTCCTCGGACAGGGCGGTCGTCAGCTTCTGCTGGATGCCGTCCCACTGCTGGACCTTGAAGTCGACGGTGGCGCCGGTCTTCTGCTCGAATTCCTTGGAGACCTGGGCCGTCCACTGCGACGGATTGGAGCCGGACATCACCCACACGGTCAGCTTCTGGCCCTTGAAGCCGTCCGCGCCGATACCGCTGCCGTCGCTGGACCCACAGGCAGCGACACTCATCAGCATTCCCGCGACCGCGGTCGCTGCTATGAGCCCACGCTTCATTGCGCTCTCCCCTAGAGGCCGGGTGTGGTCTTTAATGGTTTAGACCAGTGCCCCGCAGCTTGGCCTAGACCTTTTGGGGTGTCAAGGGTGTATAAGAGTCGCTGTCGGCTCCGTTACCGGACCGACATCTGCCGGGTGCGGGCCCTCGGAAGGGCCCGGCGACCACGCCCGTGCCACGATGTGAGGCGCAAGGTACGGAGGAGCCGGTGACGGCAGCGGAACACAGGGCGGAAGGGCGGGTCATGCAGACCGACGGGGGCAGCACGGAGAACGGCACGACGGCCACACGCAGCGCCCGCGTACCCAAGTATTACCGCCTCAAAAGGCACTTGCTGGAGATCACCGAAACGCTGCCGCCGGGCACACCGGTGCCGCCGGAGCGGGCGCTGGCCGCGGAGTTCGACACCTCCCGCACCACGGTCCGCCAGGCCCTCCAGGAGCTGGTGGTCGAGGGGCGGCTGGAGCGCATCCAGGGCAAGGGCACCTTCGTCGCCAAGCCGAAGGTCTCCCAGGCGCTGCAACTCACCTCGTACACCGAGGACATGCGCGCCCAGGGTCTGGAGCCCGCCTCCCAGTTGCTGGACATCGGCTATGTCACCGCCGACGACCGGCTGGCCGGGCTGCTGGACATCGCCACCGGCGGGCGGGTGCTGCGCATCGAGCGGCTGCGGCTGGCCAGCGGTGAGCCGATGGCCATCGAGATCACCCATCTGTCCGCCAAGCGCTTCCCCGCGCTGCGTCGCAACCTCGTCAAGTACACCTCGCTCTACACCGCGCTGGCCGAGGTGTACGACGTGCGGCTCGCCGAGGCGGAGGAGATCATCGAGACGTCGCTGGCCACGCCCCGCGAGGCCGGGCTGCTCGGTGCGGATGTCGGTCTGCCGATGCTGATGCTCTCCCGCCATTCGCGCGATGCGCAGGGCCGTCCGGTGGAGTGGGTCCGCTCGGTCTACCGCGGCGACCGCTACAAGTTCGTCGCCCGGCTGAGCCGCCCGGTGGAGTGACGTACGCGGCGTCCGACGGGCGCACGGCGGCCTCCCGCGCGCCCCAAGGGACGCTCCGGTGGCCGCCGTTGCCGTACCGATATGCGGACACCTAGTGACGGCTGACGCGGCCCTGCCATAGATTTCCAGCCCATCGCAGGAGAGCGCCAGGGACGGAGCCGCCATGACAGAGCACGACGGAACACCCACTTCCAGACAGGTCGTCACACCGACACGTGTGGTGGCCGGACTGTGCCTGATCGCTCCGTTCGTGGCGATGCTCTGGGTGGGTTCGTACGCGAAGATCGAGCCGACGCTCATCGGCATCCCGTTCTTCTACTGGTACCAGATGCTGTGGGTGCTGATCTCCACGGCGCTGACGATGATCGCGTACAAGCTGGTCCAGCGGGAGAACCGCGCCCGTAAGGGCGGTGCGGCCACGTGATGCTCCCCTCCTCCGCGCTCGCCGCGGCCGGTACCGACGGCGTCAACGGCGTCGCCCTCACCGTCTTCGTCCTCTTCTTCATCGCCGTCACCGTCATGGGCTTCCTCGCGGCCCGCTGGCGCAAGGCCGAGCAGTCCGCCAGCCTCGACGAATGGGGGCTGGGCGGCCGGAGTTTCGGCACCTGGGTGACGTGGTTCCTGCTCGGCGGCGACCTCTACACCGCGTACACCTTCGTGGCCGTCCCGGCGGCGATCTACGCGGCGGGCGCGTCCGGCTTCTTCGCCGTGCCGTACACGATCCTCGTGTACCCGATGATCTTCACCTTCCTGCCCCGCCTCTGGTCCGTCTCGCACAAGCACGGCTACGTCACCACCTCCGACTTCGTGCGCGGGCGCTTCGGCTCGAAGGGCCTGTCGCTGGCCGTCGCACTGACCGGCATCCTGGCGACGATGCCGTACATCGCCCTCCAACTCGTCGGCATCCAGGCGGTCCTGGACGTGATGGGCGTCGGCGGCGGCGAGAACACCAACTGGTTCGTCAAGGACCTGCCGCTGCTGATCGCGTTCGCGGTGCTCGCCGCGTACACCTACTCCTCGGGGCTGCGCGCCCCGGCGCTGATCGCGTTCGTCAAGGACGGGCTGATCTACCTGGTCATCGCCGTCGCGATCATCTACATCCCGATCAAGCTCGGCGGTTTCGACGCGATCTTCCACGCGGCGGGCAAGGCGTTCGCCGAACCGGGCCCGACCGGCAAACCGCGCGGTGAGCTGGCGAGCGGCCCGAACAGCCAGTGGGCGTACGCCACGTTGGCGCTCGGCTCGGCGCTCGCGCTGTTCATGTATCCGCACTCGATCACCGCGACGCTCTCCTCCCGCAGCCGCAATGTGATCCGCCGCAACACCACGATCCTGCCGCTGTACTCGCTGATGCTGGGCTTCCTCGCGCTGCTCGGCTTCATGGCGATCAAGGCGGGCACGGAGACCCACGGCAACGCCCAACTCGCCATCCCGCAGCTCTTCGAGGACATGTTCCCGAGCTGGTTCTCGGGCGTGGCGTTCGCCGCGATCGGCATCGGCGCGCTGGTGCCCGCCGCGATCATGTCCATCGCCGCGGCGAACCTCTTCACCCGCAACGTCTACAAGGACTTCCTGCGGCCCGGCGCCACGCCCGAGCAGGAGCACAAGGTCGCCAAGCTGGTGTCGCTGCTGGTGAAGGTCGGCGCGCTGGTCTTCGTGCTCAGCATGGACAAGACCGTGGCGATCAACTTCCAGCTGCTGGGCGGCATCTGGATCCTCCAGACGATGCCGTCGCTGGTCGGCGGCCTGTTCACCCGGTGGTTCCACCGCTGGGCGCTGCTGGCCGGCTGGGCGGTCGGCATGGTCTACGGCACGCTCGCCGCCTACGGCGTGGCGAGCCCGACGCAGGCCCACTTCGGCGGCTCCAGCGCGGAGATCCCCGGCATCGGCCAGATCGGCTACATCGGCCTGACGGCGTTCGTCCTCAACGTCGTGGTGACGGTCGTCCTGACCGTCGTCCTGCGCGCCCTCAAGGCCCCCGACGGCATCGACGAGACCAGCCCCGGCGACTACACCGCGGACGCCGGCGACAAGGGCGTCACGCCGGATCTGCCGCCCGCGACGGCGGACGTTCCGGCGGGCCGCTGACGTCGCGGACGCGACCTCTCCCCGCAGGCCGCCGTGTTCCTTCCGGGACGCGGCGGCCTGTTGTTCGGGGCGAAGGCCCGCTCGCCCAGTCGTGGCACGGCTCGGCCGACCCGAGACCACTGACAGCCACCCATCCCTCACCACACCGCACTAGATATGGGGGTGCGCCCAAGGGCCCACCACCACATGTATGCTCGTCCTCGCTGTCGCCGCAGGGGAATCCGGTGTGAGTCCGGAACTGTCCCGCAATGGTGTACGAGAGCGCAGATATCCCCCGATATCGCCTGATCGGCGTGCGCCCCGTGAGTCCGAAGACCTGCCGATGGTACGTCCGCGCCGCCCTGGTCCGGACGTCGAGATGTCCGGGCCCCGAGGGATGGGCCGGTGGACGCCGCGCGGGCCTCCGCGCGCCCGAGCGCCCCTGTGTGCCGCCGGGCGCCGCCGCCCGCCGTGGACGTCCGTCGCGCCTCCCTCCGGCCCCCGCCGAGTGAGGGAGAGCACCACGTGACCACCGCGCCACCGCAGTCCGCGACCGACGCCGAGGCCGCAGCGCTTGAGACGGCCACGTTCCCCGCCGACGCCCCCGGCCAGGACCCGCCCGGCACCGCCCTGCTGCGCACCCTGACCGAGCTGACCGCCGACCTGACGGCCACCGACCCCGGCAAGATCGCCGCCGCCGCGCTCCGCGGCCGCCACCCCGGCTCCGACGAGGCCGGGCTGCGGGAGCTGGCGATCGACGCCGCCGCCGGTCTGATCGGCGACGAGCCGCAGTACTCCAAGCTCGCCGCGCGGCTGCTCACCCTCGCCATCGCCGAGGAGGCCGCGCGCGAGGGCGCCGTCTCGTTCTCCGCGTCGGTCGCCGCCGGCCACCGCGAGGGCCTGATCTCCGACTCCACCGCCGCGTTCGTCGCCACCCATGCCGAGGAGCTGGACGCCCTCGTCACCCGGGCGCTGGCCGACGGCGCCGACGACCGGTTCGGCTACTTCGGGCTGCGCACCGTCCACTCCCGCTACCTGCTGCGCCACCCCACCACCCGGCAGGTCATCGAGACCCCGCAGCACTTCCTGCTCCGGGTCGCCTGCGGTCTGGCCGAGAACGACTCGGCGCGGGCGCTGGCCGACGTCGCCGAGCTGTTCCGCCTGACCAGCTCGCTGTCGTACCTGCCCTCCTCCCCCACCCTCTTCAACTCCGGCACCCGCCACCCGCAGATGTCGTCCTGCTATCTGCTGGACTCGCCGCTGGACGAGCTGGACTCGATCTACGACCGCTACCACCAGGTCGCCCGGCTCTCCAAGCACGCCGGTGGCATCGGCCTCTCGTACTCCCGTATCCGGGCCCGCGGTTCGCTGATCCGCGGCACCAACGGACACTCCAACGGCATCGTGCCGTTCCTGCGGACCCTGGACGCCTCGGTCGCGGCGGTCAACCAGGGCGGGCGCCGCAAGGGCGCCGCCTGCGTCTACCTGGAGACCTGGCACGCGGACATCGAGGAGTTCCTGGAGCTGCGCGACAACACCGGCGAGGAGGCACGGCGCACCCACAACCTCAACATCGCGCACTGGATCCCCGACGAGTTCATGCGCCGCGTCGAGGCCGACGCCGACTGGTCGCTGTTCTCCCCCTCGGACGCCCCGGAGCTGGTCGACCTGTGGGGCGACGAGTTCGACGCCGCGTACCGCACGGCGGAGGCCGAGGGCCGCGCCACCAAGCAGGTCCCGGCGCGGGTGCTGTACTCCCGGATGATGCGCACCCTGGCGCAGACCGGCAACGGCTGGATGACCTTCAAGGACCACGCCAACCGCACCGCCAACCAGACCGCCGAGCCCGGCAAGGTCGTCCACTCCTCCAACCTCTGCACGGAGATCCTGGAGGTCACCGACGACGGCGAGACCGCGGTCTGCAACCTCGGTTCGGTCAACCTCGCGGCGCACCTCGGCGACCCCGCCGCCGGGTGGGAGGACGCGATGGACTGGGAGCGGCTGGACGCCACCGTCCGCACCGCCGTCACCTTCCTCGACCGCGTGGTGGACATCAACTTCTACCCGACCGAGCAGGCGGCGGCCTCCAACTCCCGCTGGCGGCCGGTGGGTCTGGGCCTGATGGGCCTCCAGGACGTCTTCTTCCGGCTGCGGCTGCCGTTCGACTCGCCCGAGGCGCGTGCGCTGTCCACCCGGATCTCCGAGCGGATCATGCTCGCCGCCTACGAGGCGTCCGCGGACCTCGCCGAGCGGCACGGCCCGCACCAGGCGTGGTCGGCGACCCGTACCGCCCGCGGGGTGCTCCACCCCGACCACTACCCGGACGCCGAACCGCTCTGGGCGGACCGCTGGGCCGCGCTGCGCGCCCGCGTCGCCGAGACCGGTATGCGCAACTCGCTGCTGCTGGCCATCGCCCCGACCGCGACGATCGCCTCCATCGCGGGCGTCTACGAGTGCATCGAGCCGCAGGTCTCCAACCTCTTCAAGCGCGAAACCCTCTCCGGCGAGTTCCTCCAGGTCAACGCGTACCTGATCGAGGAGCTGAAGGCGCTGGGGCTGTGGGACGCCCGCACCCGGGACGCGCTGCGCGACGCCAACGGCTCGGTCCAGGACGTCCCCTGGATCCCCGAGGAGACCCGGGCGCTGTACCGCACCGCCTGGGAGATCCCGCAGCGCGCGCTGATCGACATGGCCGCGGCCCGCACGCCCTACCTCGACCAGAGCCAGTCGCTGAACCTCTTCATGGCGTCGCCGACCATCGGCAAGCTCAGCTCGATGTACGCCTACGCCTGGAAGCGCGGCATCAAGACCACGTACTACCTGCGCTCGCGTCCGGCGACCCGGATCGCGCAGTCCGCCCGCGCGGCCGTCCCCGCTCAGCTGCCGGTGACCGACCCCGAAGCGGTCGCCTGCTCCCTGGAAAACCCCGAGTCCTGCGAGGCCTGCCAGTAATGCCCGACACCACCCTCACCCCCAACGCCGCCGCGGCCCACACCGCCACCACCGGCACGAAGAACCTCCTCGACCCGGGCTTCGAGCTGACCCTGCGGCCCATGCGGTACCCGGACTTCTACGACCGCTACCGCGACGCGATCAAGAACACCTGGACCGTCGAGGAGGTCGACCTCCACTCCGACGTCACCGACCTCGCCAAGCTCTCCCCGGGCGAGCAGCACCTGATCGGCCGCCTGGTGGCGTTCTTCGCCACCGGTGACTCGATCGTCTCCAACAACCTGGTGCTGACGCTGTACAAGCACATCAACTCCCCCGAGGCGCGGCTCTATCTGAGCCGTCAGCTCTTCGAGGAGGCCGTGCACGTCCAGTTCTATCTGACGCTGCTCGACACCTACCTGCCCGACCCGGACGACCGCGCCGCCGCGTTCGCCGCCGTCGAGAAGATCCCGTCCATCCGGGAGAAGGCGGAGTTCTGCTTCAAGTGGATGGACTCCGTCGAGTCCATCGACCGCCTGGAGTCCCAGGCCGACCGCCGCCGCTTCCTCCTCAACCTCATCTGCTTCGCCGCCTGCATCGAGGGCCTGTTCTTCTACGGCGCGTTCGCCTACGTGTACTGGTTCCGCTCCCGCGGCCTGCTGCACGGTCTGGCCACCGGCACCAACTGGGTGTTCCGCGACGAGACGATGCACATGGACTTCGCGTTCTCGGTCGTCGACACCGTCCGCAACGAGGAGCCGGAGCTCTTCGACGCGGAGCTGGAGCAGCAGGTCGTCGCGATGCTCAAGGAGGCCGTCGAGGCGGAGCTGCAGTTCGCGCACGACCTGTGCGGTGAGGGCCTGCCGGGCATGAACACCGCGTCGATGCGTGAGTACCTGCAGTGCGTCGCCGACCAGCGGCTCCAGCGGCTGGGCTTCGCGCCGGTCTTCGGCTCGGAGAACCCGTTCTCCTTCATGGAGCTGCAGAACGTCCAGGAGCTGACGAACTTCTTCGAGCGCCGGGCGTCGGCCTACCAGGTCGCCGTCGAGGGCTCGGTCTCGTTCGACGACGACTTCTAGGGCACACACCACGAGCGGCCCGTGGACGGGATTCCGTCCACGGGCCGCTCGGCGTTTTCGGCCGGTGCGCCGGTCAGTCGTTGGCGACGACGGGGTAGCGCGGCTCCTGCTCGGCCATCTGCTTCAGCGCGCCCTTCCGCTCCCGCTTGGAGAGGCGGTCGATGTAGAGGTAGCCGTAGAGGTGGTCGGTCTCGTGCTGGAGGCAGCGCGCGAAGTAGCCGGTGCCCTCGACGGAGATCGGGTTGCCCTGGGCGTCCTGGCCGCGGACGACGGCGTAGTCGGGGCGGGCCAGCTCGGCGTAGGCGCCGGGCACCGACAGGCAGCCCTCGTTGGAATCGTCCAGCATCCGGCGGGCGGCCGGGAGTTCGTCGAGGACGGGGTTGCAGACCGCGCCGACGTGGCGGACGCCGTTGTCGTCCGGGCAGTCGTAGACGAAGACCTTGAGGTCCACACCGATCTGGTTGGCGGCCAGGCCCACGCCCTCGGCGGTGCGCTGGCTGGCGAACATGTCGTCGATCAGCTGCGCCAGCTCGTCGCCGAACTCCGTGACGTCCTGGCACTCTTTGTGGAGCACGGGGTTGCCGACAACCGTGATCGGCCGGGACGTGCCCCGCTCACGGTGAGCGCTCTCCCGCTCCGCCGCGTCCGTCGTGTCGTCGACGAACTCGTCCACGCGCTGCTCACCGTCTTGATCAAACACAGGCTGCTGGGCCATCTCCGCCGTACGCCTTCCTTGGAACCCTGATTAGTCGCCCTCCAGCCTACGGGGGCGGCGAGGCGGTCAGCAGACCTCTTCCAGATCACGCCACTCGCGGGTGTCCGGGCTGTCCGCGACCCAGCCGTCCAGCAGCCCGCGCACCAGGGCGGCGGGCGCCGCTATGCCGCACTCCCGCTCGGGCACCCAGAGCGAACCGGAGCCCGCGGTGCGGTGGCCGAGCGGCCCGGGGTGGCCCGGTTCGCTGTGGTCGTGCGGGTCCAGATGCTCACCGTCGCCCTCGTCGCTGGGCATGCTGGACTCCGAGCACGTACGGCACAGCAGCCGCACCGACGACGACCAGTCCTCGGCGGCGAACCCGGCGTCCGCCGCCAGCCGCTCCAGCGCGTCCCGGTCCGCCTCGGTGGCGGCCTCCAGCAGGACGACCCAGGTGGGCACGGGCGACGGCGCCCACAGCTCGATCTCGTCGAAGACCGGGTACGAGGGCCCGGCGGCGGTGGTGCGTTCGCCGTGCGGGACACCGTCGTGCAGCACCACCTCGCCCCAACGCCGCCCGGAGGACGGCAGCGGGATGGACAGCACCTCGATCCGGGCCGGGTCGAGACGGCGGCCCCAGACGACCTCCGCCTCGCCCTCGGGCGACAGCCTGACCGCTGCGCTGCCCAGCGCCATCCCGGACGGCTCGCTCTGCGCGACCCCGCCGCCGGGGACCTTCAGCCCGTACGCCTGCCAGGCGCGGCGGGCCAGCGGCCAGTCCTGGAGGGCGGTGGCGGCGATGCCGACGTTCCACCAGTCGGGCGCGCCCGGGGAGCGGTCGAGCAGGGCCACCGCGCGCAGCCCCGCGGCCCTGGCCTGCTCCCAGTCGTGCCGGAATTTGTGCAGCAGGGCGAGGTTGAACCAGGACTCCGAGAGCCACGGCTCCATGTCGGCGGCGCGCGTCAGCAGCGCGCCCGCGTCGTCGTAACGGCCGTCGCCGATCAGCGTGAAAGCCCGGTCGGTCGCCTGCCGCCACGAGGCGGAGGGCCGGTGCCGTACCTTGCCGAAGATCTTCACGATTCCCGCCTGCTGGTTGCTCGATGCCACTGGAGGTGGTGTCCCGAGCGGCGCCCGGGGCCACCCGGGGGCCCACTGGCAACCTGCCACAGATTGCCGTCGGCCTCAGCGTTTTCGCCGGGGCCCCTGCGGCTCCCTTGCCCTGCGTGCTCCCCCTGAATCCCCTCTGCGGGGCTTCCTTCGCATCCAACCATGCCCATCTCGGCGGGCGCTCATTACCCATGGGTTGCCCGGTGCGTTCACCAGGGGCGGAACTCTGGGGAAGGCGGTGGCGCCACGGGCCTCACGTGGTGCGGCCGCCGCGGGCCAGGACCCTCGCGAGCGCTTCTACGACGCCCTGCTCGAAGTCCCGCCCGACCGCCAGCCGCAGCCGCTCCAGCGCCCACGGCGCCCCGTCGGGCCCGGCCGTCCGCCCCGCCCAGTCGTCGTACGCGTTGACGGTCCGCACGATGCGTGCGGTGACCGGCTGCTCGCGGTAGGGATCGGCCTGCCGCTCGACGATCACGGCGACCTCGGCGGGGACGCCGGTCTGCCGGACGACTGCGCCGCCGAGCAGGGCGATCCGGCGCTGCTCGGCGGGCGGCAGCGGCGCGGTCGCACCCGACGGCACCGGGTCGACGAGCGACAGCTGCCCGATGTCGTGCATCAGCGCGGCGTACTCCAGGAGATCCAGATCGGGCTCGCGCAGCCCCAGCTCCCCGCCGGCCGCCCGGCTGAGGGCGGCGACCCGGCGGGCGTGGCCGGGCGGGGTGTACCCGGCGATCTCGGTGGCGCGGGCCAGGGAGGCGACGGTCCGGCGGTTGGTGGCCCGGACGGCCGCGCAGCGGCGCAGCGCGCACTGGGTCAGCAGCAGCGGCAGCGAGAACACCGGCAGCGCCCACAGCCCGGCGACCGCCGTGGCCAGCGCGATGACCACGCCGATCGCCGGACCGATGCCGCCGGACGCCCGCAGCTCCCCGCGCAGCAGCGCCCCGTACGGGCGGCCGCTGCGGGCGCGGGCGAACGCGGCGGCGAGGACCGCGTCGCCCAGCGCGGTGAGCGCCAGCAGCCCGAGCAGCACCAGGGGCGGCGCATGGCCCCGGCCCACACAGCAAGCGAGGGGCCCGGCGGCGTACAGGGGCTGCACACAGGTCGCGGCGAAACCGCAGGTCAGCAGGTGCCGCGCCAGACGGTCACCGGCCGGCCCGCGGCCAGGCCGCGGCACCAGACCCACCAGACCCGCGACGCCGACCACCACGAGGGTCTGCACCGGGCCGTGTGTGGCGGGCGTCCCGGCCACCTCGCCGAGCAGCGCGTACGCCAGCGCGCCCGCCACGCCCAGGGGCGCGCGTTCCCGCTCCTCGGGCGCCCGGTGCGCCCCGGCGGGTCCCTGCCGGGCCAGTTCGCCCACGGCGATCAGCGCCCCGAAGGTCAGTGCGACACCGGGCTGCGCGACACCGGACCGCAGGGTGTGGACGAGGGCCCAGAGCCCGAGACCGGCCGCGGTCGTACGGATCGCCACGGCGAGGGCGGCGCCCGAGGGGGGCCGGGCCGCCCGCCGGGTGTCGTCGCCGGGGTGCGCCGTCCCCGGGGGCGGCAGGGTGTCCGGGCGGGCCGCCGGGCCGCTCACGCGTCACCGGACCGGCCGGAATGGTGCCGGGCGCGGCCACCGCGCGGGGCGGCGTGCCGGCCGCGCGGCGCACCGCTACCGCCGCGGTGCGAGCCGGGCGCGGGGAGCTGCGGCCCCGGGGGCGGGCCGCCTGTGGGATGCGGCAGGTCGGGCGCGGGATCGGCCGACGTGATCAGGTCCGGGTGCCAGCCGTGCCGTTCCAGGGCGGCGGCCAGCGCCCGCACCATCCGCGGGTCGAACTGCTTCCCGGCGCATTTGCGCAGCTCGGCGACCGCGGCCGGGACGGGGCGGGCCCGGCGGTAGGAGCGGGTGGAGGTCATCGCGTCGAAGGCGTCGGCGACGGCCATCACCCGGGCGCACTCGGGGATCTGCGCACCCTTGAGGCCGTAGGGGTAGCCGCGGCCGTCGAGCCGCTCGTGGTGGCGGAGGATCGCCTCCCGCGCCTCCCCGAGGAAGCCGATGCCCCGGACGATTCGTGGCCGTACTCGGGGTGCAGTTCGATCAGGGAACGTTCCTGAGGGGTGAGCGGGCCCTCCTTGCGGAGCAGCCGGGTGGGGACGCCGAGCTTGCCGACGTCGTGCAGGGTCCCGGCGATCCGCAGCGCCTCGGTACGGTCCTCGGGCAGGCCCAGTTCCCGGGCGATCATCACGGAGGCGCGGCCGACGCGTTCGCCGTGGCCGCGGGTGTAGCGGTCCTTGATGTCGACGGCCTGCACCAGCGCGCGGACCGTGGCCCGGTGAGCGGCGCGCTCCTGGTGGTACTGGGCGAAGACCCAGCACGAGAGGTACATCGGCGGCAGCACCAGCAGCGCCGCCGCCGGGCCGTACGCGCTGCGCCAGAGCACCGCCGTCATCAGCCCGGCGAGGCCGTGCGTCAGATGCGGGCCGAGGGAGCCGCGCAGCAGACCGCGCCAGGCGGTGCGCGGCGGCTGCCCCTCGGCGGTGACCCGTACCGCGCCGTCGAGGGCGGTGAGCACGGCGCAGAAGACGGCCGCGGCGGCGAGGGCGGGCAGCAGCACCCAGGGGAAGTGCGGGGCGGTGAGCGGCCGCGGTCCGGCGGCGTCGAAGAGCCGGGCGGCGGCCCAGCAGGCGGGCGAGTTCGGCCGCGTGCCAGATGCGGCGGGCGGTGCGCGAGGCTCGTCGGCCGGGGCGAGCAGCGCGCCCGGGACGGCGGTCAGCGCGGCCAGTGGCGGGGGCAGCAGGAACGCCCCGGCCAGCAGGACGGGCAGCGCCGTGAGGAACGGGCCGGTACCGGCCGGGACCCGGATGCCCGGGAGCGGGCGGTGGCGCACCGTCTCGCAGCCCGCGTGGAGGGCGGTGAGGGCGGCGGCGTCCGCCCAGGGGGCGCCGGGCCCGAGCCGGACGGCCGGGGCGGCGCACACCGCCGCGGCCAGGACGGCCCCTGTGATGCAGCCACGCGCGGCCGGCGACAGCGCCCGCATCGCGCCCTCCTCCCCGAAACCACGGCCCGATTCCGCGCAGCGTCATGCGCGGTGCGGGGGTGCGGGGGTGCGGCGAGGATAGAGGCGGTCGGGCGGACGCGTCGGCGCATCGGGGGGCGAGCGGGGAGAAAAGCCCCGCCACTCATCCCTTCGGGTGATACGCGGCGTTATTCGGCGCGCGCGGCCTCTGTACGTGCATCGGCGGATTCCGCCGCTTCGGCGGGGGACACGGCGGCGTCGGCCGCGCCGTCCGCGCCCCGGGCGCCGGTGGTGTCGTCGTTCCGGGCCGCGTCGTGACGGGCCTGGTCGAGGACGCTGACCTCGGGGACGGTCTCACCGGCCCGGATCAGATCGATACGGCCCATGACCTTGGACCGCAGGTCGCGGGGGACGTCGTCATGGCCGCAGCAGCGCTTGACGAGCTTCTTGACGGCCTGTTCGAGACCGTACTTCTCCAGGCACGGCGAGCACTCGTCGATGTGCACCTGGAACTTCTCGCACTCACCCTCCGGCATCTCACGGTCGAGATACTCGTAGAGGTGGTCGAGCACCTCGGAGCAGTCCTTGTCGTGCGGATCTCCGCAGCTCATGATCCCGAGCCTTTCCGGTCGTGCGGCTGCGGTGCCTGCGTGGCAGCCCCTGCCCCGGCCGGGACCAGCCCGCGCTCCCGGGCGTAGTCCTCCAGCATGCCGCGCAGTTGGCGCCGGCCGCGGTGCAGACGGGACATCACCGTGCCGATGGGTGTCCCCATGATGTCCGCGATCTCCTTGTACGCAAAGCCCTCGACGTCCGCGAGATAGACCGCGATGCGGAATTCCTCCGGAATGGCCTGGAGTGCGGCCTTCACATCGGAGTCGGGCAGGTGGTCGAGCGCCTGCGACTCGGCGGAGCGCAGTCCGGTGGACATGTGCGACTCGGCGCGCGCCAGCTGCCAGTCCTCGATCTCCTCCGCCGCGCTGCGCTGCGGCTCACGCTGCTTCTTGCGGTAGGAGTTGATGAAGGTGTTGGTCAGGATGCGGTAGAGCCACGCCTTGAGGTTGGTGCCTTCCCGGAACTGATGGAAGGACGCGTACGCCTTGGCATACGTCTCCTGCACCAGGTCCTCCGCGTCGGCCGGATTGCGCGTCATGCGCAGCGCGGCGGAGTACATCTGGTCCAGGAAGGTGAGGGCGTCGCGCTCGAAGCGTGCGTTGCGCTCGGCGGCGCTCTCCTCCCGGTCCGCGGTGTGCTCCCGTGCCGTGCCGTCGGTCCCTGCGTCGGTACCGGTGACCGGACCCACCTCCTCCAATACCGTGACGGACCCGGATGCGGATCCACTCGATTCGGAGAATAGACGACGATCCCGGGCCGCCGCCGCTCCAGCCGGAGCGGTCTGCGATACCTGCGTCTGCGGCCACCGCAGGTCGGCGGCGGGACGAGCGGGGCAGGCGATTCCCATGCGGCGAGCTCCCATTCCTCGTACTGCGCGAGTGGTGTACGGATGTCCTACGCCACGGACAACAGCCGCGCCCCGCGCCGCATTCCCGGCCCGCGACGCCTTTTCGCGACGGCCCGCTGCGGGCGGCGGTTGACAAAGCGCGTTGCCGCTTCGGCAATGGGGACATGACGGATGACGCGTACGAACGGGTGCTCGGTGAGGTCGGGCCGCGGCTGCGGCGGCTGCGGCAGGAGCGCTCGGTGACCCTGGCCGCGCTGTCGGAGGTGACGGGCATCTCGGTCAGCACCCTCTCCCGCCTGGAGTCCGGGCGCCGCCGCGCCACCCTGGAGCTGCTGCTGCCGCTGGCCCGCGCCCATCAGGTGCCGCTGGACGAACTGGTCGGCGCCCCGGAGGTGGGCGACCCCCGGGTGCGGGCGGTGCCGCAGCGCCGGGCGCACATGACGTTCGTGCCGCTGACCCGGCAGCCGGGCGCCCTCCAGGCGTTCAAGCTCGTCGTCGACCCGGTCCCGGGCCCGCCCGAGCAGCGCACGCACGAGGGGTATGAGTGGCTGTACGTCCTGTCGGGGCGGCTGCGGCTGCTGCTGGCCGACCGCGATGTGGAGCTGAGGGCGGGCGAGGCGGCCGAGTTCGACACCCGGCTGCCGCACTGGTTCGGGCCCGCGGACGACAAGCCGGTCGAACTGCTCAGCCTCTTCGGCCGCCAGGGCGAGCGGATGCATGTCCGCGCCCGGCCCCGGGGGCGCTCGGAGTGAGACGGCGCGCCGGGGGCGCGGGGCGCCGGTCGGCGGGACCGCGGGCCCGCGCGCCGCGGCTCAGCCGAAAAGGCCGTCGAGCCACTCCGCCACCGCGTCCGTCAGCGTCGCCATCGATGCGTCCTCGGTGACCCCGGCCCGCTTGGGCACCGCGAAGCCGTGGTCACCGTGGGCGACCTCCCGCAGCTCCGTACCGGGCGGGAACTCCTCGGGGCGCCCGAAGGGGTCCCGGCCGCCCTGGACGACGAGGGTCGGCACCCCGGAGGCGGTCAGCTCGTCGGCGCGGGACTTCTCCGGGCGGCCCGGCGGGTGCAGCGGGAAGCTGAGGGCGAGGACGGCGTGCGCGCCCAGTTCGCGCGCGGTGCGGCAGGCGACCCGCGCCCCCGCGCTGCGGCCACCCGCGACGACCGGAAGACCGGGCTTCTCCAGGGCCGGCCACAGCGCCGTCCACCCGGCGTCGAGGGTCTTGGGGGCGGGCGCCACCTTCTTCCCGGCGACCCGCCACGGCTGCTCCACGAGCGCGACGGTGTAGCCGCGAACGGGCAGCGCGGCGGCCAGCGCCCGCAGGTCACGCGCCTCGATACCGCCCCCGGCGCCGTGGCTGACCGCCAGCACCGCCCGGGCCGGTACGGGCGCCCGGAACCAGGTGATCCGCGCCTCGCCCACGGGCGTGGCGACCGTCTCGCTCTCGTGCACACCGGAAGTCATACGCCCATCCTGCCGCCCCGGGGACGCCTCGGCCGCACGGGCCCGCCGGGGGCGGGACGGAGAAGCGGCACGCCCGAGGGGCGGCCCGCAGAAGGCGCTCCCCCAGGGACCGTGGCCCCGGCCTCCCCAGGGGCCGCCCCTCAGAACAAGGTGCCGACCTCGGGCCCGTCGAGTTCGGTGAGCAGTTCCGGACCGTTGTTGCGGACGTTGCTGACGGCCGTCGGCACCGGGTACGCGCGCATCAGCCCGGCCGGGGGCGGTGCGAGCAGGGTGAGCAGCCCGTCGGGGTCGGTGGGGGACGGGTCGAGCCAGGCGTCCCAGCGGTCGGGGGGCATCACCAGCGGCATCCGGGGGTGGATGGCGGCGAGCGACTGCGGCCCCTCGCCGCCGTCCGCCCCGGCCAGCGGCGTGGTCTCGGCCGCCGTGGTGATGACCGTGCACGTCACCCACCAGGCCCGCGGATGGTCGGCGGGCAGCGTGGCGTCGCGCCAGAACTCGTACAGACCGGCCATCGCCATCACCGAGCCGTCGGCGGGCGTCACGAAGTACGGCTGCTTACGGGGGCGCTTCCTCACCCCGCGCTCCTCCAGATCCCGCTCCTCGGGAGCGGTCACCCACTCGTAATAGCCGTCCCCGGGGAGCAGGCAGCGGCGGGCGGCGAACGCCTGCCGGAAGGACGGCTTCTCGTGGACCGTCTCGGCCCGCGCGTTGATCATCCGCGCGGCGCCGTCCGGCGAGTTCGACCACGACGGCACCAGGCCCCAGGTCAGCGTGCGCAGCTGCCGCACCGGCATCCCCGGGGGGAACGCCTGGGCCGCGGCGCCCTTGAGGGGGCGCTCCAGGACCGCCTGTACGGGGACGGTCGGGGCGATGTTGTAGTCCGGGGCGAGCGTCTCCTTGGGGTCCAGGTGCCGGATCCCGAAGGTCTTTGTCAGCTCCTCGGGTCCGCGACTCGCTGCATACCTGCCACACACGGCAATCCACCCCTTTGACCTGCTGACCCACCAGGGTAGGCCGCCGCGCTCCCCGGTGCCCGACCCGGTCCGCGGCCCGGCGCACGCCCCGCCGGACGCGCCCCCGCTCCCCCTCCGCGCC
>NZ_VKJP01000360.1 GCF_007280575.1 Streptomyces benahoarensis
GGACGCCCACCGGCCCCCTCCGCCGTCCGCAGCACCCCCAACATCTCCCGCAACTCCGTCAACGCCTGGCGCCCCATGTCCCCCACCAAACCCGCGTTCCGCGACGCCTTCTCCGGATCCTTCAACGCCACCGCCTGCAACGCCGCCGCATGCACCACCATCAACGACACCCGGTGCGCCACCACGTCGTGCATCTCCCGCGCGATCCGCGTCCGCTCCTCGTTACGGGCCCACTCCGCCCGCTCCTCCGCACGGTCCGCCAACAGCGACAGCTCACGCTCCAAACCGTCAGCCCGCTCCCGCAGGCTCTCCACCAACCGCCGCCGGGCCCCCACATACAGCCCCCACAGCACCGGCGGCGCCGTCACCACCAGCCCCATCGCCACCGACATCACCGGCACGAACCACAGCGGCGGCTGGAAATCCGGATCCGCCGCCACCTCCTGCCGCAGGTTCAGGAACGTCGACACCAACGTCCCCGCCACCGTCATCCCCGCCAGCAACGCCGTCGTCCGCCGCGGCGTATCGGACGCCGCCAGCGTGTAGAGGCCCACCACCCCCAACAGCACACCCATGTCCGCCGGCGTCACCGCGATCGACACCAGCACCACGACCACCGGCCACCGCCGACGCACCAACAGCACCGGCCCGGCCACCAGCCCCAGCAGCATCCCGACCGGCCCCGGCAGCCCCACGTCGTCCGAGAACGACGCGCCCTCCACCACGCACTCCAGCGTCGACAGCAACGCCAGCACCACGTCCAGCACGGCACTGCGCCGCCGGGCCCACCACCACGGCCCCCGTGCGGGCGCGGCACGCACCCGCGCTCCGGCCTCTCCGTCTGCCCCCGTAGCGCTCATGCCGACCAGCCTACGGGCGCCCACCCCGGCCCCCCGAACAGCGCACGTGCACGTTCCCGACCCGTTACGCACCCTTACCCACGGTTATCCCTCGAACTATTGAATCGCCCACATATTCGCCCCACCCGCACACCCGTCCCACCAGCCTGTCCCCATGACGCACATCAGCGCCCACGAACGCCACCCCCACCCCGACCCCACCGACCACGAAGCGTTACGCACCGAAGCCCGCGCCCTCCGCCGCGCGGTCAACAGCGACCCCGACATGATCACGGTCCACCTGGCATGGCTGAAGCTGCTGGGCATCGAGCCCCAGGGCCTGCGCTGCCACGTGATGATTCACGAGTCGGCCGATGTCCCCGCCGCCGAGCGCCACTGGGCCGACCTGGCCGGAATCGACGTATCCGCCCTCGGCAGGACAGCGCTCAAGAAGCACAACCCCAAGACCGTGCGCAAGAACACCGGAGAGGGCTATCACGGCTGCCTGGTGATCCGAGTCCTGGGAGGCGCTGACCTATACCGTCGCATCGAAGGCTGGTGGTACGGCATAGTGTTGGGAGCGAAGCAGCCGAACTGATGAAGCGTCCGTTTTAGCCGTTTCGTTCCCCTGTGGTGTAATTGGCAGCACTGTGGCTTTTGGTGCCATCTGTCCGGGTTCGAGTCCTGGCAGGGGAGCAGAGCAAAGTTCGGGTCCCGACCGACAGGTCGGGACCCGCATGCGTTTCTCCAGGAATACGCCCCGGTATCCTTCGGATGTCCACCACCCGAAGTAGCCAAGAAGCCGAAGGGCACCTCCGTGAGCGCCAACCTTCCTCCCGTTCTCGGCTCCGCTCGGACGGGGGAGACCCCACTGGCGGCCGTCGTCGTTCTCGCCGCGGGTGAGGGAACCCGCATGAAATCGGCGACCCCCAAGGTCCTCCACGCGATCTGCGGGCGGTCCCTCGTCGGACACGTCGTCGCCGCCTCCCGCGAGCTGGACCCCGAGCACCTCGTCGTCGTCGTGGGCCACGCACGCGACCAGGTCCGGGCACACCTGACCGAGATCGACCCGTCGGTCCGTACCGCCGTGCAGCACGAGCAGAACGGCACCGGGCACGCCGTGCGGATGGGCCTGGAGGAGCTGACCGCCGGTGGTGCGGCGCTGGACGGCACCGTCGTGGTGGTGTGCGGGGACACGCCGCTGCTGACGGGCGAGACGCTGCGCCGCCTCAGCGAGACGCACGCCGCGGACGGGAACGCCGTGACGGTGCTGTCGGCCGAGGTGCCGGACGCGACGGGGTACGGCCGGATCGTGCGGGACGGCGCGAACGGCGCGGTGACGGAGATCGTCGAGCACAAGGACGCGAGTCCGGCGCAGCGGGCGATCCGGGAGATCAATTCCGGGGTGTTCGCGTTCGATGCGCGGTTGCTGGCCGAGGCGCTGGGCAAGGTGCGGACGGACAACAGCCAGGGTGAGGAGTACCTCACGGATGTGCTGGGGATTCTGCGGGAGGCCGGGCACCGGGTGGGTGCGGCGGTGGCCGGGGATCACCGGGAGATTCTGGGGATCAACAACCGGGTGCAGTTGGCGCAGGCGCGGCGACTGCTGAACGAGCGGTTGCTGGAGCGGGCGATGCTGGCCGGTGTGACGGTGGTGGATCCGGCGTCGACGTGGGTGGATGTGACCGTCGGCTTCGGGCCGGACGCGGTGGTGCATCCGGGGACGCAGTTGCTGGGTGCGACGCGGGTGGCGTCGGGTGCCGAGGTGGGTCCGCATTCGCGGCTCGCGGACACGGTGGTGGGTGAGGGCGCGGTGGCGTCGTTCACGGTGGCCGAGGGTGCTCAGATCGGTGCGGGGGCGTCGGTGGGTCCGTATGCGTATCTGCGTCCGGGGACGGTGCTGGGGGCGAACGCCAAGGCCGGTACGTATGTCGAGATGAAGAACGCGTCGATCGGTGAGGGGACGAAGGTGCCTCATCTGTCGTATGTGGGGGATGCGACGATCGGTGAGTACACCAATATCGGCGCGGCGAGTGTTTTTGTGAATTACGACGGTGAGGCGAAGCATCACACCACGGTCGGTTCGCATTGCAAGACGGGGTCGGACAACATGTTTGTGGCTCCCGTCACGATCGGGGACGGCGCGTACACCGCGGCGGGTTCGGTCATCACCAAGGATGTGCCCCCGGGTTCGTTGGCGGTCGCGCGTGGCCAGCAGCGGAATATCGAGGGTTGGGTCGCGCGTAAGCGGCCCGGGAGCGCCGCCGCGCAGGCCGCTTCTTCCGCTCGCCAGGAGTCCGAGGGCGAGCGCTGACCATGCTGGGGTGCGCCGTGCGGGGCGTACCGTGTTGAGCGCACGCAAACAGGAATTCGAGGAGATTTGCTGTGACCGGGATCAAGACGACCGGCGAGAAGAAGCTGATGCTCTTCTCCGGCCGCGCACACCCCGAGCTGGCCGAGGAGGTCGCGCACCAGCTGGGTGTCGGCCTGGTCCCGACGAAGGCGTTCGACTTCGCCAATGGTGAGATCTACGTTCGCTATCAGGAGTCGGCTCGTGGCGCGGACTGCTTTTTGATTCAGAGCCACACGGCTCCGATCAATAAGTGGATCATGGAACAGCTGATCATGATTGATGCGTTGAAGCGGGCTTCGGCCCGGAGCATCACCGTGGTCGTGCCGTTCTACGGTTATGCGCGTCAGGACAAGAAGCACCGTGGCCGTGAGCCGATTTCGGCGCGGCTGATCGCGGATCTGATGAAGACGGCGGGTGCGGACCGTATCGTCACGATCGATCTGCACACGGATCAGATCATGGGCTTCTTCGATGGTCCGGTGGACCATCTGTTCGCGCTGCCGGTGCTGGCGGATTACGTGGGCGCGAAGGTGGACCGGAACAAGCTGACGGTGGTGTCGCCGGACGCGGGCCGGGTGCGGGTGGCGGACCGGTGGTGTGACCGGTTGGGTGCGCCGCTGGCGATCGTGCACAAGCGGCGTGACAAGGACGTGGCGAATCAGGTCACGGTCCATGAGGTCGTCGGCGATGTGAAGGACCGGGTGTGTGTCCTGGTCGACGACATGATCGACACGGGTGGCACGATCTGTGCGGCGGCGGACGCGTTGTTCGCGAACGGTGCGGCGGATGTGATCGTGACGGCGACGCACGGTGTGCTGTCGGGTCCGGCGGCGGACCGGCTGAAGAATTCGAAGGTGAGTGAGTTCGTGTTCACGAACACGCTGCCGACGCCTTCGGAGCTGGAGCTGGACAAGATCACGGTGCTGTCGATGGCTCCGACGGTGGCGCGGGCGCTCCGTGAGGTGTTCGAGGACGGTTCGGTGACGAGCCTGTTCGACGAGCAGTGAGGCGCCGATCGGCGATCCGCTGATCGTTGCGTTGATGCCGGTGGTGGCCGGTTGCCGGGTTTTCCGGTGGCGGTTTCGGTGCTGGTGATCGACTTTGGGGCGGCCTCCCGGCCGGGTAGACTCATGGAGTTGCTCGGCGAGGGAGGCCGCACCTGTGTGTGCGGTGGGTCCGTAATCGACGCGCTCTTCGTAGCAGGTCTGTCGTGGGCCGGGTAACGGTCAGCGGTTTCCTGAGATACGAGGAGTGCAGTCATGGCTGAGGTCAAGCTCACCGCCCAGGTGCGTACCGATTTCGGTAAGGGTGCGGCGCGTCGTGCGCGTCGTGCGGAGCTGGTTCCCGCGGTGATTTACGGGCACGGTGCGGAGCCGAAGCACGTGGCGATCCACAACCACGCGCTGATGATGGCGCTGAAGACCCCGAACGTGCTGCTGCGTCTGGACGTGGACGGCAAGGACGAGCTGGTCATCCCCAAGGCGGTGCAGCGTGAGGCCATCCGTGGCTTCCTGGTGCACGTGGACTTCCTGTCCGTGAAGAAGGGCGAGAAGGTCACCGTCGAGGTGCCGATCGTGACCGAGGGCGACCTGGCTCCGGGTGCGAACCTGCTGGAGCACCTGCTGAACACGCTGCCGATCGAGGCCGAGGCGACGCACCTTCCGGAGTCCGTGACGGTGTCGGTTGCGGGTCTGACCGCGGGTGACACGGTGCTGGCGAAGGATGTCGTGCTGTCGGCCGGTTCGTCGCTGGCCGTCGAGGACGACGTCGTCGTGCTGCAGGTCGTCGCGGCGCAGGCCGAGGCTGCCGCGGAGTCGGCCGAGGGTGCGGGCGCTTCGGCCGAGGGCTGATCCGTCGCCCCTGCCGTCCGGTAGGGCGTTTTCCAACCGCCGCCGCGCGCCTTCGGGTGCGGGGTGGCGGTTGGGTTGTTTTGGTGGTCCGTGGTGTGGCGGGCCGGTCGGGTGCTCGGTGTGGTGCCGGGCGGATGCGGGAGTGGTGGAGATGGCGGAGGCCGGGCCGTGGCTTGTGGTGGGGCTGGGTAATCCGGGTCCGGAGCATGCGGGCAATCGTCACAACGTGGGGTTCATGGTGGCGGATCTGCTGGCGGAGCGGATGCGGGGGAAGTTCAAGACGCACAAGGCGCGGGCGCAGGTGGTGGAGGGCCGGGTGGGTCCGCCGGGTCCGGGGAGCCGTCGGGTGGTGGTGGCCAAGCCGATGTCGTTCATGAATCTGTCGGGTGGTCCGGTGTCGGCGCTGCGGGATTTCTACAAGGTGCCGGTGGAGCGGATTGTCGCGGTGCATGACGAGTTGGACATCGATTACGGTGCGCTGCGGCTGAAGCTGGGGGGCGGCGACAACGGGCACAACGGTCTGAAGTCGATCACGAAGTCGTCGGGTGCGGAGTATCACCGGGTGCGGTTCGGGATCGGGCGGCCGCCGGGGCGGATGCCGGTGGCGGATTTCGTGTTGAAGGATTTCGGTTCGGCGGAGCGTAAGGAGCTGGACTACTTCGTGGATCGTGCGGCGGACGCGGTGGAGGCGTTGGTGCTGGAGGGGTTGGAGCGGGCGCAGAGTTCGTACAACTCGTGAGGCTGTCTCTTAAACACATCTCCGAGCCCACGAGACGCTCAT
>NZ_VKJP01000361.1 GCF_007280575.1 Streptomyces benahoarensis
TTGATCTGTTTCTTTGCCGTCTTTTTGTTTTTGTTAATTTTTCTGACACCACCAACATCTACACCTATTAAGTCGTCGGCAGCGTCAGATGTGTAGAAGAGACAGCGCCCGTACCGTCCCCTCGGCACCACCGATACCGCGCCATGGATCGTGGGCGAGCAGCAGATGGCCGTCGAGGTCGACCCAGCGGGCGCGATGGACCAGATGGACGGCGGGGGCGATGCCGAGGGTGCTGGCCGTCAGGCAGCCGAGCATCAGGTCCGTGCCGCTGCCCGCCAGCAGGCCGGCGATGCGCAGCGCCGCGAACACCCCGCCGCACTTGGCGAGTTTGACGTTGACACCCTGCACCCGGCCCGCCAGCCGCTTCGCGTCCTCGTACGACACCGCGTCCTCGTCGGCGATCACCGGCAGCGGCGACCGGGCCGCCAGCGCGGCCAGCGCCTCCGGGTCGCCGGGCACGAGCGGCTGCTCCACCGCCACCACCCCCAGCTCCGCGCAGCGCGGCAGCAACTCCCGGGCCTGCGCGGCGCTCCACGCGCCGTTCGGGTCGAGCAGTAGCCGGGCGTGCGGGGCCGCCGCCCGCACCGCCCGGATGCGTGCGAGATCGTCCTCCGGGTCGGCCGTGCCCGCCTTGACCTTCAGCAGGGTGAAGCCGCGGTCGGCGAGGCGCGCGGCGAGCGCCCCGGCCCGCTCCGGCGTGGTGATGCCGAGGGTACGGGCGGTCGGCGCGGACGGTGGCCCGGCCGCGCCCAGCAGCCGGTACGCGCCGTGGCCGGACCGCTTGCCGACGAGGTCCAGCAGCGCCGATTCGACGGCCGCGGCGACGGCGGGCGGGGCCCCCGGCGCCGGGAGCTCACCGGCGCACAGCGCCGCCAGCGCGGACTCCGGGTCGGCATGGCGCGCGACCGCGGCCGACGCGTCGCGCAGCAGCCGTACCAGCGTGGCCGCGTCCAGCCCGTAGTAGGCGCTGGCCACCGCCTCGCCGTGGCCGCGCAGCCCGCCGTGCTCCACCGTGAGCCACACCGCATCCCGGGCGGCCATCGTGGCGCGGGATATCCGCAGCGGTTCGGCGAGTTCGAGACGGGTGGTGCGCAGGGATGTCTTCACGCGGGGGCCTCCTGAGGGGAACGGGGTGGCGCGGGCGCCGCGTGGGGGGCGAGGACCGTGGTGCAGCGCGCCCAGCCGGTTGCCTCGGCCGCGTGCGGATGGGGGATCTCAACCGGGTGGGAGCGGGCGGCTGCGCAGTCCACGCCGTGCGCGGTGGTGAAATCGTCGTCGTAGACGGACGACAGATAGCGGTGCGGTCCGTCGGGGAAGACCGTCGCGACGACCGCACCCGGATGCGTCCGCGCCGCCCACGCCGCCACCAGCGCCGCGGCGCCCGTGCTCCAGCCCCCGCTGACGAAGCTGGTCCGCGCCAACCGGCGGCAGGCGTCGGCGGATTCGGCCGGGCCCACCCAGTGCACCTCGTCGAACGCGGCGTGGTCGACGTTGCGCGGGTGGATGCTGCTGCCCAGCCCGCGCATCAGCCGGGGCCGGGCCCGCTGCCCGAAGATCGTCGAGCCGGTGGCGTCCACCCCGATCAGCCGGAGTCCGGGCCGGGCACGCCGCAGCGGGCCGATGAGCCCTGCGCTGTGGCCGCCGGTGCCGACGCTGCACACCAGGATGTCCAGCCGTGGCAGCGCACCGGCGATCTCGGTGGCGAGCGAGGCGTAACCGGCGCGGTTGTCGGGGTTGTTGTACTGATCGGGCCAGTACGCGCCGGGCAGCTCCGCCAGTACCGCGCGCAGCCGCGCCAGCCGGGCCGCCTGCCAGCCGCCGTGCGCCGCTGGGCGGTCGGCCAGCTCCAGCCGCGCCCCGTACGCCCGCAGCAGCCGCCGCATCGACGGCTCCAGCTCCGCGTCGCCGACCAGGACGACAGGATGCCCCAGCGCCTGACCGGCGAAGGCCAGCCCGATGCCGAGGGTGCCGGACGTCGACTCCACCACCGGCGCGCCGGGCCGCAGTTCACCGCGCTCGCGCGCCCCCAGCAGCATCGATACGGCGGCCCGCGCCTTCATCCCGCCGACGCCCTGCCCCTCCAGCTTCGCCCAGAAACCGGGCTGCGGGCCCGGCAGATCGGCGGTGATCCGCGCCAGCGGCGTCCGGCCGACCAGCGACAGCAGATGCGGATCGGCGGCGTCCGGCCGCGCCCGCCACTGCGGTGCGCGGGACGGTGCCGGGGGCGCGGCGGCGGTCGGTGGCGCGCTCATCGGCCGCTCCCTTCGTACCGGCCGTCACCGGGCAGCCCGCCGTAGCGGTAGAGCGTGCCGGGCCCGCCGTCGAGCCAGAAGAACGGGTACGGCTCCGCGCACACCGCGTGCACGCCCGCGCCGACGAAGCGGGGCAGCACCGCGCTGCCGGTCTGCGCGAACAGCACCAGCGGCAGCCCGCGCGCGGCGGCCAGCGCGCGCAGCGGCCCGAACGTGCCGTTGCCGAGCGTCATCCCCGAGGCGAGCACCGCGTCGCAGCCCCCGACGGCGCCCGCCGCGTCCCGCGCCACCGCCTCGCCCCACTCCGTCACCCCGCCCTTCAGGTCGCACGGCACATACGCCAGCCCCCGCGAACGCAGCGCTTCCAAAAGGGAGTTGACGACACCGACGACCAGCACCCGGCCCCCGGCGGGCACCATCGGGGCCAGCAGGTCCACGACGGCGCGCGCCCGCGCCCGGGACTTCTCCAGCGAGGCGCCCGCGGCCAGCGCCAGCGGCCGCGCCCCGTGTGCCGGGGTGTGCGGCAGCCGGTGCATCAGATACGCGTCGAGCGCGGCGGTCCGCACCACCGGCAGCGGATGCGCCAGCAGCGCCGCCACGTCCGCGCCCACCGCGTCCGTCACCGCCTCGGGCGGCAGCGCGCCGGGCTCCGCCGCGCACGAGCCGACGGCCGCGCCCAGCCGCAGGCTCAGCACCTCGTTGCGGTAGCCGCCGGACCGCCCGTCGTGGCGCACCGCCTGACTGGTCGCGAACGCCGTGGAGATCCGTACGCTCCGCGGATCCGCCCCGAACGCGCCGTCCAGCACGGCCTGTTGCAGCGTCTCCAGGTCCGGCCACCCGGTGAGCGGGGCGGCGGCCGGACGGGCGGCGGGCGCGGCGCTCACCGGTCCGCCGCCACGCACGGACGGACGGTGCCGAGCAGCTCGGCGACGCGCGTACGGGCGTCACCGGACGGCGCGCCGCTCCCCGTCGCCATGATGTGTCCCAAGTAGCCGTTGTTGTCGGCGGCGGTCCGCACCCGGGTGCCCGGGTCGGCCAGCACCACCTCCAGGACACCGGGCGCCGCCGCCAGCTCCTGCCGCACCTCGCGCCCGGCCGGGCCGTATCCGGTCAGTACGCCGTCGGTCTCCGGCAGCAGGAAGCCGATCGCCGCGTCCGTCACGCCGGTCGTCCGGATCTCCAGGTCCGGCGCCTCGCCGAGCGCCAGCGCCACGCAGGCGGCCGCGAGGTCGACGCCGGTGACATGGCGGACGAGCTCGGTGATGCGGTTGCCTGCGGGGCGCGGGTTGACCTCGATCACCCGGGGCCCGTCCGCCGTCAGCTTGATCTCGGTGTGTGCGACGAGCTGGTCGAGGCCGAGCGCGTCCAGCGCGGCGCACGCGGTCTCCGCCGCCGACGCGGCTTCGCCGGGGCCGAGCGCGGCGGGGAAAAGATGTCCCGTCTCGATGAACGCCGGGGCGCCGCCCACGCTCTTGCCGGTGACGCCGATGGCATGCGTGGCGCCGCCGGCGGTCACGGTCTCGACGCTGACCTCGGGCCCCTCCAGCAGCTCCTCCAACAGGAGTGCGGGGGAGCGGCGCTGACCGCGCGCGTTGACCGGGAAGGCGTCCAGGGCACGGTGCGCGGCGGCCAGCTCCCGCTCGTCGCCCACCCGCCGGACGAACATGCCCGCGCACAGGTCCACCGGCTTGACCACCAGCGGATAGCCGATCTCCGCGGCGGCGAGGGCGGCGGCGGGGAACCCGTCACAGACGGCGAACCGCGGCCCCGGCACCCCCGCCGCGGCGAGCGTGCGCCGGGTGCGGTCCTTGCGGCACGCGGCGGTGACGGCGTCCGCGTCCGGACCGGGCAGCCCCAGCTCCCCGGCGAGGGCGGCGACGGTGGGCAGGTAGTAGTCGCAGGAGCTGAGCACCCCGTCGAACCCCAGCGCGCCGTGCAGCCGACGCACGTACGGCAGCAGCGCGGCCGCGTCGTTGGTGTCGGCGGTGAGGACGTTCCGGGCACCGAGCAGCGGGTGGGCGGTCCCCTCGGGTGCGGACCGCAGGTAGTGGTTCAGGTCCCGGGTGAGGAACGTGAACGTGTGCCCGGCCTCGGTGAGCGCCCCTGGCAGCAACCGGCTCATCGAGCCGACCCAGCTCTCGACCATCAACAGATGTCCCATGACTTCCCATCGCCGCGAGATGCGCGGGCTCCCGGCGTCCGGGAACCCCGGACCGCGGTCCCGCAGTGACCCGGAGATCACGATATCGGGAATGATTTTCAGTGTCATGTCGGGTTGCCGCGGAGGGCGGTTGGCGCCGATGTCCGACACCTCGCGCCCGTACGCCGGCCGACGCCCGTTCCCGGCACCTCTCCACCGGATCGTGAACCTCCGTCGCCGCACGGGCGGTTGGCGATCCCGTCGGCGCGGGCGTGGGGAACGCGGCGGCGGGCCATCTGCCGGTGCCTGTGCCGGTCCGCTCGGCCGTGCCCATACTGGGGGAACGCATCCCCCTTTCCGGCGCCGCCGTGAGCGGCCCGGGCCGGCCGGGCGGAGCGGCCCGCATCCCGCAGGAGGAACGGCATGGGACCGATCGTCAACACCGAGCAGCAGCGCGTCTGGAACGGCGACGAGGGTGCCCACTGGGCTGCCCACCGCGACCGCTGGGAGGCGGTCAACGCCGGTTTCACCGAGCCGCTGCTCACCGCCGCGGCCATCCGCGCGGACGACCGGGTCCTGGACATCGGCTGCGGCTCCGGCTGCACGACCCGGCTCGCCGCCCGTCAGGCGTCCCGGGGCGACGCCACCGGCCTGGACCTGTCCGGACCGATGCTGGAGAAGGCCCGGGAGAGCGCCCGGAGCGGCGGCCCCGCCAACGTCACCTTCGTCCAGGGCGATGCGCAGTCCCACCCCTTCCCGCCCGGCGGGCTCGACGTCGCGATCAGCCGCTTCGGTGTGATGTTCTTCGCCGATCCGGTGGGCGCGTTCGCCCACCTCCGCCGCGCGCTGCGCCCCGGCGGCCGGCTCGCCTTCGTCTGCGGCGCGGCCGACGCGGACAACGAATGGCTCCAGGCGGTTCTGGTCCTCCGCGACCATCTGCCGCTCGGCGAATTCGGCCGCCCGGGCACCCCCGGCGCCTTCTCGCTCGGCGGCCCCGACGAGATCCGCGCGGTGCTCACCGCCGCCGGATTCACCGGCGTCGCGGCGGAGCGCGTGGAGGCGTACGGCACCTGGGGCCGGGACGCCGACGACGCCGCGGACTTCCTGCTGGGCTCCGGCCCCGGCCGCCACTGGACGAGCCAGGCCGACCCCGCCGCCAACGCCCGTGCCCGCGCCGCACTCACCGACCGGCTGCGGGCCTACGAGGAACACGGCGCCGTCCGCCTGCGCAACGCCGCCTGGCTCGTCACGGCCTACGCGCCGTCCTGACCCGCCCACCGGCGACGCGTACTCGGGTGCGCGCCTCGGCCCGGGCACGCGTGGCCCGTCCCCTCTCCCGGGTACGGGCAGGGCCTCGGCCCCAGGAAAGCCCGCGGCTCCCGCCCCCGCCTCGGCCGCACGAAGGCCGGGCCCGGGCCGGTCGTACCCTGAGAGCGTGAGCACCACCCCCGCATCCAACGACCCGGC
>NZ_VKJP01000362.1 GCF_007280575.1 Streptomyces benahoarensis
ACCCTCCAGCTCAGTGCCCGTGGATTGTTTCATGAGCGTCTCGTGGGCTCGGAGAGGTGTATAAGAGACAGGGGGAGCGGCGGGCCGCCCGGGTAGACGCCCGGGTACGGCGAACCGGTGGGCGGTGCGTCCGGTGGCAACGAGACGGGGGCCGCGGGGAGACCCGGTACGCCCGCCGTACCGGGGGTGCCCGGCCTCCCGGGAACGCCCGGCACTCCCGGCGCGCCGAACGGCTGGGCCGCGGGCGGCGCTTCCCCCGGCGGCACCACACCGGGCGACACCGCACCGGGCAACGGTCCGGGCCCCACAGCAGGGGAAACCCGCTCCCCGGCCCCCGGGCCACCGTCCACGGCGGGCCCCGGCCCGCTCCCCGGTGGCAACGCCGCAGGCGCGTTCCGCGCCCCCGCCGGGCCGCCGGTCACCGCGCGTCCACCTGCGGCAACGTGCTCCCCGCCGCGGCCGGCCGTACCGCAGAACGCGCAGCGGTCGCCGAGGAGTTCAAGGCCGCACCAGGCGCAGTCCTCGCGGCGCACCGAGGAGACCAGGCGGTGCAGCAGCGCCGGGTCGGGGATGGCGGCGGCGAACTCGACGAGCTTGCGGGTGCCCCACCAGTGGGCGGACTCGGCGGGCAGCGGCACCTCCTGGGCGCCGCGCACCTGCCAGGCGGGGGCGAGGACGGAGCCGACCCAGTCGCCGCTGAAATGCCCCCTGGCGACCGCCAGTTCCGTGGCGTACGAGGGGGCGGGCAGGGCGGCCTCGGTGCTGTGGCGCTCCACTCTGACCAGGTGCGGCGCGGGCGCGGCGAGGACCGCGAACTGCACGCCGGGCAGCCAGGACGCCATATGGGCGCGGAGGTCGACCTCGACGCGCTCCAGCCCGCCGACCGTACCGAGCAGCGCCCCGGCGTGGATGTAGTGCGCCAGCAGCCGGGCGGCGCAGGCGAGGACGCCGGGGCTGAGCGCCGAGCGGGAGAGTTCCCGCAACTGTCGGGCGAGGACGGCGAGGCCCAGGGGCGGCAGGTCCACCTTGACCAGAGCGATGCGGTCGCTCTCCAGGAGGCCACGGAGGGTGTGCAGCCGCCGTACGTGCGCCTCCGGGCAGGCGTCGGAGTGGAGGACGACGAGGTGGCCGTGGTGTTCGAGGACCGCGGCGGTCTGCGTCAACGCCTCGTCGAGCGGCTGGAGATGCGGGGCGGGGAGCACCACCGCCGCGGGGGTGGTGCGGTCGGCGGCGGGCAACGCGAGATCGGAGCCGGTGACGGCAATCGCGGTCGGCACGCGCTCCCCCACTCCCTCCGGCCTCCGAGGGCCCCGGATCGGCACTGCTTGCGCACTCGGCGCCGTACGTCCAGCACTTTATCCGCGAGATACGTCCGGGGAACACGTTCCGGGCCACTCACCCCGCGCCTGCGGCCCCTGCGGAAGGGCCACTTCACCTCCCGGCCATCGTCACGCCCGCCACCCGCACGGGGCAACGGGTGGCGTCGGAAACCTTGACAGGAGCATTGGTCTGGACCACGTTGTACGGCAGCACAGGGGCCCCTGAGCGCGCATCCGCACACCCCCAACTCCCCCACATCCGGAGGCAGTCGTGGTTGGCGCACGAAGCAGGAAGACACGTTCCGGTACGACGAGGAAGGCGCTGTTGGCCGCGGCCGCCGCGACGGCGCTGCTGTCGGGCGGCGCGCTGTCCGCGGGCACCGCGCAGGCGGCGCCGGGGAGCCACCGGCAATCCGCCCCGGCCGCGGGCGCGTCCGCTGTGGCCAAGCACGCGGTGACCGGTTACTGGCAGAACTTCGACAACGGCGCCACCGTCCAGAAGCTGAAGGACGTCGACGACGCGTACGACATCATCGCGGTCGCCTTCGCCGACGCGACGGGCAAGCCGGGCGAGATCACCTTCCACCTCGATCCGGCGGTGGGCTACTCCTCCGCGGACGACTTCAAGGCCGACATCAAGGCGAAGCAGTCGGCGGGCACGTCGGTGATCCTCTCCGTCGGCGGCGAGAAGGGTTCGGTGTCGGTCAGCGACTCCGCCTCCGCGGACGCCTTCGCCGCGTCGGTGAACCAGCTGATGGACGAGTACGGCTTCAACGGCGTCGACATCGACCTGGAGAACGGCCTGAATTCCACCTATATGACGCAGGCGCTGAAGGCGGTGCACGCCCAGCACCCCGATGCGGTGGTGACGATGGCGCCGCAGACCATCGACATGCAGTCGCCGCAGAACGAGTACTTCAAGACGGCGCTGGGGATCAAGGACTTCCTGACCGTCGTCAACATGCAGTACTACAACAGCGGTTCGATGCTGGGCTGTGACGGCAAGGTCTACTCGCAGGGCACGGTGGACTTCCTGACCGGGCTCGCCTGTATCCAGCTGGAGAACGGTCTGGATCCCTCACAGGTCGGCCTCGGCGTCCCGGCTTCCTCCAGCGCGGCGGGCGGCGGCTACACCGCGCCGTCGGTGGTCAACGACGCGCTGGACTGCCTGACGAAGGGCAGCGGCTGCGGCACGTTCAAGCCGTCGAAGACGTACCCGGGGCTGCGCGGCGCGATGACCTGGTCGACGAACTGGGACGCGGCGAACGGCAACGCCTTCGCCTCCCAGGTCGGCGGGCACGTGCACGGGCTGCCGTAGCCACCCGTGGCGCGGGCCCGGATGCGGCGGGCCTCTCCAGCGCCACCCCCCATACGGGCCGGGCCCCGCGTAGCGTGCGCGCGGGGCCCGGCCTCTTCGTATGACGCGGTATCAGCGGCGGACGCCGGACGGCTTGGGCAGCTCACAGCCGGAGGCGTTCAGGTCGAGCTTGTTCCCGGCGGTGAAGCACTTCGGGATGCCGTAGGTCTCCTGGCCGTACGGAGTGCCCTTGTGGACGGTGACCTCGCCGTTCCCGTCGACCTCGCACGGGTTGTTGAGCGTGCACTTCTCACCGTCCTCGTTGACGGTGTTGTTGATGGCGGTGACCTTGCCGGTCTCGTCGTCGACCACCGGGGAGCCGGAGGTGCCGCCGATGGTCTTGCAGTCGGTGGTGTAGCGGACCGAGTCCTTCCAGGTCCAGTCGCCCTCCTTGAGCTGGGGGACGAAACCGTCGATGGAGCAGGAGTAGGTCTGCTTCCAGTAGCCCGACACGACGGTGATCTTGTGCCCCTGGGTGGGGTGCGCGGTGTCCACCTCCAGCGGCTTGATGCCGTACTTCTGCTGGATGTCGGCGTAGGTGGAGCCGGTTTCGTACAGGGTGACGTCGGTGTCGGTCATCGTGGCGTAGACGACCTTGGTGGCCTTGACGGTGCCGAGGTCACCGGCGTTGGCGTCCAGGACGGTGAAGCTGCGGCTGTTGGGCTGGTCGACGATGACCTCACCGGCGCCGGGCATCCCGGACTCCAGGCAGTGTCCGTTGGTCATGACGATCGCCGGGTCGGTGTCCTTGGACGTGGGCAGCTTGACGATCGAGCCGGAGCAGTTGCTGAGCGCGACGGTGCCGGCGAAGTCCACGGCCTTGGTGTGGACGCCGTGCTGCGCCGGGGCGGATATGGGCGTGGTCGCACGGAACGTGTGGGGGGCGTCCGTGCCGGGCTTCGAGGCGGCACCGGCCGTTCCGGCGGTGCCCACCAGGGCGGCGGCGCCCAGGACGACGGTGGCGAGGGTGCCGACGAGAGGTCGGTTCATTGTGGGGTCCTCTCACGCTGCGTACCGCAGGGCGAACAGCCCTTCGGTTTGTCGTGCGCATTGTTGGCGGGCCCGGGCCCCAGGGCAATGAATCGGCCCGAATCAAGGGGAAGTTGGCGCACCGTGCCACCTTGCGCCGCCCGGAGCGCCGGGGTCGTCCCGATCCGTCCGGCCGGCCCCTACACCACCGAACTCACCAGCGCCGCCACCGCGAACCCGGCGACCGAGAGGACGGACTCCAGCACCGTCCACGACTTCAGCGTGTCGCGTTCGGAGATGCCGAAGTACTTCGCGACCATCCAGAAGCCGCCGTCGTTGACGTGCGAGGCGAAGATCGAACCGGCGGAGATCGCCATGATGATCAGCGCCAGGTGCGGCTGGGACAGGCCCTGGTTCTGGACGAGCGGCAGGACGATCCCGGCGGTGGTGACGATGGCGACGGTCGCCGAGCCCTGGGCGACGCGCAGCACCAGCGAGAGCAGCCAGGCCAGCACGATGACCGGCAGGCCGACGCCGTGGAAGGTGTCGGAGAGCGCGGTGGCGACGCCGCTGCCCTGGAGGACCGCGCCGAAGACGCCGCCGGCGCCGACCACCAGCAGGATGTTGCCGATCGGCTTGAGCGAGGCGGTGGAGACCCGCTCCAGCGACTTGCGTGACCAGCCGCGGCGGATGCCGAGCAGGTAGTACGCGGCGAACAGCGCGAGGGTCAGCGCGACGAACGGGTTGCCGAAGAACTCGATGACCGAGCGGAACGTGCTGGGGTCCAGCGCGATCGACGAGAACGTCGACAGCAGGATCAGGACGAGCGGTATCAGGATGATGGTGAGGACGGCGCCCAGGGACACCGGCTTCTCCTGCGGGGTGACCCCGGCGGCGCGCTGCTCGGCGAGGACCGCGGCCTTCGCCTCGTCGGCCGCCTCGGCCATGTCCTGCGGCAGTTCGACGAAGATCCGCTTGCCGATCCAGGCGGCCCACGCCCACGTCGCGAGGACCGCGGGGATGCCGCAGATCAGGCCCATCAGGATGATCCAGCCGAGGTCCACGTGGAAGAGGCTCGCGGCGGCGACCGGCCCGGGGTGCGGCGGCAGGAAGGCGTGGGTCATCGACAGCGAGCCGAGCAGCGGCAGGCAGTAGAGCAGCATCGACTTGCCCCCGCGCTTGGCCGCCGCGTAGACGATCGGGGCGAGGACGAAGATGCCGATGTCGAAGAAGACCGGGATGCCGAAGAGGAGGCCGGTCAGGCCCATGGCGAGCGGGGCGCGCTTCTCGCCGAAGAGGTTCAGCAGGCGGGTGCTGAGCACTTCACCGCCGCCGGAGACCTCCAGGATCGAGCCGAGCATGGTGCCCAGGCCGATGATGATCGCGATGTGCCCGAGGGTGCCGCCCATACCGCTTTCGATCATGGACTTCACGTCGGACTTCTGGACCGTGCCGAAGAGTTCGGTGACGGAGAGCCCGGCGCCCAGGCCGACCGCGATGGAGACGGTGAGCAGCGCCACGAACGGCTGCAGCCGGAACGTGATGATCAGCAGAAGCAGCAGGGCGATGCCGAGGACGGCGACGGTCAGCAACCCCGCGGTGCCCGGTATCAGGGCGAGCAGCCCGCCGGTGTGCGGAGGTGGCGGTGGCGCGGGGGCGGTGGCGGCGGCGAGGAACATCGTGTGACTCCGTTGTCAGCGGGGCCCGGAGGTCCGGGTGGCTCCCCTGGAATGCGTCTCGGGGCAGGGCGGACCGCGGCACGGCGCCCCGGCGGTACGGGGCGCCGCGCCGTGCGGCGGGTGGTGCGGGCGAAGGTGCTTCAAGGGCAAGGCGGTTGCTCGGTGGGGGGCGGGTGCGGCCGGTCCGTCAGGTCAGCCGAGGACGGCGAGGGCGTCGATCTCGATGAGCAGGCCCTTGGGCAGACCGACGTAGACGGTCGTACGGGCGGCGGGCGCCTCCTTGAGGCCCTGCTCCTCGAAGTAGGCGTTGTAGATCTCGTTCATCTCGGCGAAGTGGTCCACGTCGGTGAGGTAGACGCGCATCATCATGACGTCGTCCCAGCTCTGTCCCTTATACACATCTCCGAGCCCACGAGACGCTCAT
>NZ_VKJP01000363.1 GCF_007280575.1 Streptomyces benahoarensis
TCCCCCCTCCGGCCCCCCGCCAAGCCGCTCCCGCGACCAGGCAGACTTGGGGCATGGCCATTCACGAGAACCTTCTGGGGGGACCGCCCCCGACCCATCTTCCCGACGACCCGGGCCCGCGCGAGCTGCTCGCCGCCGGTACGGCCCCGGCCGATGTCGCGGCCAAGTTCCCGACCTCTTCGCTGGCCTGGGCACAGCTCGCCGACGACGCGTTCCAGGGCGGCCGGACCGTCGAGTCGTACGCGTACGCCCGGACCGGCTACCACCGTGGGCTCGACGCGCTGCGGCGGGCGGGCTGGAAGGGGCACGGCCCGGTGCCGTTCGAGCACGAGCCGAACCGCGGCTTCCTGCGGGCGCTGCACGCGCTGGCCCGCGCCGCCCGCGCGATCGGCGAGGACGCGGAGTGCGAGCGCTGCACCACCTTCCTGCGCGACTCCTCCCCCACCGCGGCGGACACCCTGTCCTGACCCACCCGGGGCCGGCCGTGCAGACGGCCGGCCCCCGGGCGCGCCCGCGACACCGCGCCCGGTACCGGTCACGCGGAATGTCGGCCCTTGCGCCGCCCGGGACCAGCACCGATGATGCGAGTGGGGCGGCTGATCCGTCCCGAGGGGACCGGGGCTCCCGAGCCGATCAGGAAGGGGCGGACCGCTACCCGGAGTTCGCAGCCTGAGGAGTCCCTCATGTCGCACCCTTCGCCGTCCGCGCACAGTTCGCCCGTCGCCCCCGGCGACGCGCCGCTCGCCCCGGATCTCACCATCGGCGCCGCCACCACCACCCCGTACGAGGACTACGTCCGCGCCGACGTCCTCACGCATCTGCAGCACCCGCTCTCCGACGACCCCGGTGAGATGGTGTTCCTGGTGACCACCCAGGTGATGGAGCTGTGGTTCACCGTCATCGTCCACGAGTGGGGTACCGCCTGTGAGGCGCTGCGCCGCGACGACCTGCCGGTGGCGCTGGACGCGCTGGGGCGCTCCACCCATGAGCTGACGGCGCTGAACGCCGCCTGGCAGCCGCTGGCCCGGCTGACCCCGGCGCAGTTCAACGCGTACCGCGGGGCGCTGGGCGAGGGCTCCGGTTTCCAGTCCGCGATGTACCGGCGGCTGGAGTTCCTGCTCGGCGAGAAGTCCGCGTCGATGCTGGTGCCGCACCGCGGTGCGGCGCGCGAGTACGCCGAGCTGGAGAAGGCGCTGCACGAGCCGAGCCTGTGGGACGAGGTGCTGCGGCTGCTGGCCCGCCGCGGCCATGCGGTGCCCGCCGCCGTGCTGGAGCGCGATCCGGCCGAACGGTACGAGCCCGATCCGGCGGTCGAGGCGGTCTGGGCCGAGGTGTACGCCGGGGAGCAGGACTCCGATCTCGTCACCCTGGGCGAGGCGCTGACCGATGTCGCCGAGTTGGTCTGGCGGTGGCGCAACGATCATTTGGTCGCGACCCGGCGGGCGATGGGCGCCAAGATGGGTACCGGCGGTTCCGCGGGCGTGGCCTGGCTGGAGAAGCGGGCCCGCAAGAACGTCTTCCCCGAGCTCTGGACGGCACGCAGCCATGTCTGATCACCGCGAGAACCACGAGCCCCAGGCGCCCCGCGACCACCGCGCGGAGGCCGCCACCCTGGACGCCTCCGACCCGTTGGCCGGTGTCCGCGACCGCTTCGTCCTCGACGACACCGTCTACCTCGACGGCAACTCCCTGGGCGCGCTGCCCCGCTCCGTACCGGACAAGGTCGCCGATGTCGTCGCCCGGCAGTGGGGCGAGATGCGCATCCGGTCCTGGACCGAGGGCGGCTGGTGGGAGGCGCCGGAGCGGATCGGCGACCGTATCGCACCGCTCATCGGGGCGGCCCCGGGGCGCGTCGTCGTCTCCGACTCCACCAGCGTCAACGTCTTCAAGGCGGTCATCGCGGGCGTCCGGATGGCCGGTCCCGGCTGTACGGAGATCCTGGTCGACGCCACGACGTTCCCCACCGACGGCTACATCGCTCGCTCCGCGGCGCGGATGACGGGCCTCGCGGTGCGCCCGGTGGAGCCCGCGCGGATCGCCGACGAGGTCACCGAACGGACCGCGCTGGCGCTGGTCAACCACGTCGACTACCGCACCGGACGCCTCCACGACCTGCCCGGCATCACCGCCGCGCTGCACTCCGCGGGCGCCCTCGCGGTCTGGGACCTCTGCCACAGCGCGGGCGCGCTGCCGGTCGGTCTGGATGCGCACGGCGTCGACCTCGCGGTGGGCTGCACGTACAAGTACCTCAACGGCGGGCCCGGTTCGCCCGCGTATCTGTACATCCGCGAGAGCCTCCAGGAGCGGTTCGACTCGCCGCTGCCGGGCTGGAACTCGCATGTGGAACCGTTCGGGATGATCTCGCGGTACGAGCCGGCCGACGGCATCACCCGGGGGCGCGTCGGCACCCCCGACATCCTCTCGCTGCTCGCGCTGGACGCGGCGCTGGACGCCTGGGACGGCGTCACCGTCGAGGCGGTCCGCACCAAGAGCCTGGCGTTGAGTGACTTCTTCCTCGACTCCGTGGCCGCGTACGTACCGCCCGGCGAGGTCCGCTCGGTGACGCCGTACGACCACGCACGGCGCGGCAGCCAGGTGTCGCTGGAGTGCGCCGGGGCGGGCGAGGTGATGGCGGAGCTGATCCGGCGCGGCGTGGTCGGCGACTTCCGCGAACCGGACGTGCTGCGCTTCGGGCTGACCCCGCTGTACACCTCCTTCGGCGACGTGGAGCGCGCCGCCCGGGTGCTGGGGGAGGTGCTGCGGGAGCGGTCGGCGGAGGACGGCGCGGGCGCGGCTGGTTCCGGGGAGGCCGGTGGCCCGGCCGGTTCCGGTCCGGCCGCCGGTCCCGGCGGTTCCGGTTCGGCCGCGGGCGCCGACGGCCCCACTTCCGGCGGCCCCGCCGCATGAGCGTTCCCGATGAGGAGGCGGCGCTGCTGGGGCTCGCCCCGGTGGCGCCGCACCGCTCGGTGGCGTACGGGCCGCACCCGGACCAGTGCGTCGACCTGTACGACCCGGCCCCCGGCACCGCCCGCGGCCCGCGCGTCGTCCTGGTGCACGGCGGCTTCTGGCGCGCCGCGTACGACCGGACGCATCTCTCCCCGGCTGCCGCCGAGCTGGCCCGGCAGGGGCTGCCCGTCGCTCTCGTCGAGTACCGCAGGGTCGGTGGGGGCGGCGGCGGGGACCGTACTTTCGACGACGCGGCGGCGGCGGTCGCGGCGGCCACCGCGGCGTGGCGGGCGGACGGTCCGGGGCCCGCGCCCGTGCTCGTCGGGCACTCGGCGGGCGGGCAGCTGGCGCTGCTGACGGCGGTGCGGGCGGCGGCCGGGCGGATCGGGCGGGTGGTCGCGGTCGCACCGGTCGCCGACCTCGCGGCGGCGCACCGGCTCGGGCTGAGCGACCACGCCGTCGCCGCCCTGCTCGGCGACGGCCCGGGCTTCGCGGAACGCCTCGCCGCCGCCGACCCCGTACGCCATCCCCCGGCGGGCGTCCCGGTCACCGTGCTGCACGGTACGGACGACCCGGAGGTGCCGCCGCGGCTCTCGCGGAGCTTCGCCGACGCCGCGCGGGCCGCCGGGGTGCCGGTGACGCTGCGCGAACTGCCCGGGGTGGGCCACTACGCGCCGTTCGTCCCGTCCGCCGCGGCGTTCCGCGCGCTGCTGGACGAGCTGCGCGGCTCCGCCTGAGACCGGCTCCGCACACCGCGTAGTACTTGAGGCGGACCTCGGCAGATCCCCATTGGTGGGGACGATTCGGCGGGGCGTCCTGCTTACCGTGGTGGGGTGAAAGAGACCCAGTCGCAGGACGCCCTGCGCTCCGAGGCCCGGATCGCCCGTGGCGCGCTGCACCTGCTGCGCAAGGACCTCTTTGAGGACGCCTTCGCCTTCCGCCCGATGCTGCCGCTCGACGACCCCGGCGTACCGGGCTGGCGGCAGCGGCTGCCGCGGCGGATCCGGCGCTACGTCCGGTGGGCGCCGCACATCGTGGTGGCGCTCGCCGCGGTCGCCAACTTCCTGCTGGGGGTCACCGCCACGCTCGACCTGGGCAGCTCCTACCACTACGGCATCCTCCACACCCCGCTCTCCCTCGTCTTCTCCCTGCTCGTCGCGGCCCCGGTGGCGCTCACGCTGTTCCGGCCGGTCGGCGCGTTCTGGGTGTCGTTCGCCGGGTTCGTCCTCGCGATGCTGGACGCCGCGAACGGCTCCTACGACGCGACGTGGCCGATGGTGTCGCTGCCCACCCATGTCGTGGTGATGGCGCTGGTCGTGCTGCGTACCCGGCCGCGGCTCGCGCTGGAGATGTGGGTGGTGACGATCGTCGCCGGCGGGATGCTGTCGACGGCGTCGGGTTTCGGCTACCGCGAACTGCTCGCGCTCGCGGTGCCCTCGGCCTTCATCCTCACCGCCGCCGCCGCGGTCCGCGCCTGGCGCGAGGAGCGGCGGCACGTCGTCGAGACGCAGACGGCCACCGCGGAGGAACGCTCCCGCCGCACCCTGCTGGAGGAGCGGGCCACCATCGCCCGGGAGCTGCACGACGTCGTCGCGCACCACATGTCGGTCATCGCCATCCAGGCCGAGGCCGCGCCGTACCGCGTCGAGCACACCCCGCCGGAGCTGGCCACCTCGTTCGCCACCATCCGGGAGAACGCCGTCGCCGCGCTCGCCGAACTCCGCCGCATCCTGGGCGTCGTCCGCTCCGAGGACCCGGACGCGTTCGCCGAGCACGACCCCGAGGCGCCCCAGCCGAGCCTCGCCCGGCTCGACGGGCTGCTGAACAGCGTGCGCGGCGCCGGGCTGACCGTCGAGGCGGTCGTCACCGGCGCGGCGCGCCCGCTGCCGCAGGGCGTGGAGCTGTCCGCGTACCGCATCGTCCAGGAGGCGCTGAGCAACACGCTGCGCCACGCGCCGGGCGCCGAGGCGCGGGTGGAGATCTCGTATGTGCTCGGCGGGATCGGGCTGCGTATCGTCAACGGGAAGCCCAGTCGGCTCGCCACCCCGTCACCGGGCGCGGGCCACGGCGTGCTCGGGATGCGTGAGCGCGTGCAGATGCTGGGCGGGGAGATGACCGCCGACCACACCGAGGACGGCGGGTTCGAGGTCGCGGCGTTCCTTCCGGTTTCCGCCGCGGGGGAGGCGAAGCCATGATCCGGGTGCTGATCGTCGACGACCAGGTGATGGTCCGCGAGGGCTTTTCGGTACTGCTCAACGCGATGCCGGACATCGAGGTGGTCGGCGAGGCGGTGGACGGGCGGCAGGCCGTCGCGAAGGTCGGGGAGCTGCGGCCGGACGTCGTCCTGATGGACATCCGGATGCCGGAGATGAACGGTCTGGACGCGACCCGCGAGATCGTCGCCGCCGACGCGGACGCGAAGGTGCTGGTGCTGACCACCTTCGACCTCGACGAGTACGTCTACCAGGCGCTCCGTTCCGGGGCGAGCGGCTTCCTGCTCAAGGACGCCTCGGCCGGGCAGCTCGCCGACGGCGTCCGGGTCGTCGCCTCCGGCGAGGCGCTGCTCGCGCCGACCGTCACCAAGCGGCTGATCTCGGAGTTCTCCCGGCTCGGCGCTCCGCGGGCGCCCGCCCAGGAGCGCATCGGCGAGCTGACCGAACGGGAGACGGAGGTGCTGGTCCTCGTCGCCCAGGGCCTGTCGAACGGCGAGATCGCCGAGCATCTGGTGGTGGCCGAGTCGACGGTGAAGACGCACGTCAGCCGCATCCTCGTGAAGCTCGGCCTGCGGGACCGCACACAGGCGGCGGTCTTCGCGTACGAGGCGCGGTTGGTGACGCCGGGGGGTTGAGAGGGGCGGGGGC
>NZ_VKJP01000364.1 GCF_007280575.1 Streptomyces benahoarensis
CTCCCCACCCCCCGTTGAGGCCGCCATGTTCCGCCGCCCCGCCGCCCTGCTCTCCGTTCTCGCGCTGGCCCTCACCGGCTGCGGCGCGAAGGTCGCCTCCGACGACGCCGCCGACCGCAAGGACGCCGCCGGTTACCCGGTCACCGTCAAGAACTGCGGCACCAGCCTGACCTTCGACCGGAAGCCGTCCCGGGTCGTCACCAACGACGTCGGCATCACCGATCTGATGCTGGCGCTCGGGCTGGAGGACCGGATGGCCGGGTACGTCATGCCGTCGTACCGGGGCCGGATCGACCAGGTCGCCTGGCGGGACGCGTACGACAAGGTGCCGTGGCTGTCGAAGAAGGCGATCACCAAGGAGATCGCGCTCGACGCCCACGCCGATCTCGTCCTCGCGGGCTGGAACTACGGCTTCGGCGAGGGCAACGACCTCACGCCCGCCTCCCTCAAGAAGCTCGGCATCGGCGCGTACGTGCTCACCGAGTCGTGCCGCAACGGCGGCTCCGGCAGCGCCCGCGGGGTGATGCCGCCGCTGGAGGCGCTCTACACCGACCTGGCGAACCTCGGGAAGATCTTCCACGTCGAGGACCGCGCCGCGAAGCTGGTCAAGGAGTACCGCGCGCAGATCGCCGAGGTCCGCGCCGCGCACGCCGCGGACGGGAAGAAGCCCTCCGTCTTCCTCTACGACAGCGGCACCGACAAGCCGCTGACCGCGGGCGCCTTCGCCGGGCCTGACGACATCATCACCAAGGCGGGCGGCGTCAACATCACCAAGGACCTCAAGGACACCTGGACCACCGTCGGCTGGGAGACCGTCGTCGAACGCGACCCCGACGTCATCGTGATCAACGACTACGGCTCCCCGACCGCCGCGCAGAAGAAGGACTTCCTGCTCCACTACAAGCCACTGGCGCACGTCTCCGCCGTCAAGCACCGCCGGATCTTCACGCTGGACTACGCCGACCTCGTCGAATCGCCCCGCAACCCGGCGGCGGTCCGCTCCCTGGCCCGCTACCTCGCCGCCGGGCGCGCCGACTGACTCCTCGGGCGGCCGGGCGCTCCCTACACTGGGGGCGTGGTGAGCACCGACTGGCAGAGCGACCTCCGCAAACGCGGCTACCGGCTGACGCCCCAGCGTCAGCTCGTGCTGGAAGCCGTCGACAGACTGGAGCATGCGACCCCGGACGACGTCCTCACCGAGGTGCGCAAGACCGCGGGCAGCGTGAACATCTCCACCGTCTACCGCACGCTGGAGCTGCTGGAGGAGTTGGGGCTGGTCAGCCACGCCCACCTCGGGCACGGCTCGGCGACGTACCACCTCGCCGACCGCCACCACCACATGCATCTGGTCTGCCGGGACTGCACGGACGTGATCGAGGCGGACCTGTCGGTGGCCGAGCCGTTCGCCGCCGTGCTGCGCGAACAGTTCGGCTTCACCACGGACCTGAAGCACTTCGCCATCTTCGGCCGCTGCCGCGCCTGTACGGAGAAGGCGGCCCGGCAGCAGGACGCCGCGGAGGCGGCGGGCGGCGAGGCGTGAGAGCGGCGGGCGGCGAGGCGTGAGTGCCCGTCGCGCGCCCGTCCGCCGCCCCGTCGCGCGCCCGTCCCACGCCCGGCCGCGCGCCCGTCCCACGCCCGGCCGGGCGGCCCCGTACCGCGATCCCCTCGGCGGGCGGCCGGGCCGTAGGCTGGCAACATGAAGAGTTCCCTGCTGTCGCTGCCCGGCGCCGTCCCCGCCGAGGCCCCCGACGAAGGCGTCGCCGCGCACTACGGTGACCTCTTCCGCGAACAACGCGCGCTGGCGGACGGCTCCGGTTTCGTGGACCTCTCGCACCGCGGCGTCCTCACCGTCACCGGGGCGGAGCGGCTGAGCTGGCTGCATCTGCTGGTCACCCAGCACGTCAGCGACCTGCCGCCCGGGCAGGCCACCGAGGCGCTGATCCTCTCCCCGCACGGCCACATCGAGCACGCGCTCTACCTCGTCGACGACGGGGAGACGACCTGGCTGCACACCGAGCCGGGCGACCAGGAGGCGGTGATCGCCTATCTGGAGAGCATGAAGTTCTTCTACCGCGTCGAGGTCACCGACCGCACCGCGGACATCGCCGTGGTGCACCTCCCGGCCGGTTCGATCACCGAGGCGCCCGAGGGCACGGTCGTCCGCGAGACGCCGCACGGCCGGGACCTGTTCCTGCCGCGCGCCGACCTGGACGCCTTCGCCGCCGTGCACGGTCCGGCGGTCGGCATCCTCGCCCTGGAGGCGCTGCGCGTCGAGGCGCACCGCCCGCGGCTGGGCCTGGAGACCGACCACCGCACCATCCCGCACGAGCTGGGCTGGCTGGAGACCGCGGTCCACCTCCAGAAGGGCTGCTACCGCGGCCAGGAGACCGTCGCCCGCGTCCACAACCTGGGGAGGCCGCCGCGCCGTCTGGTCTTCCTCCACCTGGACGGCAGCGAGGTGCATCTGCCGCCGCACGGCACGCCGTTGCGGCTCGCCGCCGACGGCCTGGAGGGCCGTCAGATCGGTTTCGTCACCACGTCGGCCCGCCACCACGAGCTGGGCCCGATCGCCCTCGGGCTGATCAAGCGGAACGTCCCCGTCGACGCCCTGCTGAGCGCCGAGGGCACCGCCGCGGCCCAGGAGGTCGTGGTCGCGCCGTAGGGCGCCCTCGCGTACGGCGACGGCCGCGGTCCCTCTTGCGGGGGCCGCGGCCGTCGTCATGCCGGGGCAGGAACGGCGGGTGTCACACCTCGACGAGCACCGTGAACGGCCCGTCGTTCGTCAGCGACACCTTCATGTCCGCGCCGAACCGGCCCGTCTCCACCTGGGCGCCGAGGGCCCGCAACCGGTCCACCACCTCGTCGACGAGCGGTTCGGCTACGGGGCCGGGCGCGGCCGCGTTCCAGGTGGGGCGGCGGCCCTTGCGCGCGTCACCGTAGAGAGTGAACTGGCTGATGACCAGCAGCGGGGCGTCCGTGTCCGAGCAGGACTTCTCGCCCTGGAGGATCCGCACCGACCACAGCTTCCGGGCGAGCTGCGCCGCCTTCTCCGCCGTGTCGTCGTGCGTGACCCCGACCAGCACGCACAGTCCCTCGCCGACGATCTCGCCGACCGTCTCGCCGTCCACGACGACGCGTGCGCCGTCCACTCTCTGCACCACTGCTCGCATACCCGCCATCATGCCGGGCCCGTGAAGCGTTCGGACAGCCGTGCGCCTCCGGGGGCCGTTCGGGTGTCACGGCCCTGCATACGGACCGCCCAGAGTGGCACGATGCGTGCACGTGGTGCGTTTCATGGACAACATGCCCTGGATGCCGCACCGGACGAGGGGACGGAACCACTCATGAGCACTGCCGGCGCCGGGCGGATCCCCGGTCCCGTACCACCCGCCCGTACGACCCCGAGTGCCGCTCCGGCACCGGCCGCCGCCCGTTGGACGACCATGGCTACGGCCCCCGCCGACGGCGCCCGCACCGAGGATGGCCCCATGCTCCAAGCCGGCCGGTCGCAGCACCGCCCACCGCAGCAACGCGACCGCTTCCACCCGGTCGTCCAGCCGGATCTGACCACCCCCGGCCTGCCCGAGCTGCGGGTGCTGCGGCGTGACGCGCAGCGCGAGGAGGCCGATCTCAGCTATCTGCGGCGGCTGCTCCAGGGCCGGATCGACATCCTCCGGGCGGAGCTGGCCCGCCGGGCGGCGCCGCTGCCGCCGCTGCTGGACCGGCTGCCGGAGATCCTGGCGGACGTCCCCTCCCGCCACCGTTCGTCCGCCCGGCACGTCACGGTCGGCACGCCGCACGGTGAGGAGTACCGGCGGCTCGCCGACGACATGCTCGGCGAGGTCGAGCTGTCCGATCTGGGGGCGCGGACGGACGGTGAGCTGACGGAGGCGATGACCCGGCTGGTCCGGTACGAGCAGCAGGTCTCCGGGCGGCGGCAGTCGCTCCAGCGGATGGCCGACGATTGCAGCACCGAAATCGCCCGCAGGTACCGTGAAGGGGAAGCGCAAGTAGACGACCTGCTGTCCTGACCTGGGCCACAAGCCTTCCGGGGAGGGCCGGTCACGTTCCCGGAAGGCCCACCGATGTCTCCGTCCCGCCCGATATCCGACCGTCCGGAGTCCCCGGCCACTCCGGCCACTCCGGACGCCCCGGTCCTCGCCGAGGTCGTCCGCTCCGGTTTCGTCGAGGGGCGCCACCGCGGCTCGCTGGTGGTGCTGGCCGCCGACGGCAGCGTCGCGACCGCGCTCGGTGACGTCGACGCCCCCGTCTTCCCTCGTTCCACCAACAAGCCGATGCAGGCCGCCGCGCTGCTGCGGGCGGGCCTGGAGCTGTCCGGCGAACGGCTCGCGCTGGCGGCGGCCAGCCACTCCGGCGAGGCGTTCCACCTGGAGCTCGTGCGGACGATGCTCGACGAGTTCCGGCTCGACGCGGCGCAGCTCCAGACGCCGCCGGACCTCCCGCTGGACGCCGAGGAGGCCGAGCACTACCTCGCATCCGGGCAGGTCCGCTCCCCTCTCACCATGAACTGCTCCGGCAAGCACACCGCGATGCTCGCCGCCTGCGTCGCCAACGGCTGGCCGACGGAGACCTACCTCGACCAGGACCACCCGCTCCAGCAGCTGGTGCTGGAGAGCGTGCGCGCGGCGAGCGGCGAGGAGGTGGCGCACATCGGCACGGACGGCTGCGGCGCACCGCTGATGTCGCTGTCGCTGACCGGTCTGGCCCGGTCGTTCCGGAGCTTCGTCCTCGCCGAGCCGGGCACGCCCGAGCGGCGGGTCGCCGACGCGATGCGCGCGCACCCCGAGTACGTCGCGGGGACCCGGCGGCCGGACACCTGGCTGATGCGGGAGCTGCCCGGCACGCTGTCGAAGATGGGCGCGGAGGCGGTCCAGGCGCTGGCCCTGCCCGATGGCCGGGCCCTCGCCTTCAAGATCGACGACGGGAACACCCGCACCCTGGGCCCGGTACTGGCCCGCACGCTGCGCGGGATGGGCATCGAGGCGCCGGTGCTGGACCGGATCGAGGATGTGCCGCTGCTGGGCGGCGGCGTCCGGGTGGGGGAGGTTCGGGCGGCGTTCTGAGGCGCCCGGGAGCGGGGCACGCCGGGGCCCGGTGGCAGGTGTCCGGCGCGGCCCCGCGTTCCCGCTGCGGCCCCGGCGTCCGGCCGTCCGTCCCGCGCCCGGCCGGTCGGCGTTCCGGTCGCGTGGTGTTCCCTCCTCGTACGGCGTCGGCCTGCACAACGGGCACGGGCCGTGCCTACAGTGGCGGCGACAGCCAGTTGGGGACGATCACAGCAGGAGGCCGGCGATCATGAGCGATGCGCACACCGGACCGCAGGGGCCCGAGGCGACCGAGCACGCCCACGACCCCGAGGTGCTACAGCTCGCGGCCAAGGTGTTCGATCTCGCGCGCCACGGCGACACGGACACCGTCGCCGCGTACGTGGACGCCGGGGTACCGGCCAACCTGACCGACGAGAAGGGCGATTCGCTGGTCATGCTGGCCGCCTACCACGGCCACCCGGCCACCGTGGAGGCGCTGCTGCGGCGCGGCGCCGACGCCGACCGCGCCAACGACCGCGGCCAGACACCGCTGGCGGGCGCGGTCTTCAAGGGCGAGGACGAGGTCGTGAAGGTCTTGGTGGCCCACGGCGCGGACCCGGCCGCGGGCACGCCGTCGGCCGTCGACACGGCCCGGATGTTCGAGAAGACGGAGCTGCTGAAGCTGTTCAAGGCGGGCTGATCGGGGCGGCGTCCCTGGGGTACGGGCCCCGGG
>NZ_VKJP01000365.1 GCF_007280575.1 Streptomyces benahoarensis
TGTTTCATGAGCGTCTCGTGGGCTCGGAGATGTGTATAAGAGGCAGGGCGGGCCGACGGCACGGGGAGACGCAGGTCACACCGGCGCGTGTCACAGGCGGCCCGGCCGTCTCGTCCCAGGTGTGTAGCCACTGACGAGCACGGAGGAGCACACCATGGACGCGCGAGTGACCTTCACCACCGGCCCGGACGCCCCGAAGTCCTTCAAGTACCTGATGGCCGCGGGCCAGGCGCTCAAGGAGGGGCCGCTGCCGACCGTGACGCAGGAGCTGGTGGCCCTGCGCGTGAGCCAGATCAACGGCTGCGCGGTCTGTATCGACATGCACACCAAGGAGGCCACGGCCGCCGGGGAGAGCGCGGTGCGGGTGCATCTGGTGGCGGGGTGGCGGGAGGCCACGGTCTTCACCGAGGCGGAACGCGCCGCGCTGGAACTGGCGGAGGAGGGCACCCGGGTCGCGGACGCGGCCGAGGGGATCAGCGACGCGGTATGGGCCCGGGCCGCCGCGCACCACGACGAGGAACAGCTGACCGCCCTGGTGATCCTGGTCTCCTTCATGAACATGGTGAACCGGCTGAACGTCCTCACCCGTCAGCCGGCGGGCGACTACGAGCCCGGCCAATACCAGTGAACGACTCCGGTGCCCGGTGCCCCGCCGCGGGCTCCGGGCACCGGGCACGAGGGGCCCGCGCCGACGTACGGCCGGGCGGAAAAGGACCACAGAGAAAACAAGGGGAAGGGATCGGTGTGAGCAAGGTCGAGGAGTTCGAGGAGCTGCGGCCGCTGCTGTTCTCGCTCGCGTACCGGATTCTGGGCAGCGTCGGGGAGGCCGAGGACGCGGTGCAGGAGACCTGGCTGCGCTTCGACCGTTCGGCGACCCGGCCCACGTCGACCAAGGCGTATCTGTCGGCGGCGGTGACGCGCCTCTCCATCGATGTGCTGCGGTCGGCGCGGGTGCGGCGCGAGGAGTATGTGGGCCCGTGGTTCCCCGAACCGCTGCTCAGCGATCCGTATCAGGACCCGGAGCGCTCGGCGGAGCTGGCCGACTCGCTGTCGATGGCGGCGCTCCTCCTGCTGGAGCGGCTCAGCCCGCTGGAGCGGGCGGTGTTCGTGCTGCGGGAGGTGTTCGGCTTCGAGTTCGACGAGGTCGCCGCGGCGGTGGACCGGACACCGGCGGCGTGCCGTCAGTTGCTGGTGCGGGCGCGGCGGCACATGGAGGACGGGCGGCCGCGGTTCGCGGCGGTCCGGGCGGAGCAGGAGGAGTTGGCGTCCCGGTTCTTCGCGGCGCTCCACGAGGGCGACATCGCCGGTCTGCGGGACGTGCTCGCCGCGGATGTGACGATGATCGGCGACGGCGGCGGCAAGGCCCCGCAGTTCGCCCGGGCGGTCGTCGGCGCCGAGAAGGTGGCCCGGCTGCTCGGCTCGGTCTTCCCCTGGATGACCCAGGTCGGCATCACGCTCACCCCGCACGAGATCAACGGCCACCCGGGCGCGGTCTTCCGCACCGCGGACGGCAAGGTGCTCCACACCCTGATGCTCGACATCCTCGACGGGCAGATCCAGACCGTCCGTGGGGTGCTCAACCCCGACAAGCTCGGCCACCTCGGGCCGGTCGCCGACGCCTGGAGCGTCGACCGTGAAATGCGGCAGGTCCGTCGGCAGCAGAGCTGACGGTGGTGTCGGCCGCCCCCGCGATATCCGGGCGGCCGGCACACTTTCCCCTCACGTCACGGGCGCTACGTGAACGGAATGCCGTCGGAGGAGTGACGGTGGAATCCCGGCACGGCGACACCCCGAGCGCATGCGAACGAGAATGCGCGGCCTCCCCGCTGCACCGTACCGTCAACGCGCCGAACATCAGGGATAATTGACTCTGCGTGAGTTCATGGGCTGCCTTTACCTCATCCTGCCCCGTTGTTCACCGAACCGGGCTTCAGCACGCCCCGACGCCGTGTCTTACTGGATCCGCTACGCGCAGTGCGTGCCGTCCCGGCCACGTGAGGAGTTCCGGTGAGCCCCATCCGTAGTCTCACAACCACTCTCGCCACAGGCGCCATGGCCGCGGTGAGTTCCCTCGTTCCCGCCGCCCATACCGCGAGCACCCATTCCCTGGTGGTCCTGCCGGACCAGAAGGAAAGCGCGATCTACGCGTTCGTCAACTCGGCCAGGAAAACGATCGACGTGACGATCTATGAGCTGCGCGACACCACCCTCGTCGACGATCTGGTGAAGAAGGAAAAGGCGGGTGTGAAGGTGCGGGCGGTCTTCGACGCGCAGCACACGGACATCGACGGCGCCGCCTACAAGGCGCTGTCCGCCGCCGGTGCCGGGGTGACGTACTCGTCCCCGTCGTACGTCTACACCCACCAGAAGACGATCACCGTCGACGGCGCCACGTCGTACATCAGCACCGGAAACTTCGATACCACGTACTATCCGACCTCCCGCGATTACGGCGTCTTCGATCACGACGCGGCCGATGTGAAGGCCATCGAGAAGGTCTTCGACGCCGACTACGCGAAAAAATCCGTCACCCCGTCCGACGGCACCGATCTGGTCTGGTCGCCCACCGACTCACAGAGCCATCTGCTGGCGCTGATCAAGGACGCCAGGCACAGTCTGGACGTCCAGGAGGAGGAATTCGGCGACACCACTCTCGTCAACGCGCTCGTCGCGGACGAGAAACGCGGTGTCGCCGTCCGTGTCGTCGCGGAGAACCAGTCCTCGAAGTACAGCAAGCAGCTGAAGAAGGTCACCGCGGCGGGCGGAAAGGTCACCACGTACACCAGCTCCACCGGCTACTACATTCACGCCAAGGCGATCGTCGTCGACGACGGCACGTCCGGTGAAAAGGTATTCGCCGGATCGGAGAACTTCTCCTCCAATTCTCTCAACCACAACCGCGAACTCGGCATCATCGTCAACGATTCCGCGATCGTCGGCGGCATCGAGAAGGCGTTCACCGCCGACTTCCACAAGGGCTCCGGCCGGACCTGACCACCGGCCCGGCCGCGCGTGACCCGTTCGGGTTCAGCGCGGCGTTCCGCCGGTGGCCGTACGCGCCGGAGGGGTGAGGGGTTCGGCCGCGCCGGGAACGGAGAGGTCCGGCGGGCGGGGGCGGCCGGTTGCGGCGCCCCCGTGCGGGTCGGGCCGGGGTCCGTCAGGCCAGGGCGAGGAGGCCGACGGCGACGGCGGCGGCGCCCAGGCCCACGAGCTGGCCCCGGTGGATGCGTTCGGCGAGCACGCCGCGGGCCAGCAGGACCGTACCGGCCGGGTAGAGGGCGGTGAGCACGGCGACGACGGCGAGGTCGCCGCTGCGGGCGGCGAGGAGGAACAGCAGGTTCGCCAGCGAGTCGAGCGCGCCCGCGCCCACCGACATCGCGTAGGCGGGGCGTTCCGTGCCGAGCCGGTGGCGCAGCAGCCCCGCCGCGGTGAGGGTGACGGCCGAGGAGACCGCCCGGCCGATGATCAGCGGTGCCACGCCGCTGTCGGACGGCGCCTGGTGCAGGAAGACCAGTTGGAGGGCGATGGCGCCGCCCGCGCCGAAGGCCAGCAGCAGCGCGGTCCGGGAGGGGCGGGCCGAACCGGCGCCGTGCCCGGCGCTGACCAGCACCACCGCGATCAGTGCGAGCGGCAGTCCCACCAGGGCGGCGGAGCCCAGGTGTTCCCCCTGGAGCAGGCCCACCGCGACCGGCAGTGCGGCGGAGACCAGAGCGGTCACCGGCGACAGCACGTTCATCGGGCCGATCGCCAGGGTCCGGTAGAGCAGGGCGAAGACCGCGGCCGACGCGACTCCGGAGGCGGCGCCCCAGGCAAGGGCGCCGGGGCTGAACTCGGCGCCGAGGAGCGGCCACAGCAGCAGCTCGACGGTGAGACTGGCCGGAGCCGCGATCATCACGGTGCGCAGCACATGGGCTTTCCGGGCGCCGAGACCGCCGAGGAAGTCGGCGCATCCATAGGCGAGGGAGCTGCCCAGGGCCAGCAGCAGAGCGATCACGGCACTTCCCTTACTATGACAACGGAACGACCGAACCGTACAACCAAACGACCGCAGCGTGTCAATCGACCGACCGCGGGGTGCAGGGCGGCGTTCCGCTCGTGACAGGCGGCGGCCACCGGTGGCCCGGCGGCCGGCAGGCGGAGGGTGATCGGATGGACGGGACAGCGGCTGCCCTGCGGACGCTCGCGCACAACGTCAGGGCGGCGCGCGGCCGCGCCGGTCTGTCCCTGGACGAGCTGGGGCGGCGTGCGCAGGTGAGCAAGGGCGCCCTGGTGGGGCTGGAGAAGGCCCAGGGCAATCCGAACTTCGCCACCCTGGTCCGGCTGGCCGACACCCTCGGCGTCCCGGTCTCCGCCCTGCTGGAGGGGCCCGCCGAGGGCCGGGTCCGGGTGGCGTCCGCCGACGCCGTGGCGCCGCTGTGGACCGGGCCGCACGGCGGCGAGGCGCGGCTCCTGCTGACGACCTCCGGCCCGGCGCCGGTCGAGGTCTGGCGCTGGCGGCTGGAGCCCGACGAGGAGTACCCCAGCCATCCGCACCGGGCCCAGGTCGTCGAGACGGTCAGCGTCACCACGGGCCGGATGACCCTGGTCGTCGACGGCACCGAGTACCCCGTCGCCGCGGGCCAGACCGCCACCTTCGACGCCGACGTCCCGCACGCCTACCGCGGCTCCGGCACCGGAACCTGCCACCTGATCATGACGGTCCATCTCCCACCCGGAGCCGCCGCCCTGGCCTGAACCGGGGCACAGGAACGCGTCGTCGCCGCCCCCGGCGCCCGGCACGGTCGGTATCGTCGCCGTTCTTACGACAAGTTCTTACGACGTCGGCGACGACGGACACGTGCGGTGTCGGCTACGAGGGGCGAGGGCTGTGACGCAGGAGGGCACGCCGGGGCGGCTGATCGGGGGGCGGTACCGCCTGCTGGACGAGGCCGGGTCCGGCGGCATGGGGCGGGTCTGGGAGGGGCGGGACGAACTGCTGGGCCGCTCGGTGGCCGTCAAGGAGGTCCGGCTGCGGGCCGCGTCCACCGAGGAGCGGGAAGAGGTGCTGGCCCGCGCACAGCGCGAGGGCCGCACCGCCGCCGCCCTCGCCGACCACCCCAACGTCGTCACCGTCTACGACGTGGTGATCGAGGACGGCGTGCCGTGGACGGTGATGCAGCTGGTCAAGGGCCGTTCCCTGCGGGAGGAGTTGGCGCACGGTCCGCTGGCTCCCGGCCATGTCACGCACATCGCCGCGGCCCTGCTGTCGGCCCTGCGCGCGGCGGACGCCGCGGCGGTCGTGCACCGCGACATCAAGCCGGGCAATGTGCTGCTGGCCGATGACGGGCGGGTGCTGCTGGCGGACTTCGGGATCGCGCGGGTGCTCGGGGACGAGACGATCACGGCTCCCGGTGCCTTCGTCGGGTCCTTCGAGTACACCTCACCGGAGCGCGCCGACGGCCGGTCGGGCGGCGTGGCCTCGGACCTGTTCTCTCTCGGGGTGACCCTGTTCCACGCGGTGGAGGGCGCGCCGCCGTTCCGCCGCGAGTCCCGGAGCGACACCCTGTCCGCCGTCCTGCTCGCCCCGCTCCCCGGGATGACCCACGCCACCAGTGGCCTGCGGGAGCTCATCACCGCCCTGACGGCGAAGGACCCGGCCGAACGCCCCGGTGTCGAGGCTGTCTCTTATACAAATCTCCGAGCCCACGAGACGCTCAT